>WHTB01000053.1 GCA_009379735.1 Propionibacteriales bacterium
AGCCCGCGGCCGAGGGTGAGCCGGAGCAGCCCCGCGCCGAGGAGCAGCTGACGGAACAGGTCGCCGACGGCGAGCCGCAACCGGACCCCAAGCCGACCGACCAGGAGCAGGCCCGCGCCGGCGGCTGACCGGGAGCGGGTCGGATCAGTCGCGCGCGGTAAGCGGCTGCCAGGTCCGCCCCCTGGACCGTTGCATCGCCGGCCTATCGAACCTCGGTGTCCGCCGCCCCTCCACCGCTCAGCGCCGCGGGGTCGATCTGCGGCCGGTAGCCCGAGCGCAGCGCCGCCACCGACGCTGGCGGCGTGATCAGGTCGGCCGAGCCGGTGGGCGGCCGGCGAAGTGCGTCGGCGTACCCCCTGGTTGTCCACGGCACGACGGCATCGACCAGTGCCAGGGCCGGTCCGCCGTCCAGCAGCACGAACGCGCCCGCCGGCACGTCACGCCACGCCGTCTCGTGCAGCCGACGGCGGTGGGTGCCGCGTACGATCCGCTCGCCGTGCAGCTGCCGGTCCATCTCCTTCGCCAACGGCACGGCGACGCGCTGACCGGCGGCCCACGCGTCCCGGTACGCGAGGTAGTCGCCGCGGCGGCACAGCGCACAGGGCCGATGGCCGGCGGCGAGCGACACCGCCTCGTCGTGGAAGAACAGCACGGTGAAATGGCCGGGCTGCCACTGCGGCAACCGCCAGCCCCGGTGGCTGAGTGCGCAGGTGATCCACAACGCGCTGGCGTGGAACCGGACGACCGCGGTGTCGCGGTGGAGAATGCCGCGGTTGCCGAGCCACGCACCGCGCAGCGGGATCGCGACGATATCCCCCATGGGCGTCACGCGGTTGCTCATGGGCGGCCGGGGCCTCGCGCCGACAGCTGACACAGGAGGAGCGAACCACACCGCACCGACACCACCGCCGAACCCGGACTGAGCCCGCGGAGAGCCGTGACTGGGTGGCTGGCAGAATGCCCGCCATGTCCTCAGCATCCCCCGCTGCCGCGCGGCCCCGCGTGCTCTCCGGCATCCAGCCGACCGCCGACTCGTTCCACTTCGGCAACTACCTGGGCGCGCTGCGGCAGTGGGTTGCGCTGCAAGACGACCACGACGCGTTCTACTGCATCGTCGACCTGCATGCGATCACGGTCGAGCACGACCCGGCGGTGCTGCACGAGCGCACACTCGTGTCCGCCGCGCAGCTGATCGCCGCCGGGATCGACCCGAAGCGAGCGGCGCTGTTCGTGCAGTCACAGGTTCCCGAGCATGCCCAGCTGGCCTGGGTGCTGAGCTGCCTCACCGGGTTCGGCGAGGCCAGCCGGATGACCCAGTTCAAGGACAAGTCGGCCAAGGGCGGCGCCGACCGAGCGACGGTCGGGTTGTTCACGTACCCGATCCTGCAGGCTGCCGACATCCTGCTGTACCAGACCAACCAGGTGCCGATCGGCGAGGACCAGCGGCAGCATCTCGAGCTCACCCGTGACCTCGGAGGGCGGTTCAACCATCGCTTCGGGCCGACGTTCACGCTGCCCCAGCCGTACATCGTCAAGGAAACGGCCAAGATCGTCGACCTGCAGGACCCGACCGCGAAGATGAGCAAGTCGGCGTCCTCGCCGGCCGGCATCGTGGAGCTGCTCGACGACCCTGCGCGGTCCGCGAAGAAGATCCGGTCCGCGGTCACCGACTCCGGTCGTGAGGTGACGTTCGACGAAGCGGCGAAGCCGGGCATCTCCAACCTGCTGACGATTTACTCCGCGCTCACCGGCCGGGGGATCGACGAGCTGGTGAAGGCCTACGACGGCCGTGGGTACGGCGACCTGAAGAAGGATCTGGCGGAGGTGGTCGTCGACTTCGTGACCCCGTTCCGGGACCGGACGCGGGAGTTGCTCGACGACCGGGCCGAGCTCGAGCGGGCGTTGTCGGCCAGTGCCGAGCGGGCCCGGGAGGTGGCCGCGGTGACGTTGGCTACTGTCTACGAGCGCCTCGGCTTCGTTCCGCCGGTGCACTGAGACGGGTAGGGTTCCGCGCGTGCGAACGATCGGCGTTGCCATCGCCATCCCTGAGCCGTACGGCAGCGAGCTCCAGGAGCATCGGGAGTCGTTCGGTGACCCTCAGGCCGTGGCGATCCCCTCGCACGTGACCCTGCTGCCGCCGACCGACATCGACGACACCGACCTCGACCAGGTCGAGAAGCATCTCGACTTGGTCGCGAGCTCGCATGCTCCGTTCCGTCTCCGGCTGCGCGGGACCGCGACGTTTCGGCCGGTCTCGCCGGTGGTGTTCGTCGTGGTGGCGGTGGGCATCTCGTCCTGCGAGGTGTTGGCCGGGCGGGTACGGCAGGGCCGGCTCAGCCAGGATCTGCGGTTCCCGTACCACCCCCACGTGACCGTCGCGCACGACCTCGACGAGGCCTCGCTCGACCGGGCGTTCGAGGCGCTGGCGGGCTTCGACTGCTCGTTCGAGGTCGGCTCGTTCCACCTGTACACCCACGACGAGGACGGCGTCTGGCGACCGTCGCGGGAGTTCGTCCTCAAGGGCTGACCCGGGAACGAGGCGTCACCGCGTTCGCCGCCCGGGAACGAGGCGTAACCGCGTGTTCCACGTACGCCCCAACTCTTGCAAGGCGCGGGGCGTACGAGGACCGGGTGGGGTGTGCCTGCGAGGTGCACCCGTGCCGCCGCCCCGTTCTGGCCAGGGCGTGTTGTCCGCCGTTGACGGGTAGAGGTGCTGACATGGCACAGGACTCGGGGTTGGTGGCAGTGGTCAAGGAGCGCTTCGCGCGGCTGCGCGAGCGTCGCCCGTTCGTCGAGCACGTGGTACGGACCGTGCAGCACTACGGCGCGATGCAGGGCACGGTGCTCGCCGGCGCGGTGACGTTCTTCGGGTTCCTGTCCTTCTTCCCGATCCTCGCCCTCGGGTTCTTCGTCGTCGGGTGGGTGGCGACGGTGTACCCGAACGCCGAACAGGACCTCGTCACGGCCATCACCGACGTGCTGCCCGGCCTGATCGGTGACCAGCCTGGGCAGATCAGCATCGACACGTTCAAGAATGCCGGCGGCGCGGCCGGGCTGATCGGGCTCATCGGCCTGCTGTACTCCGGACTCGGCTGGCTGTCGGGCATGCGGGCGGCGCTGCAGCAGGCGTTCGTCGTACCCGCCGCTGCGAAGCGCAACCTCGTGCTCGGCAAGGCGGTCGACCTGGTGGTGCTGGCGGCGATCGGAGTCACGCTGATCGTCTCCGTGGCGTTGACCGGGCTCGTCGCGACGGTCCTGGAGACGATCCTCGGCTGGTTGCAGCTCGACGCTGTCGCCGGGATGGGGCTGTTGTTCCGAGCGCTCGCGGTGCTGCTCGGCCTGGCCGCGAGCACCGCGTTGTTCTTCGTGATGTACCGGCTGCTGGCCAACCCGCAGCTCCCGCGCGGCGCCGTGCTCAAGGGCGCGGTGCTGGCCGGCATCGGCTTCGAGGTGCTGAAGAACCTGGCCTGGCTGCTGATCGCCCAGGCGTCGAGCAGCCCGGCGGCCGCCGTACTCGGGATCTCGCTGGTGCTGCTCGTGTGGATCAACTACTTCTCGCGGGTGACCATGCTCGGCGCGGCCTGGGCCTACACCGACCCGGTCGCCGCGGCCCAGCGTGCGGTCGAGGCGCAGGCGCGCGAGCTCGATGCGGGGGTGCAGTACGTCGCGGTCTCCGGTGCGCGGCCGCTCGCGGCGGCGATGCGGGAGTCACAGCGACAGCGCCGGGTCGACCGGATCAGCCTCGCCAGCGGGGTGGCGATCGGGGCGGTGTCAGCGGGCCTGGCGTCCATCCTGCGGCGCCGAGCCTGACCCGACTCGACACCGAGCGTGCACCTCCAGACCTGCCGTGCTTCTGGTGGGCCAGGTCGGTGGCGAGTTGGGTGTGCATACGTGCAACCTCGGTGCGAAGGGGGTGGGGTGGGGTTCACCCGGGCCGGTGGGTGCGCAGCTGCACGGATCCGCTGATGCCGATGGCCCTCGCGGCCCACTCGTGACACAGACACCCAGTCCCCTCGTTAGGTACTCCTGGCCGGTAGGCAGCATCATGTGCGCGTGGAGATCGAGAAGGTTCAGCAATGGGTCGCGTCGCTGATCGTGCTGGTCGTCGGGCTGGCTCCCACGGTGGCACTGGCGATCACTGGGGCGCTGACGGTCGACGATCCCGGGCGTCGGTCGGCTGCCATCGGGCTCACCGGCATGTCCGCGGTGGTCGGCGTCGCGACGATCGCCGGCATGCTGCTCGTCCACCGCCGTTCGCCGCTGTCGCCTTGGCTCGTGCTCGGCGTCGTCCCGGCCGCGATCGCGGCGTTCGTGATGCGCTGAGCTCCGGTCGTTCGCGGCGTTGCTGTTCACCGGTCGGCAAGAATGGCCCGGTGAACATCCCGCTGACGCTGACCCGCACCGACGTCGAGGCCGCCCAGGTCCGCATCCACACCGGCATACGACGTACCCCTGTCCTGGAGATCCACGGCGACGAGCTCGGCGTGCCCGCACGGGTCGCACTCAAGCTCGAGCTGCTCCAGCACACCGGGTCGTTCAAGGCACGCGGGGCGCTCAACTCCGTGCTGACGGCCGACCCGCTGCCAGCCGGCGTCGCGGCTGTGTCGGGTGGCAACCACGGGGCGGCCGTGGCGTGGGCGGCGGCCCATGTCGGCATCGCGGCCGACGTCTTCGTGCCGTCGTTGGCCACGCCGGAGAAGATCGACCGGGTACGCGGGTACGGCGGCACGGCCCATGTGGTCGACGGCGTGGTGGCCGACGCTTTCAAGGTCGGGATGGCCTGGGCCGAGGAGCACGGCGTCGCGCTGATCCATCCGTACGAGCAGGCCGGCACGATCTGCGGCCAGGGGACACTCGGTCTCGAGCTCGCCGACCAGGTCCCGGATGCCGACGTCGTGGTCGTCGGCTGTGGCGGCGGTGGGCTGTACTCCGGTCTCGCCATCGCGCTGGACCCAACGGTGCAGCCGGTAGAGCCGGAGCGGTGCGCCAACCTGCACGCCGCGTTGGCGGCCGGGCGGCCGGTGCCGGTCGAGGTCGGCGGTGTGGCGGCTGACTCCCTCGGGCCGGCCGAGGTGGGTCGGACAGCGTTCGAGATCGCCCGAGCCGCCGGCGTGCAGGTGCCGCTGGTGTCGGACGACGAGATCCTCGCGGCGCGGGCGTGGCTGTGGCAGCGCTGTCGACTGCTGGCCGAGCCAGGAGCCTGCGTCGCGCTGGCTGGGCTCATGACGGGGCGGGTCGACGTGCACCCCGGTGACACCGTCGTCGTGGTGGTCAGCGGCGGCAACAACCCGGCCGTACCGTAGACGCGCCGGCGGGTGGTGCTCTGCCCCGGTCGGCGGGTCAGCGGCGGAAGATCAGCGCCCGTTTCACTTCCTGGATCGCCTTGGTGACCTCGATGCCGCGCGGGCATGCCTCGGTGCAGTTGAAGGTCGTGCGGCACCGCCACACGCCCTCCTTGTCGTTGAGGATCTCGAGCCGTTGGTCGGTGCCCTCGTCGCGGCTGTCGAAGATGAACCGATGCGCACCGACGATCGCCTGCGGACCGAAGTACTGTCCGTCGGTCCAGTAGACCGGGCACGACGTCGTGCACGCCGCGCACAGGATGCACTTGGTGGTGTCGTCGAACCGGTCCCGATCCTGCTGGCTCTGCAGCCGCTCCCGGGTCGGCTCGTTGCCGGTGGTGACGAGGAACGGCAGCATCGACCGGTAGGCGTCGAAGAACGGCTCCATGTCGACGACCAGGTCCTTCAGCACCGGCAGGCCCTTGATCGGCTCGATGCTGACCGGCTGGTCCGGGTTGACGTCCTTGACCAGCGTCTTGCAGGCCAGCCGGTTGCGGCCGTTGATCCGCATCGCGTCGGAGCCGCACACACCATGGGCGCAGGACCGGCGGAAGGTGAGCGAACCGTCGATCTCCCACTTGACCTTGTGCAGCGCGTCGAGCACCTTGTCGGTCGGCTGCATGCTGACCGTGTGCTCCTCCCACCTGACGTCCTCGGACACCTCGGGGTTGTAGCGCCGGATCTTGAGGGTGACGTCCATCAGTACTTACGCTCCATCGGCCGGTAGCGCGTCTGGGTGACCGGCTTGTAGTCGAGCCGGATGGTCGGGACGCCCTCCGAGTCGACCTCGCGGACGGCCATCGTGTGGCGCATGAAGTTGCCGTCGTCCCGGGTCGGATGGTCCTCGCGGTAGTGGCCGCCGCGCGACTCCTCCCGCGCCAGTGCGGACACGACGAGCACCTCGGCAAGCTCCAGCAGGAAGCCCAGCTCGACGGCTTCGAGCAGGTCGGTGTTGAACCGTTTTCCCTTGTCCTGCACGGAAACCTGCGTATAGCGAACCTTGAGACCCTCGATGTCGCTGAGTGCCTGCTTGAGCGATCCTTCGGTGCGGTAGACCTGCGCGTTGAGGTCCATCGTCGCCTGCAGCTCGCCCCGGATCGCGGCGACGCGCTCCGACCCGCCGGCGTCGCGCATGCCTTCGAGCATCTCGACGACCGCCGCCTCCGGCGCGTCGGGCAGCTCGAGATGCTCGGTCGTCTTGGCGTACTCGGCGGCGAAGATGCCGGCCCGCCGGCCGAACACGTTGATGTCGAGCAGCGAGTTGGTGCCGAGACGGTTCGCGCCGTGGACCGACACGCAGGCGACCTCGCCGGCGGCGTACAGCCCGGGTATGACGGCCGAGCCGTCGCCCAGCGCCTGGCCCTTGATGTTGGTGGGGATGCCGCCCATCGCGTAGTGCGCGGTCGGGAACACCGGGATCGGCTCGTCGTACGGCTCGACGCCGAGGTAGGTGCGAGCGAACTCGGTGATGTCGGGCAGCTTGGCGTCGATCTGCTCCTTCGGCAGGTGGGTCAGGTCGAGGTAGACGTATGCGCTCTCCGGGCCGCACCCCCGGCCCTCACGGACCTCGTTGGCCATCGCGCGGGCGACCATGTCGCGGGGGGCGAGGTCCTTGATGGTCGGGGCGTACCGCTCCATGAAGCGTTCGCCGTCGTTGTTGCGCAGGATGCCACCCTCGCCGCGCGCGGCCTCGGACAGGAGTACGCCGAGGCCGGCCAACCCGGTCGGGTGGAACTGGAAGAACTCCATGTCCTCCAGCGGCAGGCCGCGGCGCCAGATGATGCCCATGCCGTCGCCGGTCAGCGTGTGCGCGTTGGAGGTCGTACGGAAGACCTTGCCGAACCCGCCGGTCGCGAAGATCACCGCCTTGGCGGAGAACACGTGGATCTCGCCGGTCGCCAGCTCGTAAGCGATGACGCCGGACGTGCGACCCTCCGTCAGCAGCAGGTCGAGCACGTAGAACTCGTTGAAGAACTCGACGTCTTGCTTGACACACTGCTGGTAGAGCGTCTGCAGGATCATGTGGCCGGTGCGGTCGGCCGCGAAGCAGGAGCGGCGCACGGCGGCCTCGCCGTGCTTGCGGGTGTGGCCGCCGAACCGGCGCTGGTCGATGCGTCCGTCCGGCGTGCGGTTGAACGGCAGGCCCATCTTCTCGAGGTCGAGGACCGCGTCGATGGCCTCCTTGCACATCACCTCGGCGGCGTCCTGGTCGACGAGGTAGTCGCCGCCCTTGACCGTGTCGAAGGTGTGCCACTCCCAGTTGTCCTCCTCGACGTTGGCGAGCGCGGCGCACATGCCGCCCTGGGCGGCGCCGGTGTGCGAGCGCGTCGGGTAGAGCTTGGTGAGTACGGCGGTGCGGGCGCGCTGGCCCGACTCGAGAGCGGCCCGCATACCGGCACCGCCGGCACCGACGATGACGACGTCGTACCTGTGCTGCTGCATCTCAGGGCCTCACTTCTGGCAGACGTCGAGGGTGGATGCCGGGTCGAGGCACGGGTCGAAGGTGAAGATCACCAGCGTGCCGAGCACGAGGACGAAGACGGCCGACAGGTAGAGCAGGCTCTTCAGCCAGAACCGGGTGGTGTCGCGTTCGGCGTAGTCGTTGATGATCGTCCGCAGCCCGTTGACGCCATGCAGCTCGGCGAGCCACAGCATCATCAGGTCCCAGGTCTGCCAGAACGGGTTGGTCCACTTGCCGGCGACGAACGCGAAGTCGATGGCGTGGATGCCCTCGCCCCGCATCAGGTTGATGAAGAGGTGGCCGAGCACCAGCACGACCAGCAGCACGCCGCTGAACCGCATGAACAGCCAGGAGTTCTGCTCGAAGTTGCTGCGGGCCTTGCGCGGCGTACGCGGTGCGAGGACCTGCGGAGTCGCCATCAGTGCCCCCCTCCGAAGACGTTGCCGAGGTGGCGCCACATGAACGGCAGCATCAGCGCCGCCCACAGACCCACCACCGCCCAGCTCAGCTGGCGGTGGTAACGCGGACCCTGGCTCCAGAAGTCGACGAGTACGACCCGGAGGCCGTTGAAGGCGTGGAAGAGCACGGCCGCGACCAGCCCGACCTCGATCAGGCCCACGATGGGGTTCTGGTACGCGCCGATCGCCGCGTTGTACGCCTCGGGCGACACCCGGACCATGGCGGTGTCGATCACATGCACGAAGAGGAAGAAGAAGATCAGGACGCCGGTGATGCGGTGCGCCACCCACGACCACATGCCTTCGCGGCCCCGATAGAGCGTCCCAGCCGGCGTGCTGGCCACAATGCTGCCTCCGTTACGAGACGGTTGGTCGGCCGGCCGTGACGGCGTTGGCCGACCTGTTCAGCATGCTATCGGCGGTGGGCGCCGGCTACGTGTGCGTAGGACGTGAGATCCCTCTCGCGCCGCCCGGTCAGCCCTCCGCCATTGACTGGCGCGTTCCGTAGGGACAAACCGGACGCCGGAGCTACGCAACGCGCCAGTCAACGAGCGGCGTGAATACGGTGGAGTGCATGCTTCCCGAGCTGGTGCTGCTGCCGAGCCCGCTGCTCGGCCGATCGGTGTGGCAGCCGGCCGCCAAGCAGCTGCGCCGCGCGGGATGGTCGGCGACCGTCGCCGCCGGACCGGCTGCTCCGAGCACGCCGGACGAGGTGCTGCGTTCCTACCTCGACTCGATCCGCACGGACGCCGAGGTGGTGCTGGTCCCGCACAGCAACGCCGGCCTGTATGTTCCCCGCCTGATCGCGGAACGGGACGTGGTCGCCACGGTGTTCGTGGATGCGGCGCTGCCGCCGGACGCGGGCTCCGTCCCACTCGCGCCCGCCGGGATGGATGAGTTCTTGGCGGCGCGAGCAGACGAGGACGGTCTCCTGCCGCCTTGGACGCAGTGGTGGGAGGACGGTGACCTCGACGGCCTTTTCCCGAGCCGCGCCGCGCGGACGCTGGTAGAGCGTGAGCAGCCTCGCCTCCCCCTGACGTACTTCCGCACGACCCTTCCGGTGAGCGCGGGCTGGGCCGACACGCCGGGTGCCTACCTCGCATTCGGTGACACCTACGCCGACGAGCGCCACCAGGCGGGCGAGCATGGTTGGCCGGTCAGGACCCTGCCCGGCAGACATCTGCACATGCTCGCCGAGCCTCGACAGGTGGCCACCGCCGTAACCGACCTGCTCGCGTCGTTGGGTCTTCAGAGCAGCCGGTAGTGGTAGCCGTGATGGTCGGCGAATCCGGCCGACGCATAGAGGGTGCGGGCCGCGGTGTTCTCCAACGCCACTTGGAGATACAGGCCGGTGGCACCGGCGGACAGCGCATGCGCGGCAAGAGCAGCGAGTACGTCGCGAGCGAGTCCACGGCCGCGGTGACTGCCGGCCACCTGCATCGCCGTAATGCCGCCCCAGCCCCGTGACACCGCCACCCGGCCGACGGCGACCGTCTCGCCTCCGTCGACGACGGCGGCGAACCGCTGGTGCTGCGCCGAAACGAGCAGTGCTCCGGCGGCGGGTGGCAACGGCTGGTCGCGGTAGCGGTACACCGACAGCCAGGCGTCGTCGGGCCGCTCGAGGATCTGCACGTCGGTGTCGCGGGCGACCGCCGCCGTCGGTGCGGTCATCACCACAGTCGGTGTCTCCGCGGCGTACCCACGGCGCTGCAGCTCGGCCACCAGCGGTCCGGCCGACACGTCGCCGACCACCGGCGACGGCACGGCGAAGCGGGGCCGCAGGTCCCGGGACCGGTAGAAGGCCTCGACGCGGTCGACCGCCACCACCAGCGGGACGCCGGGATCGCCCAGTGGGAGCGTCGAGTTGCCGCGCCCGGTGAACCCCGCCGACGCGCGCTGCAGCCAGCGGCCGAGCCAGGCGTGCTCGAGCGGCCACCACCCGTCGGCCATCGCCTCCTCGAGCTCGACGAGGCCGACTGCGGTGTGTGCGTCGAGGGTGGACATGGCTCCAGTCTTGCGTCCACGCACGCGGCACCGTGGCCCATCTCATGCTGCGGGAGCCGCGTCATCGCCGTACCCTGCCCGCATGAGTGCTGAGACCGAGTCCGGCCTGCCGTTCGAGCAGGTCTACGGACCGGAGAGCCTGGCCGACTGGGATCCCGCGACCCGGCTCGGGGAGCCCGGCGAGTTCCCGTTCACCCGCGGTGTCTACCCGTCGATGTACACCGGGCGGCCGTGGACGATGCGGCAGTACGCCGGGTTCGGCACCGCGGTCGAGTCCAACCAGCGCTACCACCAGCTGATCGAGCACGGCACGGCCGGGCTGTCGGTGGCGTTCGACCTGCCGACCCAGATGGGTCACGACTCCGACTCGCCGGTCGCGCACGGCGAGGTGGGCAAGGTGGGCGTCGCGATCGACTCGGTCGACGACATGCGGGTGTTGTTCGACGGCATCCCGCTGGACCAGGTGTCGACCTCGATGACGATCAACGCGCCGGCGGCGTTGCTGCTGCTGATGTACCAGATCGTCGCCGAGGAGCAGGGCGTCCCCGGCGACCAGATCACCGGCACGATCCAGAACGACGTACTCAAGGAGTACATCGCCCGCGGCACGTACATCTACCCGCCGCAGCAGTCGCTGCGCCTGATCACCGACATTTTCCAGTACTGCAAGGCAGAGATCCCGAAGTGGAACACGATCTCGATCTCCGGCTACCACATGGCCGAGGCCGGTGCGACGCCCGCGCAGGAGATCGCGTTCACCCTCGCCGACGGCATCGAGTACGTACGGGCGGCGATCGCATCGGGTCAAGACGTCGATGTGTTCGCGCCGCGGCTGGCGTTCTTCTTCGTGTCGCGTACCTCGTTCCTGGAGGAGGTCGCGAAGTTCCGGGCGGCCCGGCGGATCTGGGCGCAGGTGATGCGGGACGAGTTCGGTGCGAAGGACCCGAAGTCGCTGATGCTGCGGTTCCACACCCAGACCGCGGGGGTGCAGCTCACCGCGCAGCAGCCGGAGGTCAACCTGGTCCGGGTGGCCGTGCAGGCGCTGGCGGCGGTGCTGGGCGGGACCCAGTCGCTGCACACCAACTCCTTCGACGAGGCGATCGCGCTGCCGACCGAGAAGGCGGCCCGGCTCGCGTTGCGTACCCAGCAGGTGATCGCGTTCGAGACCGACGTCACCAAGACCGTGGACCCGTTCGCGGGGTCGTACGCCGTGGAGACGCTGACCGACGAGGTCGAGGCCGCGGCGCGGGCCCTGATGACACGGGTCGAGGAGTACGGCGGGGCGGTCGCCGCGATCGAGGCCGGTTTCCAGAAGGGTGAGATCGAGCAGGCGGCGTACCGGATCGCCCAGCAGGTCGACAGCGGCGAGCGGGTCGTGGTGGGGCTGAACCGGTACCAGAGCGCCGAGGAGGAGCCGTACGAGCCGCTGCGCGTCGACCCGGCGATCGAGGCCGAGCAGGCCGAACGGCTGGCGACGCTGCGGGCCGAGCGGGACAACGCCGAGGTGGACAAGCACCTCGCGGCGCTGCGGTCGGCGGCCGAGGGCGACGACAACGTGCTGTACCCGATGAAGGAGGCGCTGCGCGCTCGCGCGACCGTCGGCGAGGTCTGCAACGCACTGCGCGAGGTGTGGGGCCTGTACTCACCCCCGGACGCCTTCTGAGCACGGCGCCGCCCGGCCGATCAGTGGGTGGATCCGGTCCACAACTTTTCTGGCACGGGGCGCCCCCGTTCCAATAGGTATGGAACGGGGCGCCCCCGTCCCAGAAAAAACCGGGGGGGTGGGGTCAGGACTCGGCGTGGCGGAAGGCCTGGGCGCGGGTGGACAGCTCACGGACCAGGGTCTGCGCCTCGGCGACGTCGCGATGTGGTGCGACCCAGCCGGCTGAGCCCACCGCGCCGTCGACATGCACCGAGGCCAGGCCGAGCATCCGCTGCACCGGACCCTGCACGGCGCGCACACTCTGCACCCGGGCGAACGGCACGACGGCCGTCTTGCGCTGCAGCCAGCCGGTCCGGGTCACCGCCACCCCATCGGCCAGGCCGACCGCCATCCAGCTCGCCGCGAACGGGTCGAGCCAGCGGGCCCGCCGCGGGACCGGCGTCAACGGCACCTGGTCCAGCTCGACACCGCTGACCCGGGTGAACACGGCGCGGACGTCGTGCACCGACGCCACCGGCACCAGCGTGTTGACGGCCGGCTGGTACTTGTCGCCGCCCGTCGCAGACGCCACCGACCCCGCGACGTCGACGGTCAGCCGGGCCCAGCCCGGGATCCGCCACATCAACGGCACCCGGACGTGGACGCCCTGCACGCGCCGCAGCGGGATCGTGCGGTGGTTGAGTGACAGCAGGCCCGAGTGGATGCGCAGCCCGTCGGGTGACTCGGCGAGCCGGAAGTTCGCCTCCTGCAGGAAACGGGTCACCAGCATGCCGCCGATCGCGAGCAGCCACGGACCCACCGGCGCCATCGCGGCGAGCAGCACGGCCAGCCCCTGGTCGGCGACCACCAGCACCACGACCGTGGCGGCGAGGACGTACGCGACCAGGCCGACAACGCCGAGCGACGACTCCAGCAGCCGGGCCTGCAGCACCCGCTCGGTGGGTACGGCGAGCAGCGTGCGCTCGGGCTGATCCGGTACGACCGCACCGGTCTCGGGGTCGACGACCGACCGCCGGCCGGACAGCGCCATCAGCTCGTCGCGCAGCGTCCGCGCATCGGCCAGGGTCAGGTAGCTCAGCGTCGTGGTCGCCTCCTTGCCGGCCGCCAGCTCGAGCTTGAGCGCGGCCAGCCCGAACAGCCGTCCGAGCAGCGGCTGCTGCACGTCGACACCCTGCAGCCGGTCCAGCCGGACCTGGCGTCGCTGGCGCATCAGCACCCCACGCCGCAAGAACAGCGTCGAGCCGGTCACGGCGTACCCGGTCATCCGCCAGGAAAGGAACGCGACACCGACCGAGACGCCCGCGACCACCACGAACGCGCCGACACCGAGCACCAGCACCAGCAGCAGCGGTTGGTCCTGCACGAACCCCCAGGCGTCGCCGAGCCTGGTCAGGTTGTCGCGGAAGACCGCCACCGCGACGCCGACCACGCCCAGCAGGTAGCGCCAGGACTGCAGCCACGGCGTGAGGACGTGCAGCCGGTGCAGCTCGTCGGGCCCAGGGTCGGTGACTGCGTCGTTGCCGGGCGGGTGATCGGTCCGTGCGTACGGGCTCGCCGACTCGGTCACAGGCCGGCCGCCATCGCCTCGCCCTTGGCGGTGAGCCGGTTGCGCAGGTCGTGCGCGACATCGACCGGCAGCCCCGGGATCTTCGCGTCGGTCGACGCCGACGCCGTCACCAGCTGCACGCTCGCGATGCCGAACTTCGAGGCCAGCGGCCCGGCCTCGACGTCGATCACCTGCATCCGGCCGTACGGGACGACCGTGAGGTGGCGCAGCAGCCGGCCGTGGGTGACCAGCAGGTCGTCGTCGGTCTCGGCGTACTGCCAGGCGCGCACGTTGACCGGGAGCCAGAACCACCAGAACAACCCGCCGGCGAGAACGACACCGGGTACGACCAGCAGCCACCACAACTCCAGCACGGACAGCAGCACGGCAACGGGCAGCGCGAGCAGGATGAACACGGCCGGGGCGATCCGGCGCAGCGTCAGCAGCGCCGGGGAGACACCGCTCCAGGTGTGGTCGGGGTCGACGAAGAGCCGCTGGACGTCGGCGGCGCGGGTGGGCATACGTTCGAGGCTACCGGCCCGCACGACCGGGCCACGCGCTAGCGTTGCGGGCTATGTCGTCCACCCTCACCGATACCGTCCGCCGGATCGCGGCGCACGTCGATCGGCTGTCGGACGACCTGGTCGCCGTCCGCCGGGACATCCATGCCAACCCGGAGCTGGCCTGGACCGAGAAGCGCACCACGATGCTGGTCGCCGAGCGGCTCGAGGCCGTTGGCGCGCGGGTGCAGCTGCTGCCGCGCAGCGGCCTGATCGCCGAGGTCGGTCCCGCCGACGGCCCGCTGGTGGCGCTGCGGGCCGACCTCGACGCGTTGCCGGTACGAGACACGAGCGACGACCCGTGGCGGTCCACCGCCGACGAGATCGCGCACGCCTGCGGGCACGACGTCCACACGACGGCCCTGCTCGGCGCCGGCCTCGCCCTCACGGCGGCACACCGCGCGGAGCCGTTGCCCGGCCGGGTACGCCTGCTGTTCCAGCCGGCCGAGGAGATCATGCCCGGGGGAGCCCTGGAGGTGATCGCGGCCGGGGGGCTCGACGACGTCGGACACGTCTTCGGGCTGCATTGCGACCCGACCCTCGACGTCGGTCAGGTCGGCCTGCGCGAGGGCCCGATCACCGGTGCCGCCGACGCGGTCGCCGTCCGGCTGACCGGCGAGGGCGGCCACACCTCCCGGCCTCACCTCACCCAGGACCTGACGTACGCCCTGGCCAAGGTCATCACCGACCTGCCGGCCGCACTGTCGCGCCGGCTCGACCCGCGGGCCGGTGCCAGCGTGGTGTGGGGGCTGGTCCGCGCCGGTGCGGCGGGCAACGTGATCCCGGCGGTCGGGGAGGCCCGCGGCACAGTGCGGCTGTTGGACGCGACGGCGTGGGACACCGCCCAGGAGATCATCACCCAGATCATCCGCGACGTCGTCGCGCCGTACGGCGTGAAGGCCGAGGTCGACTACGTCCGGGGCGTGCCGCCGGTGGTGAACGAGCCGGCCGCCACCGCGCTGCTGACCGCCGCCGTCAGGTCCGCGCTCGGTGACGACGCCGTGACGGGGACGACGCAGAGCCTCGGCGGCGAGGACTTCGCCTGGTACCTCGAACAGGTGCCCGGGGCGATGGGCCGGCTCGGCACCCGTACGCCCGGCGGGCACACCTACGACCTGCACCAGGGCAACCTGCGGATCGACGAGCGGTCCGTGGGGCTCGGCGCGAGGGTTCTCGCGGCTGCGGCGGTGCACGCGTGGGGCGCGGTTCATCCGCCTTCCACCCGCCCCAAGTGACGACTCGGTAACAACCCTCAGGCTGTCTTGTCAAACGCTGCGTGCCGTACGTGGACAACCACTAGGCTGTGCCGCGACTGACGCCCGTTTTGGGCGCACTTGTGACCAAGGAGGCCCGATCTTGCGTCGGATGACCAAGACAGCGGCGTTGCTCACCGCTGCAGCATTCGCTCTCACTTCCTGCGGCGGCAACGACGAAGGTGGCAACGGCGGTGGTGGTGGCGACGATGGTGGTCCCACGTCCGACGTCAAGGTCGGGATGGCCTACGACGTGGGTGGGCGCGGCGACCAGTCGTTCAACGACGCGGCGGCCAAGGGCATGGACGATGCCGCCGAGGAGTTCGGCATGGAGACGCAGGAGTCCGAGGCCGCCGACGGCGAGCCCGAGTCGGCCCGCGAGGAGCGTCTGCGTACGTTCGCCGAGGCCGGCTTCGACCCGATCGTCGCGGTCGGCTTCGCCTACTCCGCCTCGGTGGCGAAGGTGGCCGCCGAGTACCCCGAGGTGCACTTCGCGATCATCGACGACGAGGCGGCCGCGGCCGACAACATCGCCAACCTGGTGTTCGCCGAGGAGCAGGGCTCGTTCCTGGTCGGCGCAGCCGCGGCCCTGAAGACCGAGGCCGACCACATCGGTTTCGTCGGTGGTGTCGAGACGCCGCTGATCAAGAAGTTCGAGGCCGGGTACGTCGCCGGCGCCAAGGCGGTCACGCCGAACATCAAGGTCGACATCACCTACCTCACCCAGCCGCCGGACTTCTCCGGCTTCGGTGACCCAGCCAAGGGCAAGACCGCTGCGCAAGGCATGTACGACGGCGGCGCCGACATCGTCTACCAGGCCGCCGGCGGCTCCGGCGGTGGCGTGTTCGAGGCGGCGACCGAGGCCAAGATGAAGGCGATCGGTGTCGACTCCGACCAGTACGAGACGGCCGATGCCTCCGTCAAGGAGGTCATCATGACGTCGATGCTGAAGCGGGTCGACGTGGCGGTGCTCGAGTACCTCACCGAGGTCGACGGCGGGAACTTCCCGTCCGGCGTCGAGCGCTACGACCTGGCGGTCGACGGCGTCGGCTACTCCACCAGCGGTGGGTTCGTCGACGACATCACCGGTGACCTCGACGAGTTCAAGCAGCAGATCATCGACGGTGAGATCACCGTACCGACGGAGTGAGCTGAGCCGTTGTGACGGCGGCCCGCGGTCAAGCGCGGTAGCGTTTGGCCGCGGGCCAGCCTCATCCGCCCGATGCCCTCGCTGACGGCGAGGCAGAGTCCAGGGAGAACCACGTCGCCGTGTCGACTCCTTCCGCGCCCCCTGCGGCAGCGACCGAGCAGATAGCGGTCCGGCTGCGCGGCATCGGCAAGCGTTTCCCCGGCGTCATCGCCAACGACGACATCAACATCGACGTGCGGCACGGCGAGATCCACGCGATCGTGGGTGAGAACGGCGCCGGCAAGTCGACCCTGATGAAGATCCTGTACGGCGTACAGAAGCCCGACTCGGGCACGATCGAGATCAACGGCGCGACGATGGTGCTCAGCTCGCCGGCGGATGCGATCCGGGCCGGCGTCGGCATGGTCTTCCAGCACTTCATGCTGGCCGACAACCTCACCGTGCTGGAGAACGTCACGCTCGGCGCCGAGAAGCTGCACGGCATCGGCGCCGAGGCGCGGGCGGAGATCCGCACGATCTCCGACGCGTACGGGCTCAACATCGATCCCGACGTGCTGGTCGAGCGGCTCGGCGTCGGTGCCCGCCAGCGGGTCGAGATCTTGAAGGTGCTCTACCGGGGTGCCCGGATCGTGATCCTCGACGAGCCGACCGCGGTGCTCGTACCGCAGGAGGTCGACGAGCTGTTCGCCAACCTGCGCGAGCTCAAGTCCGAGGGCCTGACCGTCATCTTCATCTCGCACAAGCTCGACGAGGTGCTGTCCGTCGCCGACCGGGTCACCGTCATCCGGCGCGGCACGACCGTCGACACCGTCGACCCGGCGTCGGTGACCGCCCGCCAGCTCGCCGAGCTGATGGTGGGGTCGGAGCTGCCGTCACCCAGCACCGAGACGTCGACGGTCACCGACGAGGTGCTCCTCAGCGTCGCGGGCCTCACCCTCCCGTCCGACGGTGCGGGAGCGGGGGCGCGTCCGCTGCTCGACGACATCGGCTTCGAGATCCACCGCGGTGAGGTGCTCGGCATCGCCGGCGTCGAGGGCAACGGCCAGGCGGAGCTGGTCGAGGCCATCATGGGAATGCGGCCGGGCACCACCGGCACCGTCACGGTCGGCGACCGTGACGTCTCCCGGCTGTCGACCCAGCACCGCCGCGAGAACGGCATCGGCTACATCCCGGAGGACCGGCAGCGGCACGGGCTGCTGCTCGACGCGCCGCTGTGGGAGAACCGCGTCCTCGGGCACCAGACCAGGGCGCCGAGCGCCAAGGGGCTGTTCATCGACAAGGGTGCGGCGCGGGAGGACACCCAACGCATCATCGACCAGTACGACGTGCGCACCCCAGGCCCGGACGCGTTGGCCCGGGCACTGTCCGGCGGCAACCAGCAGAAGCTGATCGTCGGCCGCGAGATGAGCGGCGACCCGATCCTGCTGATCGCGTCGCACCCGACCCGTGGCGTCGACGTGGGCGCGCAGGCGGCGATCTGGGACCACATCAAGACCGCCCGCCGGGCCGGCCTCGCCGTACTCCTGATCTCGGCCGACCTCGACGAGCTGATCGGCCTGTCGGACCGGATCGAGGTCATCTTGCGGGGTGCCCTGGTCGGTGAGTTCGACCCGTCGGAGGTGACGCCGCAGCAGCTCGGCGCGGCGATGACCGGAGCGGGAGCGGAGGCATGACCCCGCGGGTCACCCGGATCGCGTTGGGCGTCGCGGCCCCCGTGCTCGCGTTGGTCGCGGCCTACCTGATCACCAGCCTGGTGCTGCTGATCGCCGGTGACCCGGCCGGCGAGGTGTGGTCGACGATCCTGTCGATGCCGAAGACGCGCAACGTCGCCAGCATCATCAACAACGCCACCGTGCTGTACCTCTCCGGCCTCGCCGTCGCGGTCGGCTTCCGGATGAACCTGTTCAACATCGGGGTGGACGGGCAGTACCGCATCGCGGCGTTCGTGGCCGCGGTCGTCGCCGGTGAGGCCTGGCTGCCCGGCTACCTCAACACGCTGCTCGCGATCGTCGCCGCAATCCTGGTCGGGGCCGCCTGGGCCGGCATCGCCGCCCTGCTGCGCGCGACCAGAGGCGTCAGCGAGGTCATCTCCACCATCATGCTGAACGCCATCTCCACGTCCCTGGTGGCGTTCCTGCTGCGCAAGGCCGCGGTCCGTGAGCCGGGCAGCAATGCGATCGGCACCAAGGAGATCCCCGAGGGCAGCCGGATCCCGAGCTTCTCGCT
>WHTB01000452.1 GCA_009379735.1 Propionibacteriales bacterium
AGACCCGCGGGGAGCTCGAGGACCTCGTCCGCGCGCTCTGGAAGCGCCTCGGCGTCACCGTGCTGTTCGTGACCCACGACATCGACGAGGCGGTCTACCTCGGCCAGCGGGTCATCGTGCTGTCGATGTCGCCGACCGTCGTCCTGGCCGACGTCGCCGTCGACCTGCCCGACCAGCGCGACCAGCTGCACACCAGGTCGCTGCCGCGCTTCGCCGAGCTCCGCGCGAAGGTGTACGAGCTGATCCAGCAGTCAAAGCGTGGCGTCCGGCCCGGGTCCGGTGACGAGCACGAGCAGCCGGGGACGACGGTCGCGGCCGACACGCAGAGCGGCTCCATGTGAGGAGCCCGGTTGCCGCGCCCCGCGTGCTGTTGTTCGCGGCGGTGCTCCTGGTGGCGTTCAACCTGCGCGGGTCGATCGCGGTCGTCGCACCGCTGCTCCCGCAGATCAGGGCCGACCTCTCCCTGTCCGCGACCACAGCAGGTCTGCTGACCACGCTTCCCGTGCTGTGCTTCGCCGCCGCGGCACCGGCCTCGACCTGGCTGGCCAGACGGTCCGGCCTCGAGACCGCCATCTTGGCCGGCTGCCTGGCCATCGCGCTGGGTACGGTGCTGCGGACGCTGGGCGGCACGGCTGTGCTGCTGGCGGGGACGTTGGTCATCGGGATCGGCATAACGCTGGGCAACGTGCTTGTCCCGGTGGCCATCAAGCGAGATTTTCCTGCCCGGGCGGGAACACTGACCGGCGTGTACACCGGCGCCCTGGCCGGTGGGGCCACGATCGCGGCAGCCCTCGCGGCACCCCTTGCCGCAGTGTGGGGCTGGCGGGTCGGCCTGGCGGTGTGGGCGGCTCTCGCCCTGGTGGCAGCGGTCGTCTGGCAGGTCGCGACTCGCGGTCAGCGGGGCACCGGTCCCGTACGCGGCCCGGAGCGGGATCCGCGGCTGTGGCTCAGCCCAGTCGCGTGGGCGGTCACGCTCTTCCTCGGCTTCCAGTCCATCGCGTACTTCTCGGTCACGGCGTGGCTGCCCACGCTGCTCGTCGACACCGCCGGGCTGGACCTGCCGGCTGCGGGTGCGGGGATGGCGTTGTTCCAGCTGCTCGGCATCGCGGGCACCCTCCTCGTCCCGCTGCTCGTCGGACGCCGTGCCCAGCAAGGCTGGCTGGGAGTCACGGTGGGAGGCGGATGGGTCGTGGTCGCGACCGGGTTCCTGCTGTGGCCGTCGGCCTGGATCGCGTGGACGCTGGTCGGCGGCGTGGTCCAGGGCGCCGGGATCTCGTTCGCGCTCACCGTGCTGGTCCTGCGTGCACACGACGCCGCGGCCGCCCGGGCGCTGTCCAGCATGGCGCAGCTGGTCGGCTACTCACTCGGCGCGGCCGGCCCCGCCGTGGTGGGTGCGCTCTACCAGGCGACCGGCGGATGGAGCGGGTCGCTCCTCTTCCTGCTGGTGGTGGCGGCCGGCATGGCGGTCAGCGGGCTGGTCGCCGGACGCGACACGACCGTGGGCGCGCGGCTCACTGCAGGTCGAGCATCTGGTCGCTGACCCTGAGTGCGGTCTGGTGCAGTCGGGAGACGACGCCCGCGACCCGCGCGCGGGGCATCCGTTCCAGCGGGGAAGCCACCGCTACCGCGGCGATCGGCCGTCCCAGCGGGTCTCGCACCGCGACCGAGACCGCCGCGACGCCCTCCGCACTCTCGCTGACGTTGGTCGCGTACCCGACCCGGGAGACCTCGACCAGCGCGTCCTCGATCTGCTGCAGGGTCGCGAGCGTGTCGGGCGTGAGGGTGGGCACGCCGCGCGGGTAGAGGTCCCGGATCTGCTCGGCCGGCATCGCGGCGAGGAGGGCCTTGCCCCCTGCGGTCGCGTGCGCGGGGAGCAAGATCCCGATCCGCAGTCCCACCCGCAGCGGCTGGGTGCCTTCGACTCCGTCGACGAAGCGGACCCCGTTGCCCTCCAGGACCATCAGG
>WHTB01000465.1 GCA_009379735.1 Propionibacteriales bacterium
AGCCGGCGCCGGGTACGACGACGTCGTCGTTGCTCACCAGCAGCAGCCCGAAGTGGGTCCTGGTCGGGTCGTAGTGCGGCCCGTAGGAGAACGCGTGCCGCGACTCGAGCCAGTCCGTGCGAGTGACGAACCGGTCGCCGCCGCGGGTGATCAGCACGGACCCGGCCAGGCCGGCAGGAGCGGGTGACACGGGCAGCACATCGGCCAGCGTAGGTCAGCCGACCGTCCGCGGCGACCAGCTGAACACATCACGGCTGCGCGGCTCGATCCTGAGCTCCACCCACCGCTCGGCGGTGCCGCCGAGGGTCTGCAGGCGAGTCAGGTTCGGCACGCCCGCGTACCCCTGCTCGGTCTCTGACAGCCCACGCCCTCCGTGGATCAGCAGCACCGGCAGACCGAAGTCCCGCGCCCGGCGCACGATGCGGTCGCCGACCGCGGAGGCGTCCGGTGCGGTGGGCATGGTGATCACGACTCCGGAGGCGTCGCGCAGCCCGGCCTCGGCGAACGCCTCGTCAACCCAGTCGAGGGCAGGGGTCTCGTCGTCGGGAGACACGGTCGCGAACACGACGTCGGACCGCAGGAAGCGCAGGTGCTCGGCGTGCTCGTTCTGATGGCCCTGCGTCGTGACCCGCCGCGCGGCGCCGGCCGTGTACCCAACGTCGGCGAAGAGGATGCGACGGACCCGTGAGCTGCCGCCCGGCATCAGGGCGACCGGGTCGTCGAACCCGTCATAGAGTGTCGCGGTCCGATCGAGCGCGGTCTCGGGTCCGTCGAGCCGACCGGCCTGCAACACCAGGCCCACCTGGCTGTCCGTGTTGATCTCGTCGACCAGGGCTGAGGCGGCAGGGGTACGAGCCGACACGTCGCCGACGACTGCCACGGATACCGGCACCGCCTGGTCATCCCCGACGGCGAGCAGGCCGGCGGCTGGCGCCAGGGCGAGAGCGACGGCGGCGTTCGCGATCCCGACCACTGCTGGACGGCTCATGGTCCCGACCCTGCGCTCGACCGGTGAACAGCAGGCATCCCCGCCGCGACCTCTGTGCGACGATCACACGGCCATGGCTGACACCACGTCCGCGTTCGCTCGCGGCACACTGCTCGCGGTCGCGCTCGGCGGCGCCGTGGGCGCGTTGCTGCGCTGGCGTCTCGACTCCGCGGCGCCGGCCGAGGCCGGGGCGTTTCCCGTGCTGACGTTGACAATCAACGTGGTCGGCGCGTTCGCGCTCGCGCTGGTCCACGCGTCCGGTCGGTCGTGGTTCCGCTGGCCGCCGCAGGCCCGCGCGTTCGTCGGTCCGGGGTTGCTGGGCGGGTTCACGACGTTCTCGGCGTACGCGCTGCAGACCCGCGACCTGCTGGCCGGCGGCCATGCCGTGGCCGCGCTCGGCTACCTGGTCGCGACGCCGGTCGCCGCCCTGCTCGCGGTCGAGGTCGCCCTGCGGATCGTGCCCGGGAGCCGTCGTTGACCGCGCTGCTCGTGGCGCTCGGCGGTGCCGCGGGTGCGGCCGTACGGTTCCGGCTCGGCGTGCGGTTCAACGGACGGCAGCCGATGCCGCTCGGCACGCTGGCGGCCAACGTCGTCGCCGCCCTGCTGCTCGGAGTGTTCGCCCGGTCCGCCGGCGAGCAGGTGTACGCGTTGCTCGGAGTGGGGTTCTGCGGCGGCCTGTCGACGTACTCGACGTTCGCCTGGGAGACGCACTCGCTGGCCACCGTCAACCGGGTGCACGCCCTGACGTACCAGCTGACCACGATCG
>WHTB01000224.1 GCA_009379735.1 Propionibacteriales bacterium
CGACAGACGACCCCTGGCCCGGGCGGGCTCACCGACAAGGGCACGAAAGGAAAGCGCGCCCGAACCGTGCCCCTGATCGAGGAGGTCCGTGAGCTGGTGGCACGCAGGCTGGACGCCGCTGGGAACGACCCGACCGCCCGACTTTTCACAGGTCCGCGCGGCGGCAGGATCACCACCGCCGTCCTCCGCGATGCGACGCATTGGGACGACGTGGTGACCGAGCTGGGGTACGAGCACCTGAGGCGGCACGACCTCCGCCACACCGGACTGACCTGGATGGCGGACGCCGGCGTGCCCGTGCACGTGCTGCGAAAGATCGCCGGGCACGGTTCACTCACCACGACACAGCGCTACCTGCACCCAGATGCAGGCTCCATCACGGCCGCCGGCGCGGCTCTGAGCGCCCACCTCTTGACCAAGCGGTCCACAAATGGTCCACAGCAGCACACCGGGTAGGTCGAGCCGGCACGCCTTAGGGATCCGAAAACCTTGCCCTGACCTGCGACTTCGCCGATCAGGACCTGCGTCGGGCTGACAGTGTGCTGGTTCAGGACATAGGCGACAGATGTCTCAAGACATAGGCGACACGATGTCTCACGACATCGTTGACACCTGCTGCCCTGTCGATGCTCAGCCATGTCCAAGGCCCGACTCGTCATCACCGCCCTGTTCGTCGAGCACCAGACCCCGGCTGAAGTTGCCGCCCGCTACGGCGTGCACCGCGCCTGGGTCTACAAACTCAAGGCCCGCTACGAAACCGAGGGCGAGACGGCGCTGGAGCCTCGATCCCGCCGACCGAAGACCTCACCAGCCGCGACCGCACCCGAGACCGTCGAGCTGGTCCTCCGGCTACGCAAAGAACTCGCCGAGACCGGCCACGACGCCGGCGCCGACACCGTTCTCTGGCATCTGGCCCAGCACCACCAGGTGACCCTGTCCCGGGCCACCGTGCACCGCATCCTGACCCGCCACGGCGCCGTCACCCCCGAACCGAAGAAGCGCCCCAAGTCCTCCTACATCCGCTTCGAAGCGACCATGCCCAACGAGACCTGGCAATCCGACTTCACCCACTACCGGCTCACCCATCCCGACGGCACCCCAGGCATCGACGTGGAGATCATCACCTGGCTCGACGACTGCACCCGCTACGCCCTGCACCTGTCCGCACACGCCCGGATCACCACCCCGATCGTGAAGCGCACCTTCCGGAAAACCGCAGCCCAGCACGGCATCCCAGCCTCCACGTTGACCGACAACGGCATGGTCTACACCGTCCGCCTGGCCGGCCTCGGACGCCAAGGAGGCCGCAACGGATTCGAGCAGCAACTGCGTGACTGGCACGTGGTCCAGAAGAACTCCCGACCCAACCACCCCACCACCTGCGGGAAGGCCGAACGCTTCCAGCAGACGATGAAGAAATGGCTGCGCGCCCAACCCGACCAGCCCTCGACCATCGTCGAACTGCAGGCCCTACTCGACCGATTCCAACACGAGTACAACACCACCCGACCGCACCGGTCCCTACCGCACCGCGCCACCCCAGCAGCCCTCTACGACACCATGCCCAAGGCCCTACCCGGCCCCAGCCGCGAGGCCGACACCCACGATCGTGTCCGCCACGACCGCATCGACAAGTCCGGCACCGTCACCCTCCGAGTCGCCGGGCAGCTACGACACATCGGCATCGGCCGAACCCACACCGGAACCCACGCGATCCTGCTCGTGCAAGACCTCGAAGTCAGGGTTGTCAACGCCCTCACCGGCGAACTCCTCCGCCAGCTCACCATCGACACCAGCAAGGACTACCAACCCCAGAAATGACCAACACCCGAACCCACGCTTCCGTGGGTCCGGGTGTCGCCGATGTCCTGAGACATCACATGGCGGTGGCGGTGGGATTTGAACCCACGGTGGGCGTGAACCCACACACGCTTTCGAGGCGTGCTCCTTCGGCCGCTCGGACACGCCACCGCGGACGAGGGTACCGGAGACCCCGGTCCGGTCAGAAATCGAGCGCCGAGCCCCCTGGCTGGTCCCGGCGGTCGGCGAAGAACGCGTCGAGCAGCGCCGTCGACTCCTCGCCGAGCACGCCGCCGAGGACCTCGGGCCGATGGTTGAGCCGGCGGTCGCGGACGACGTCCCAGAGCGACCCGACGGCTCCGGCCTTCTCGTCGTACGCCCCGAAGACGACGCGTTCGACCCGGGCCAGGACGGCCGCGCCCGCGCACATCGTGCAGGGTTCGAGCGTCACCACCAGGGTGCAGCCCGACAGCCGCCACTCGCCACCGGCGGCTGCAGCGGCGCGCAGGGCGAGCACTTCGGCGTGCGCGGTCGGGTCGGCATCGGCCTCACGCCGGTTGTGCCCCAGCCCGATCGTCTCACCGCGCGGAGAGATCACCACCGCACCGATGGGTACGTCGCCGGTCGAGCGCGCCAGCACCGCCTGCTCGAGTGCAGACCGCATCGCGCCGTGCCAGGCACTGCCGGTGGGAACGCTCACTCGGTGTCGGCGTCGACGGCCGACTCGTACTCCTTGGCGAACCCGACGTGGTTCGCGATGTCCTGCAGCATCTCGTCTGGGTACAGCTCCTCCTCGTCGCACAGCACGGCGAGGTCCATCGCGGAGAACCCGACGTCGGCCAGGATGTCCATGTCGCCGGCCGGCTGGAGGCCGTCCTCGTCATCGGGCATCGGCAGGCCGAGCTCGTCGACCACGGCACGGGCCAGCGGCCACTCGGTAGCGGCGGTGATGTCGGAGAGCAGCAGACGTACGTCCGGCCCGTGCACCCGCGCCAGGACGAAGAAGTCCTCGGCCACCGACACCATGCCGAGCGCACCGGAGTCACCCGGCGACTGGCGAAGTGCGTGCAGCAGGGTCTCGAGATCGGAGGCGGCGCGGGGCGGGAGCGCGTTGACCTGCCACGCCCCTTCTTCACGGAACGCGGCCACGGCGAAGTCGACCACCTCGTCGGACGACTCGGTCATCACTTCTCCATCCTGGCACTCCTGCGTTGCATCGTGGCAGATGTGTAGCGTGTGGCGCCATGCGCATCCATGTGGCGGATCATCCGCTTATCGCCCACAAGCTCACCGTCTTGCGGGACCAGGAGACCGACTCACCGACGTTCCGCCGCCTCACCGATGAGCTGGTCACGCTCCTGGCGTACGAGGCGACCCGCGAGGTCCGCGTCCAGCCAGTCTCGGTTACGACCCCGGTCGCGCCGACGGAGGGGGTCAAGCTCGCCCGCCCCAAGCCGCTGGTGGTGCCGATCCTGCGCGCCGGGCTCGGGATGCTCGATGGTCTGATGCGGCTGATGCCGACCGCGGAGGTCGGGTTTCTCGGCATGATCCGGGACGAGGCGACTCTGCGGGCCTCGACGTACGCCGAGCGACTCCCCGACGACCTCCAGGGCCGGCAGTGCTACCTGCTCGACCCGATGCTCGCGACCGGTGGCACGCTGGCCGCGGCCGCGAAGTTCCTCGTCGACCGTGGCGCCGACGACATCACCGCGATCTGCCTGCTTGCTGCGCCAGAGGGGATCGAGCGGCTAGAGCGCGAGCTCGCCGACTTCGGGCGGCCGTTCACGATCGTCACCGCCGCCCTCGACGAGCGGCTCAACGAGAAGGGGTACATCGTCCCGGGTCTCGGCGACGCGGGCGACCGGCTGTACGGCATCGTCGACTGATCCGCCCGAGTCGCGTGTCAGTGCGCCCGCGGCGTGGGGCCCCAGGAGTGACACGCGACTGGGCGCCGGCTCAGAAGATGCGGACCGTGCCGGTGGCGATCAGGATGAGGATCAGCGCAACGAGCGCGCCGAGTGCCAGATAGGTCACCGCGCGTGACCGTTTCTCCTCGTCCGGCTCGGGGGCGTCGTACTGCGGCTTGTCCATCGTCTCCAGGACCTTTCGGTGCTGACTGGCCCTCCCTGTCCTCAGGGTAACCAGCAGTTACACAACTAAACGTGACCCGCGGAGATGGACGCCTACAGCGCCTTGACCGCGCTGAGCAGCTTGGTCAGTGAGTCGCGGGCGTCGCCGAACATCAGCGTGGTCTTCGGGTCGAAGAGCAACTCGTTTTCGATGCCGGCGAAGCCGGGCCGCATCGACCGCTTCATGAACACGATCTGACGGGACTCGTCGGCATTGAGGATCGGCATGCCGTAGATCGGAGCACCGGGCGTCGTCTTCGCAGCCGGGTTGACCACGTCGTTCGCACCCACGACCAGCACGACGTCGGTCTGCTTGAAGTCGCCGTTGATCTGGTCCATCTCACGCAGCTGCTCGTACGGCACCTGCGCCTCCGCGAGCAGCACGTTCATATGCCCAGGCATCCGGCCGGCCACCGGATGGATCGCATAGTCGACCTTGATCCCACGGTCACCGAGTACGTCCACCAGGTCGCGCAACGTGTGCTGGGCCTGCGCGACGGCCAGACCGTACCCCGGGACGACGATCACCCGGTGGGCATAGCCGAGCAGGATCGCGATGTCCTCCGCGCCGGCCGACTTCACCGGCCGGTCGCTGATCTCCCCGCCACCGAGCGTCGAGCCGCCCTTCAGCGCACCGAACAGCGTGTTGAACAGCGATCGGCCCATCGCGTCAGCCATCAGCTTGGTCAGGAACGTGCCGGATGCGCCGACCAGGGTGCCCGCCACCAGCAGCAGGGTGTTGCCGAGCACGTACCCGCCGGCGGCCACGGCGAGACCGGTGAACGCGTTCAGCAGGGAGATCACGATGGGTACGTCGGCGCCGCCGACCGGCAGCACCAGCAGTACGCCGAGCGCCAGACCGACCAGGCAGAGGACCGTGCCGACGGCCAGTCCGGGCCCGGCGACCAGCACGATCGACAGCACGACACCCGCGAGCAGCGACCCACCGAAGAGCACCGGCAGGCCAGGGAACGTCACCGGGCGGGTGGTCATCAGCTCCTGCAGCTTGGCGAACGTCACCATCGACCCGGAGAAGCTCACCGACCCGACCAGGATCGTGAACGCGGTCGCGATCAGGGCGACCAGCGCCGACCCACCGTCCTCGCCGTGCGCGACGATCTCGTTCAGCTCGAGCAGCGCGACCAATGCGGCGGCACCGCCACCGACACCGTTGAACAAGGCCACCAGCTGGGGCATCTGGGTCATCTGCACACGCTGCGCACCGACAACACCGATCACCGTGCCGATGGCGATCGCGGCGAGGATCCAGCCGAGGTTACCCACGTCGTACGCGAAGAACGTGATCACGCACGCCAGCACGGCACCGGCGGCGCCGATCAGGTTTCCGCCGCGAGCGGTCTTGGGCGACGACAGGCCCTTCAGCGCGACGATGAAGCAGATCGCCGCGGCGAGGTAGCCCAGCTGGGCCCACACCGGGATCATGCGGCACCCTCCTGAGCGCTCTCCTGCGGTGCCTTCTTGGGCGCCTTGCGACCGCCGAACATCTGCAGCATCCGGTCGGTGACGACGAAGCCGCCGACCATGTTGATGGTCGCGAGTACGACAGCGGCAAGGCCGACGATGAGCCCGCCGGTGGACTCGGCGAACCCGGTCACGATCACCGCGCCGACGAGGATGACGCCGTGGATCGCGTTGGCGCCCGACATCAACGGGGTGTGCAGGGTCGACGAGACCTTGGAGATCACCTCGACGCCGGTGAAGACCGACAGGATGAACACCGTCAGCAGCGCGATCTCGGTGGTCATGAGCCATCCCCTTCCAGCCGCTCGCGGGTCGGCTCGTGCCGAATCTCGCCGCCATGCGTGACGCAGCAGCCGGCGACGACCTCGTCGTCGAAGTCGGGGGCGAACGTGCCCTCGGTGGTCATCAGCGTGATCAGATTGACGAGGTTCTGGGCGTACAGCTTGCTGGCCGGGCCGGGCATCTGGCTGGGGACGTTGGACGCTCCCCACACCAGCGCGTTGCCGACCCGGACCTCCTCGCCGGAGACCGAGCCCTCGACGTTGCCGCCGGTCTCGGCCGCGAGGTCGATCACCACCGATCCGGGCTTCATCTGCTCGACCATCTCCCGGGTGACCAGCATCGGCGCAGTGCGGCCCGGCACGGCGGCGGTTGTGATCAGGGCGTCCGCTGCAGCGATGTACGGGGTGAGCAGCTCGCGCTGTCTCGCCGCCCGGTCCTCGGTCATCTCGCGGGCGTAGCCTCCGGTGCCCTCCAGCGTCTCCAGCTCGAGCTCGATCGGTACGGCGCCCATCGACGCGATCTCCTCGGCCGCCGCGGCGCGCACGTCGTACGCCTTGACGACGGCGCCGAGCCGCTTGGTGGTCGCGATCGCCTGCAGCCCGGCGACACCAGCACCGAGCACGACAACCTGGGCCGGCGGGACGGTGCCCGCGGCGGTCATGTTCAGCGGGAGGAACCGGCGCAGCTTCTCCGCGGCGACGATGGCGGCCCGGTAGCCGCCGACCAGCGCCTGCGAGCTCAGCGCGTCCATCGACTGGGCCCGCGAGATGCGCGGCACCAGCTCCAGTGCGAACGCCGTGACACCAGCGTCCCGCAACGTGACCACGAGGTCAGTCTCCTGCCCGACCGGCAGGAACGAAAACGTCGCCGCGCCCTGCTTGAGCTGCTGCACCCGGCTGGTCTCGAGCGGCTGCACCGACAGCACGACCTCGGCCGACGACAGCGCGTCCGTCTCGATCGTCGCGCCGGCCTCGCGGTAGAGGTCGTCGACGTACTCCGCGCGCACGCCGGCGTCAGGCTCGACGGCGACCTCGTAGCCGAGCGCGGAGAGTTTGCCGACCAGCTCCGGAACGGCAGCGACCCGGCTCTCGCCGGGCCGCGTCTCCTTGACCACTGCGATCTTCACCCTCGGCAACCTAGAGGCACCCAGACCATCTCGCTACCACTTGAGAGGGTTGTCTCAGCATGTGTATGCAGTATTCCACGACCCTTCCGGACTGCACGTCACCCACGGAACTGACGTTCTGGGCCCGGGAGCGGGGGCCGCGATGTCGGTCTGGTGGGTGAAGTGGGCCCCGCCCTCCGCCGCTCGTGCCACGCTGGGCGGATGGATGCCTGGTTTGTGCAACCCGACGGGCTGACCCGGCACTCGGCTGGCGAGCTCCCCCAGCTGCTCGAGCGGACCGACGGGATCACCTGGGTCGACGTCGCCAGCTGGGACGCCGAGTCCGAGACCACGCTGACCGAGGTGTTCCACTGCCACCCGCTCGTGGTCAGCGCCTGCCGACAGCGCAACCACGTGCCGACGGTGCATGGGTACGCGTCGCACGTGTTCGTGATCCTGCACGCACCGCTGGCGGGAGACTCCGGTCACGTACACATGCTGGAGCTCGACCAGGTGGTGGGGCGCAACTACCTCGTCACCATCCACGGGCCTCTCAACCCGGCGGTCGACCTGGCCGACGCGCTGCGCGACACCGACGGAGTGCGGGAGCGGATCGAGCAGGGTCGGTTCCGGCCCCGGTCAGCCGCCGAGCTGTCGTACGCCATCGGGACCTCGGTCGCCCGCCTCCAGCGCGCCCTGATCGGCGACGTCGCGGAGCGGCTGCCCGACCTCGAGCAGGAGGTGATGGCGGCCGACTTCCGCCATCCCGAGGTGCTGCTGGAGCGGCTGTTCCTGTTGCGCCACGAGCTGCTGATCGCCCG
>WHTB01000330.1 GCA_009379735.1 Propionibacteriales bacterium
GCCAACCTGCGCAAACAGGTGAAGGGTGCGCCGTACCGCGCGCCGAAGCACATCATGAGCGCCGCCGTCGAGGGTGCGCAGGTCGACTTCGAGACCGCGACCCGGATCGAGTCGCGCTACCTGGTCGACCTGATCACCGGCCAGCAGTTCAAGAACATGACGCAGGCGTTCTTCTTCGACCTGCAGCACATCAACGCCGGCGGGTCGCGTCCGTCCGACGTACCCACCTGGCAGGCGACCAGGATGGTGGTGCTGGGCGCCGGGATGATGGGTGCGGGCATCGCGTACGTCTCCGCCCGCGCCGGCATCGACGTCGTACTCAAGGATGTCTCGGTCGAGGCGGCGGAGAAGGGCAAGGCGTACTCCGCGAAGCTGCTCGACAAGCAGGTCGAGAAGGGCCGGCTGAGCGCCGAGCGGCGCGACGAGATCCTGGCCCGGATCAGGCCGACCGCCGACCCCGCCGACGCCGCCGACTGCGACGTCGTGGTCGAGGCGGTGTTCGAGAGCCAGGACCTCAAGCACGCGGTGTTCCAGGAGGTCCAGGAGGTGCTGGCCCCCGGCGCGCTGCTCTGCTCCAACACGTCGACGCTGCCGATCACCGGGCTCGCGACCGGGGTCGAGCGGCCGGCGGACTTCATCGGGCTGCACTTCTTCTCGCCGGTCGACAAGATGCCGCTGGTCGAGATCATCAAGGGCGAGCAGACCGGCGACGAGGCGCTGGCGAAGGCCTACGACCTGGTACGCCAGATCAAGAAGACCCCGATCGTGGTCAACGACTCGCGCGGCTTCTTCACGTCCCGGGTGTTCGGCACGCTGGTGATGGAGGGCGCCGCGATGGTCGGCGAAGGGGTCAACCCGGCCACGGTCGAGCGGGCCGCCACCCAGATGGGCTTCCCGGCGCCGCCGCTGGCGATGATCGACGAGGTCACGCTGACCCTGTCGCAGAAGATCCGCAATGAGGCCAGGGCCGCCGGCACCGAGGCCGGCCCGGGCTTCGGCGAGCATCCGGGGATGGCGGTCGTCGACCGGATGGTCGACGAGTTCGACCGGAAGAGCAAGGCGTCTGGTGCCGGCTTCTACGACTACCCCGAGGGCGGGGAGAAGGTGCTGTGGCCGGGGCTGTTCGAGCACTTCGTCCGCGCGGACGTCGAGGTGCCGTTCACCGACCTGCAGGAGCGGTTCACGTTCATCATGTCGATCGAGACGGTGAAGTGTCTGGCCGAGGGCGTCCTGACCTCGGTGCCGGACGCCAACATCGGCTCGATCTTCGGCATCGGGTTCCCGCCGCTGCACGGTGGTGCGCTGCAGTACATCAACGGGTACGACGCCGGGCTGCCGGGCTTCGTGGCCCGGGCGCGTGAGCTCGCCTCGGCGTACGGCGCGCGCTTCGAGCCGCCGGCGCTGCTGGTCGAGAAGTCTGAGAAGGGTGAGCGTTTCGCCTGACCCGATCTAGGTCGGACCAATCCGATCGGTCACGTGTGGCGAACACCCCACGTGACACCGACCAAAGGCACGCCGACTCGCGCCCACCGCATCGCCGGTGGAGTCGCCGGGCTGCTTGCTGCCGCCGCGGTTCTCGCCGCTGAGGCGCTCGCGACGCTGAGCACAGATCTCACCGTGCGCGGTGGGTAGGTAGGCGAGACCCGAGACGCGTGACGCGTCCCGGGCCTCGTCATGTCCCCGGAACCCAGCCGCTACCGTCGGGCCATGGACTTCGGGCACTCACCGCGTACCCAGCTGCTGATCGAGCAGGTGGCGGCGTTCATCCGGGACGAGATCGAGCCGATCGAGGCCGACTACCACCGGGCGGTGGCCGCCGCCGACGACCCCTGGCAGCCGCTGCCGATCCTCGGCGAGCTCCGGGCGAAGGCGAAGGCGGCCAAGCTGTGGAACCTGTTCCTACCCGACGACAAGCTCGGCGCGGGGCTGTCCAACGTCGACTACGCGCCGATCGCCGAGCTCACCGGCCGGTCGTTCATCGCGCCGTACGTGTTCAACTGCAACGCGCCCGACACCGGCAACATGGAGGTGCTGGTCAAGTACGGCGACCAGGCGCAGCGCGACCGTTGGCTGCATCCGCTGCTGGAGGGCGAGATCCGCTCGGCGTTCTGCATGACCGAGCCCGACGTGGCCTCGTCCGACGCGACCAACATGGCCGCCACGGTGACGCTCGACGGGGACGACGTCGTGGTGAACGGCCGGAAATGGTGGAGCACGGGCGTCGGCCACCCGGACTGCAAGATCCTGATCGTGATGGGGGTCAGCGACGCCACCGCCGACAAGCACTCCCGGCACACGATGGTGCTGGTGCCGAGGGAAACCTCCGGCGTTGTCGTCGAGCGGCTGCTGCCCGCGATGGGGCGGCACGACGAGCCGTTCGGCCATGGCGAGGTGACCTTCACCGATGTCCGGGTGCCGGCGGGCAACGTGATCGCCGGTCCGGGTCGGGCGTTCGAGATCGCGCAGGGGCGGCTCGGTCCGGGGCGCGTCCACCACTGCATGCGGCTGATCGGGCTGGCCGAGAGGTCCCTGGAGCTGGCCTGCGAGCGGGCGACGTCGCGGGAGGCGTTCGGCCGGCGGATCGCTGACCTGGGCGGCAACCGCGAGCGCATCGCCGACGCTCGGATCGCGATCGACCAGGCGCGGCTGCTGGTGCTGCACGCCGCCTGGCTGCTCGACACGCAGGGGATCGCCTCGGCGTACGGTGCGGTCAGCCAGATCAAGGTCGCCGTGCCGCTGATGGCCCAGCAGGTCGTCGACATGGCGATCCAGCTGCACGGTGGTGGTGGGCTGAGCGAGGACTTCCCGTTGGCGGCGGCGTGGACGAGTGCCCGGTCGCTGCGGCTGGCCGACGGCCCCGACGAGGTGCACCGTGGCGTGATCGCCCGGCTCGAGCTGGCGCCATACCTGGAGGACCGTTCGTGACGGGTCGGTTCCGGTTGAGTGTGACGTTTTCGACAGACACGCCAGCGTGTCGCGTCGAAAACGTCACACTCAACGTGAGGGGGCTTGATGAGTGACCTCGCCGAGGTCCGGGACGAGGACGCGTTCGACGTCGCCGCCGTGGTCGGGTGGCTGCGGGCGGAGGGTGTCGACGTGGACGGCGTGCCGCAGGTGCAGCAGTTCTCGGGTGGCGCGTCCAACCTGACGTACCTGCTGAGCTGGCCCGACCGCGAGCTGGTGCTGCGCCGGCCACCGGTCGGCCGCAAGGCCCGAGGTGCTCACGACATGCGGCGCGAGTTCCTGGTCCAGCAGCGGCTCCGGCCGGTTTTTCCTTACCTGGCTGAGATGCTGGCCTGCTGCACCGACTCGGCCGTGATCGGCAGCGACTTCTACGTCATGCAGCGGCTCGCGGGCACGATCCTGCGGGCCGACGCACCGGTCGGCCTCGGGCTCGGACTGTCCGAGACCCAGGTGCGTCACCTCTGCCTGCGCACGGTCGACACGCTCGTTGCCCTGCACCAGGTCGACGTCGCGTCGGCCGGTCTCGACGATCTCGGCAAGGGAGCCGGTTACGTCGCGCGGCAGGTCGCGGGCTGGACCGAGCGGTACCGCGCCGCGAAGACGGCGGACGTGCCGGACCTCGAGTCGACGGTGGCCTGGCTGGCCGCCAACCAGCCGGCCGACGTGCGGATCTGCGTGATCCACAACGACTTCCGCTTCGACAACGTCGTGCTCGACCCGAGCGACGGCGTGCCGCGAGTGGTCGGCGTCCTCGACTGGGAGATGGCGACGCTCGGCGACCCGCTGATGGATCTCGGCGGCTCGATGGCGTACTGGGTGCAGGCCGACGACGACGAAACGATGCGTGGGCTGCGCCGCCAACCGACCGACCTGCCCGGCATGCTGACCCGCCAGGAGGTCGTCGACCATTACTGCGCGCGGATGGGGCTGCCGGTCCAGAGCTGGCTGTTCTACGAGGTTTTCGGGCTGTTCCGGCTGGCGGCGATCATCCAGCAGATCTACTACCGCTACTCCGCCGGCCAGACCCACAACCCGGCGTTCCGCGACTTCGGAGTCGCCGTCGGCCTGCTCGACCAGCGCTGCCGCCGGCTGATCAGTGCGGGCGGCCGATGAGAAGCCCTATGTCAAGCTGCCCCGGTTTGAGTGGCCAGGAATCGCTGCAGCGCGCGGTGCTGTTCGGGGTTGTAGGGGACGCCGTCTTGCCAGCAGTGCCAGATGATGTGGAGCCAGGCTCGGGCGAGGATGCGGGCGGCGTGGGCGTGGTCGTGGCCGCGGGCTCTGGCTCGGTCGTAGAGGTCGGCGGCC
>WHTB01000205.1 GCA_009379735.1 Propionibacteriales bacterium
AACGAGGTCGCGCGGTCCGAGGGTCCCGCGCAAGGAGAGCTCGAGAGTGGTGACGCGCAGACCGGAGGCGCCAGTGCCCGCTGGTGAGTTCCTGACGCCGACCGACCGCCGGGCGATCGGTCGTGCGGTCCGCAACGCCGAGGCGCAGGCGCCGTTCGAGTTCTCCGTCTGCATCAGCGAGGCCGCCGGCGACCCGCGGCTGCACGCCGAGGAGCTGCATGCGCGGCTGGGCTCACCGGCCCGTAGTGTCCTCCTGCTCGTCGACCCGGTCGCCCGGCAGCTCGAGATCGTCACCGGCACCGAGGTGCAGCGCCGCGTCGCAGACTCCGAGACCGCCCTGGCGGCGCTGGCGATGCAGACGTCGTTCGCCGCGGGCGACTTCGTCGGTGGCATCACGCAGGGGTTGCAGCAGCTCGCCGAGCACGCTCGCGCGCCGCGCACCCTGCACAGCGACCGTTAGGGCGCGTCAGCTCGGTGCCGCGCGGCCGTCCCGCTCCTGGCCGCGGAGTGCCCGCTCCAGGTCGGCCCGTCCCTCCGACACCAGCCGCCGCGCCGCCGGGTTGGCGTCGGTGTCGGCCAGCCACCGGTCCACCTTGGCGGCCACCTCGCGGGTGGCGATGCTGCGCGGGAAGAGGTACATCAGCACGGTCGTCGCCAGCTGGGTGCCCTTGGCCTCCCAGACGCCGGCGGCCAGGTCGAGGTACTTGTCGACGTACGGCAGCAGCACCTCGTCCTGACCGGTCCGCTGGAACGACGCCGCCACCATCCGCTGGGTCTCGTTGGGTACGTCGTCGCGTACGGCAGCCTCTTCCCAGGCCCACTCCTTCGCCGCCGCATCGGGACGCGCCGCCTTCGCCGCAGCCGCTTGCTGACGGCCGGAGATGGTGTTGTCGCGGGCCAGCTCGGCGTCGATCTCGGCATCGCCGAAGGCGCCCGCCCGGGCCAGCCCGACGACCAGGGACCAGCGCAGGTCGGTGTCGACGGCCAGCCCGTCGAGGGTGGCGCCACCGTCGAGCACCCCGGTGACGAACGCGATGTTGTCGTCGGAGCGCGCCGAGCCGGCCAACGCACGCAGCAGCGCGAGCTGGTGATCGCTGCCCGGCTCCGCCGACTCGACCAGACGGCGCAGCCCCGCCTCCCAGCGGGCCGCGACCTCGACCCGTCGTGCCGGCGCGACGTAGGTGCCCACGACGGTGTCGGCCTGCCGGACGAGGACCTGGACCGCGGTCAGGTCCGACTCGGTGCCCACACCGGCCAGGACGAGGTCGACGAAGTCGGTCGGCGCCATCTCGGCGTCGCGGGTCATGTCGAGCGCCGCGGCCCAGCACAACGCCCGCGGCAGTGAGTCACGGAACTCGCTGATGTGTGCCACCACGGTCGCCAGCGACTGCTCGTCGAGCCGGATCTTGGCGTAGCTGAGGTCGTCGTCGTTGAGCAGCACCAGGTCGCCGCGGGCCTGGCCGACCAGCGCCGGGACCTCCGTACGCTCGCCCACGACGTCGATCTCCACCCGCTCGCGCCGGACCAGGCCGTCGGCGGTGTGGTCGTACAGTCCGATCGCGATGCGATGACGCCGCAGCGTGGGATAGTCGGCGGCTGCCGACTGGGCGACGGCGAACGACGTGAACAGTCCGTCGGCGTCGACCTCGAAGTCGGCCCGCAACGTGTTGACGCCCGACGTCTCCAGCCACTCCTTGCTCCACGACCCCAGCTCGCGACCCGAGCTCTCCTCGAGTACGGCGAGCAGGTCGGACAGCTCGGTGTTGCCGTACGCGTGCCGCTCGAAGTAGGTGCGCAGACCGGCGAGGAAGCGGTCCTCACCGACCCACGCCACCAGCTGCCGCAGCGCCGACGCGCCCTTGGCGTAGGTGATCCCGTCGAAGTTGACCTCGACGGCCTCCAGGTCGAAGTTGTCAGCGGCGATGGGATGGGTCGACGGCAGCTGGTCCTGCCGGTACGCCCAGTTCTTCCGCGCGTTGCAGAACGACGTCCACGACGCGTCGAACGCCGTCGCGGCGGTCGCGGCCTGGTGCGCCGCCCACTCGGCGAACGACTCGTTGAGCCACAGGTCGTCCCACCACCGCATCGTCACGAGGTCGCCGAACCACATGTGCGCCATCTCGTGCAGGATCGTGTTGCAGCGCGTCTCGTACGCGGAGGCGGTCTGCCGACTGCGGAAGATGTACTCGTCGCGCAACGTGATGCAGGCGATGTTCTCCATCGCGCCCATGTTGTACTCCGGCACGAACAGCTGGTCATACTTGCCGAACGGGTACGCCATCTGGAAGGCGTCCTCGAAGTACCCGAAGCCCTGCTTGGTCAGCGTGAACAGCTCGTCGGCGTCGATGTGCTCGGCCAGCGACTGCCGGCAGAACAGGCCGAGTGGGATGTCGCCGCCGCGGCCGGCATGGGTGTCGCGCAGCACGTGGTAGTCGCCGGCAACGAGCGCGGTGATGTACGTCGACATCGTCGGCGTGGGGCCGAAGCGCCAGACCGAGACGCCGTCGCGGACCACCTCCGGCTCGGGCGTCGCCGCCACCGACACGACCTGCCAGTGCGACGGTGCCGTGACCGTGAAGTGGAACACCGACTTGAGGTCCGGCTGCTCGAACGTCGTGAACACGCGCCGCGCGTCGGGTACCTCGAACTGCGAGTAGAGGTAGACCCGGTCGTCGGCCGGGTCGACGAAACGGTGCAGGCCCTCGCCGGTGCGGCTGTAGGCGCAGTCGGCGACGACCCGGACGACGTTGTCGGCCCGCAGGTCGTCGAGCGCGATGCGACCGTCGGCGTACGCCACGGCGGGGTCGAGCGAGCGGCCGTTGAGGGTGATCTCGTGCACCGTCGTCGCGACCAGGTCGGCGAACGTCGCGGAGCCCGGCTCGGAGCACTGGAAGCGGATCACCGTCGTCGACGGAAATGTCGGGTCCGGCGCGGTGAGGTCGAGGCCAACGTCGTACGACTCGACGGTCAGCAGGCGGGCGCGCTCGCGCGCCTCGTCACGGGTGAGGTTAGTGCCGGGCATGCGGAAATCCTTGCATGGCCGCCCCGAGCGAGAAGCAGGCCACCGGAGTTGGCAGGATTTGAGCCGGTTCGAAGAGGGAATAAGGCCCCCGGCGGGTCCGTTCTCGTGACCGGACGGACACCCTGAGCAATGAGGAGAGCATCCATGACCGAGGCCACCGAGCAGCGGGGCGGTCGGCACGCAGCGGCCGTCGACGACGCACCCATCGTCGCCGACTTCTGGTTCGACCCGATCTGCCCGTGGGCGTGGATGTCGTCTCGGTGGCTGCGCGAGGTCGAGCGGGTCCGCCCGGTCAAGGCGCAGTGGCACGTGATGAGCCTGGCGTACCTGAACCAGGACAAGGACGTCTCGACGGACCACGTCTGGGGGCCGGTCCGGGTCTGCATCGCCGCGGCCGAACAGTTCGGCGCCGAGGTGCTCGGGAACCTCTACACCGCGCTCGGGCGGCGCTTCCACAACGAGAAGCGGGAGCGGGACCGCGCGACGGTCGAGGAGGCGCTGGCGGAGGTGGGGCTGCCGACGTCGCTCGTCGACGTGATGGACTCCACCGAGTACGACGACCTGCTGCGCAAGTCGCATCACGAGGGCATGGACCAGGTCGGCCTGGACGTCGGCACGCCGGTGATCAGCGTGGAGGGTGTCGCGTTCTTCGGCCCGGTCGTCACCCCGACGCCGCGGGGTGAGGCCGCCGGTCTCCTCTGGGACGGCGTGTTGCTCGTCGCCGGCACCGACGGGTTCTTCGAGCTCAAGCGCAGTCGGGACCGCGACCCGATCTTCGAGTGACCGTCGTACGGGCGGCGAGCGGGGCTTTGACAGACTCTCCGCCATGCGTGTTCACCTGGGTGCCGACCATGCCGGCTTCGAGCTCAAGCAGCAGCTGGTGTCCTGGCTCCGCGAGCTGGGGCACGACGTCGTCGACCACGGCCCGCTCGCGTACGACGCCGCCGACGACTACCCGCCGTTCTGTCTCCGTGCCGCCCAGGGCGTGGTGGCCGACCGCGACAGTCTGGGCGTGGTGATCGGCGGTTCCGGCAACGGCGAGCAGATCGCGTCCAACAAGGTCACGGGCGTACGCGCGGTGCTCGCGTGGAGCGTCGAGACCGCATCGCTGGGCCGCCAGCACAACGACGCGAACGTCGTCTCGGTCGGTGCCCGGATGCACTCTGCCGACGAGGCGAAGGCGTTCGTCGAGGCGTTCCTGTCCACCCCGTACAGCGGCGACGAGCGGCACAGCCGGCGGATCGCGATGCTGAGCAGCTACGAGGAGACCGGCGAGCTGCCTCCGCTGCCCGGGTCCTGACGTGCCGTCTCACGGCCCTCGGTCTCCGGCTTCTTCTCGGCCGGCGGCCGCGGACGGGACACGTCTCGGGCGCGGTTCGCTTCACCGTGCGTGGTGTGGCTCCGGTCGCCGCCGGCCTGGTTGCGCATGGGACCAGCATGCCTGAGGGCCACACCCTGCACCGGCTGGCGACCGAGATCGAGGCGACGTTCGGCCGCCGACGGGTCCGGGTCGAGTCGCCGCAGGGCCGGTTCGCGGAGTCCGCGGCACTGCTCGACGGCGCGTTGCTGCGCGGCGCCGAGGCGGTCGGCAAGCATCTGCTAGTGGAGTTCAGCGGGCGGCGCTGGGTGCACGTCCACCTGGGCCTGATCGGCGGGTTCGTGGTGACCCGTGGCCCGGCTCCGCCGCCGGTCGGCGTCGTCCGGCTGCGGCTGCGGCACAAGACGGCGTACGCCGACCTGCGTGGCCCGACCACCTGCCAGCTGATCGGACCGGGCGAGCGGGAGTCGTTGCTGGCGCGGCTGGGTCCGGACCCGCTGTCCGCCGACGCGGACCCCGAGCAGGCGTGGCGCCGGATCACCCGCAGCTCGGCGCCGATCGCCGTCCTGCTGATGCAGCAGCCCGTGCTCGCCGGCGTGGGCAACGTCTACCGCGCCGAGCTGCTCTTCCGGCACGGCCTCGAGCCGCATACGCCGGGCCGGCTGCTGGGCCACGACCGGTGGCAGGCGATGTGGGGTGATCTCGTCGCGCTGATGCGGGAGGGGGTGCGGACGGGGCAGATCGACACGGTGCACACCGAGCACACGCCGGAGGCGATGGCGCGCGCGCCCCGGGTCGACGACCACGGCGGCGAAGTGTACGTCTACCGGCGGTCCGGTCAGCCGTGTCACGTGTGCGAAACTCCGATCCGTACCGAGGTCCTCGCCGGGCGCAACCTCTTCTGGTGTCCGACCTGCCAACGACCGGACCCACGATCCGACCGGACCACAGATTGTGCTGACGCTGCTGACCACTGATCGATAGGGTCACCCCGTGTCATCCGTCGAGCCGCGGACCGTCGTGCGGCGCAGCCATCCGCGTCGGCGCCTGCGCCGTCGGCTCAACCGGCTCGGACGTCGTGTGCGTACCTCCGAGACGACGTGGTTCCTCGGGTTGTCGGCGCTGACCGTCATGGCCGCGGTCGGCATAGTCGAGGCGCCAGAATGGGTCCCGGTGAGTGGCTTCATCGTGCCCACTCTCGTCGGCGGGCTGGTCCTCAGCGTGCGGTGGCTGGTCTGGCTGCTGGTGCTGATCGGCTTCTGCCTGGTGGGCGGCTCCGCGATCACCGGCGACATCACCCCCGTGCGCGCGGGGGCCGGCCTGGTCGTCGTCCTGGTCGCCGTGGTCATGTTGCTCGGAGCCCGGTCGCGGTCGCCGCTGGGCGTGACCGGCTCGCGTGGCGACTCGATGCTGATCGACCTGCGTGACCGGCTGCAGAACCAAAGCAAGATGCCCGAGCTGCCGCGCTCCTGGTACACCGAGGCGGCCATGCGATCGGCCGGTGGAGCGTCCTTCGCCGGCGACTTCTTGGTGGCGACCAAGACGCACAGCGGTCGGGTCCTCGAGGTGGCCATCGTCGACGTGTCGGGGAAGGGTGTGGCGGCCGGCGTCCGGGCCTTGCAGCTGTCCGGCGCGCTCGCCGGGCTGCTCGGCGCCCTGCCACCGGCCGCGTTCCTCCCGGCGGCCAACGACTACCTGTTGCGGCAGGAGTGGGGGGAGGGCTTCGCCACCGCCGCGCACCTCGCGGTGGACCTCGACACCGGTGAGTTCGAGGTACGCACCGCCGGGCATCCACCCGTCGTGCACTTCCACGCCGGATCGGGACGCTGGGGCGTACTCGACTCCGAAGGCCCGGTGCTCGGGCTGATGGAGAAGGCCGAGTTCCTGCTGTCGTCGGGCCGGCTGCTGACGGGCGATGCCTTGATGCTGTACACGGACGGGCTGGTGGAGACGCCGCAGCGCGACATCACGATGGGCATCGACAAGCTGGTCGGTGAGGCCGAGCGGCTGGTCCGGGGCGGGTTCGACGGCGGAGCCACCCGGCTGATCAACAAGATCGCGTCGTCGAACGACGACCGCGCCCTGCTGCTGCTACATCGCCGCTAGAGGCAATACCGTTCAGTTAGGGCGGGGAACCGTTGTGTAGGCGGCTGTGTGGTGGGGGCGCGGCCACTCGGCATGGCGGGCGCGTTTGACGTGCCACTTGACGTACTTGCGTTTGACCAGCCGAGGGTTGCTGCGGTGTCGACGGATGGGATTGAGCCGACGGAGCAGGCGGCGGAGGAAGGCGAGCCAGTCGGGGCTGTCTCGGGCGTGCTGGTCAGGGGGGAAAAGCGCCCGGGTGGGCGATGGTCTGCCTGGTGATCCGTAGCGCGGCGACGAAGCTGACCCGGTCCGGGTCGTGTCCGGAGTGGGTCGCGGCCTCGACCATCAGCGAGCGGATCGCGAAGTGGCAGCACATGTGTCCCCAGATCTCCTGGAGGACCAGGTCGGGCGACTTCGATCGCAGCACCGTGCGCGGCCCGCGCTGGTGGGTCTTGAGTTCGTCGAAGGCCAGTTCGATCTCCCATCGCTGGGTGTAGGCCGCGGCGAGGTCGACCGCGCTGACCTCGGCCGGATCCAGCAACGTGGTGAACAGTCGATAGCCGGTGGGGTTCTCCCGCCCGTCGTCGATGGTGTAGTCGATCACCCGGACCAGCATCGGTTCCTCGCGCCGTGCCGCTGCCGGGGTGGTGCGACGCAGGTGGGCCAGCCAGGACCCGTCTGGGAGGTCCTCGAGGTGGGTTGGTTTGGGGCCGGCCCTGTCGGTCCGGACCCGCCACAACATGTCGGCACCGGTGCCGATCGCCTTGCGCCACAGGGCGTAGGAGAAGAACCCGCGGTCGGCAGTGAGCAGCATCCCCGGGGCGAGCTGGTCCAGCAGCGGGTCGGCCAGGGTGGCCTCGGACTGGGCGTAGGTCCCGACCTGGGCGGCGAACATCGCGTGAGTGCCACACTCGGCCAGCGCGACGACGCGGGCCTGCGGGAAAGCTGCCTGCTCGCCCTTGTTGACCCCCGGCCTGCCGAAGTGCTCGGCGTTCGCGGCCGTATCGGCAACGTCGAGGCAGGTCCCATCAACCGCAACCAGCCGGCGTCCGGCCAGCCACACCCCCGGTGTGTCATCACCGCCGATCGGCTCAGCGACCCGCTCGAACAACGCGGCCAACGGCTCCGGGCCCAACCGCGCCCGCGCCTGGAAGATCGCCGACTTGCTCGGCGGCGCGTAGCTCTCCTGCCAGCCCGAAGCCCACGAGAGTCCATCGGTCAACTGAGCGATCACGTCCTCGTAGGAGCCTTCGGAGTACAGCGCCATCCCGATCGAGAAGTACGCCATCACCCGGGCCGGCAGCGATCGGTGACGCTGCTCGGTCCGCCCCGCCTCGGCGATCACCTCATCAACCAGATCCGGCGGGAACACTCGCGTCAGCACCCCGATCGACACCAGGTCCGACAACCGGCGATCCGTCTCCGGCTTCACCCATCCAGCACGCGGCATGCCACCAAACTACACCGATGTGACCTTAACTGAACGGTATTGCCGCTAGCGGCCGTCGGCGGCCCGGCCGGCGAGAAACTCCTCGACGTCGTCGCGCTCGCGCCGGTGCTGGGCGAGCACGGCGGTGGCGGTCGCGGCGTTGCGCCGGGCGGTGTTGGGGGCGGCCAGCAGCCGCAGCGGCGTGAGCTGGATCAGGCGTCTCATCGGACCTCCCTGGCGACGTGTTGCCACCGAACGTACTCCGCGACTGCTGCGTCGACGTCACCGCGATGTGACATCCCGGTGAACGCTCCGCCGCC
>WHTB01000232.1 GCA_009379735.1 Propionibacteriales bacterium
AGATCCAGGTCGGCAGGGCCGCGGACCAGCCGATCGACCAGGCGGCGACCCCGCACGCGGCGGCCGCCGTCAGCGCGCACCACAGCCCGAGCCGGGGCACGGCCGCGATCGTGGCGTAGGGCAGCTTGTCGGCGCCGTCGCTGGACCCGGCGTCAGGTTCAGGGATCGCGGCGACGACGCGGGGCACCAGAAGGCCGGACACGGCGCCGACCAGGGCCGCGCCCGAGACGACGGCGGCGAGCGGTGGAGTCACAAGCCGGGAGCCTAGCCAGCCGGCCGGTCCGGCTGCGCGGAAGCATCCACCGGCTTGGTCAGCGCTGATCGCATCGCGGCCAGCGGCGCGGGCCTGCGGCCGGTCATCAGCTCGACCTGGCCGACCGCCTGATGCACCAGCAGGTCGAGACCGCCGACGACCGGCTGCCCCGCCACCAGCGCCGCCTCCGCGAGCGGAGTCGGCCACGGGTCGTACCGCACCTCGAACAACCCGCCGGCCTGCGCGACGAGCGCGGTCAACGGCTGCTGGGCCGCCGCCGGGATGGTCGTCACCAGCAGGTCGTACCGGCCGGGCGTCAGCTCGTCGACCCGCGCCAGACGGATCGTGGTCTCGGTCAGCGTCTCGCTGACGGCGACCAGCTCGTGGGCCCGTTCGGGGCTGCGGACGGCGACCGTCACGTCGCCGCAGCCGAGCCGGCTCAGCGCGACCAGCGCCGAGGTCGCGGTGGCCCCGCCGCCGAGCAGCAGGGCCGAGGCCGGCGCGTCGAGCCCCCGCTCGGCCAGCGCCGCACACATCCCCGGGACGTCGGTGTTGTCGCCGCGGCGTCGGCCGTCGGGCTCGAGCAGGACGGTGTTGGCCGCCCGGGCCGCCGCCACGGTGTCGCTGACCTCGTCCAGCAGGGGGAGCACCGAGCGCTTGAGCGGCATCGTCAGCGACAGCCCGCGCCACTCGGGGCCGAGTCCGTCGACGAACCCCGCCAGCTCCGGCTCGGTGACCTCAATGGCGTCATAGCGCCAGTGCAGCCCCAGCTCGGCGTACGCCGCCCGGTGCAGCGTCGGGGACAACGAGTGGGCGATCGGGCTGCCGAGGACCGCGCAGCGCATCAGCAGGCGTCACTGCTTCGGCAGTACGTGTGGTACTCCGCGACGTTCTTGGCGTGCGTGGTGTCGTCGCTGGCGTACTTGGTCTCGCCGGTCTCGAGGTTGACCGTCACGAAGTAGAGCCAGTCGCCCTCCGCCGGGTGGATCGCCGCGTCCATCGCGCTCTCCCCCGGCGAGTCGATCGGGCCGGGTGGGAGGCCGGTCACCCGGTAGGTGTTGTACGGCGACTTGCTGGCGCGATCCTGCTCGGTCGTGGTCACATCGCCTTCCTTGCCGACGGCGAAGTGCACCGTCGAGTCCATCTGCAGCCGTATCTCGACGTCGAGCCGGTTGTGGATGACCCGGGACACCTTAGGGAAGTCCTCGGCGTTGCGCGCCTCGGCCTCAACGATGCTGGCGACGGTCAGCGCCTCCATCGGCGTCATCCCGAGCGCCTCGGCGCCCGGCGCCAGCTGGACCTTCTCGGCGGCCTGCTTGAACCGGCTCACCATCAGCTTCAGCGTCCCCGCCGCGGTGGCGTTCGGCGGCAGGGGGTACGTCGCCGGGAACAGCAGGCCCTCCAGCTTGCCGCCGGCGTACTCGGGCAGCCCGAGCGCCGCCGGCTTTCGGGCCGCCGCCTCGAGCTCGGCGAGCGGGATCTCGGTCTGCTCGGCGATCCGCGCCAGTGTCTCCTTGACGGTGTAGCCCTCCGGGATCGTGACGACGTTCTGGACGACGTTCTTCGGGTCGATCAGCCGGTCGAGCGCGTCCCGCGCACTCATCTTCGCCGCCAGCTCGTAGAAGCCGGCCTGGATCAGGTTGGCCTTCGTCTCGGTGCTCGCTTCGTCGGTGAACGCCTCCACGCTGGCGACGACTCCCTGCCGCTTCAGTGTGGCGCCGATGGCCGAGGTGGTGTCCCCCTTCTTCACCTCGACCAAGACCTGGCCCGACCCCGGGCCGTCGTAGTCCGCGGCCGGCGCGAACGTGTCCTCGAGAAAGTCGCGGCCCTTGACGTACGCGAACGCTCCCACCCCGGCCAGGATGGCCAGCGCCACGACGACGGCCAGGCATCCGCCCACCCGGCCGCTCGAGCGCCGTCTGCGGCGGTGGGACCGCCGACCGCGGGTCGGGATGATCGGATCGCTCATGGGGTGCTCAGCTCGACGATCTCTCCGGGGGCGGACCCGGTGGCCCGCTCGCTGTCCAGTGCGTGCTGAAGGATCACGACCGCCGCGGCCTGGTCGACCACGGCCCGGCGCTTCGCGCCCTTCTTCCCCCGGTCCCGCAACACCCGTTCGGCCGTCACGGTGGTCATCCGCTCGTCGACGAGCCGCACCGGGCAAGGGGCGACCAGCCGGGCGAGCTCAGCGGCGACGGTACGGACCTTGACCGCGGCCGGGCCCTCCAGCCCCGACAGCGACCGCGGTAATCCAACCACGATCTCGATCGCGCCGTGGTCCTGGGCCAGTGCGGCGAGCCGGGCCAGGTCACCCGGGCCACGGCGTACGGTCTCCACCGGCGTCGCCAGCAGGCCTGATGGGTCGCTGGTCGCGACGCCGATGCGGACGTCGCCCAGATCGACCGCCAGGCGTACTCCGGTGCGCATGAGTCGCTCGCTCAGGGGGCCGTGACCCGCTCACCGATCGCGTGCTCGATCGCGGTCAGCGCCTCGTCGACCTTGGAGACATCGGTGCCGCCGCCCTGGGCGATGTCGTCCTTGCCCCCGCCGCTGCCGCCGAGCAGGCCGGACGGCGTCTTGATCAGGTCGCCGGCCGACAGGCCCCACTCCCGCGCGGGCTCGTTCAGGGCGACGACCATAGCCGGCTTGCCGCCGCCGGTGCCGACGATGGCGACCACGGCCGGGGCCCCCTGCGGCATCCGGCCGCGGACGTCGAGGGCCAGCTTGCGGACGTCACCGCCACCGGCACCGTCGGCCCGGTAACCGACGAACGACACGCCGTAGACGTCGGTTGCCTTGGCGGCCAGGTCGGCTCCGGCGGACAGCACCTGCTGCATCCGTACCCGCTCGATCTCCTTCTCGGCACCGCGCAGCCGCTCGACCATGTCGTGCACCCGCTCGGGCAGCTCCTCGGGACGCACCTTCAGCGCGTCGGACAGCTGCTTGACCAGCACGTGTTCGCGGGCCAGGAAACGGTAGGCGTCGGCGCCGACCAGGGCCTCGACCCGGCGTACGCCCGAGCCGATCGACGACTCGCCGAGCAGCTTGACCACGGCCAGCTGACCCGACCGCTCGGTGTGCGTGCCGCCGCACAGCTCACGGGCCCAGTCACCGACCGAGATGACCCGCACCTCGTCGCCGTACTTCTCGCCGAACAGCGCCATCGCCCCGGCCCTGCGGGCCTCGTCCTGGGTCATCATCTCGGCCCGCACACCGAGGTCGGCCAGCACCAGGTCGTTGACCTTGGCCTCGACGTCGGCGAGCACCGACTCGGGTACGGCGGCGCTGGCGGAGAAGTCGAACCGGAACCGGCCCGGGGAGTTCTCGGAGCCGGCCTGGGTCGCCGTCTCGCCGAGCGCCTCGCGGAACGCCTTGTGCACCATGTGGGTGGCGGTGTGCGACCGGCTGATGGACCGGCGGCGGTCGATGTCGACCAGCGACTGCACGCTGTCGCCGAGCGTCACCTCGCCGGACAGAACCCGCGCCTGGTGCACGATCAGGCCGGTGATCGGCGACTGCACGTCGAGCACCTCGATCCGGGCACCGCCGGCGAGCTCGATCACCCCCTGGTCGGCGAGCTGCCCGCCGCCCTCGGCGTAGAAGGGGGTGCGGTCGAGGACCAGCTCGACCGTGTCACCCTCGGCGGCCGACGCGGTCGTGCCGCCCCCGGTGACGATGCCGCGGACGACGCCCTCGCTGACCACCTCGTCGTACCCGGTGAACACCACCGGCGAGCCGAGCTGGTCGGCCACCTCGCGGTAGGCGCCCGCGTCGGCGTGCTGGCCCTTCTTCGCCTTGGCGTCCGCCTTGGCCCGCTCCCGCTGCTCGGTCATCAGCCGGCGGAACTCGCCCTCGTCGACCGTCAGCCCCTGCTCGGACGCCATCTCCAGGGTCAGGTCGATCGGGAAGCCGAACGTGTCGTGCAGCTGGAACGCGCTGGCGCCGGACAGCTGCTGCCGCCCCACGCTCTTGGTCTCGGCGGCGGCGCCGTCGAAGATCTGCGTGCCGGTCTTGAGGGTGTGCCGGAAGGCCTCTTCCTCGGCGTACGCGATCTCGCTGATCCGGGCCCACTGCTGCTCGATCTCGGGGTAGGACGCCTTCATCTTGTCGCGGCTGACCGGCAGCAGATCGGGCAGCGACGGGGCGTCGACGCCGAGCAGCCGCATGTCACGGACGGCCCGGCGGATGAGCCGGCGCAGCACGTACCCGCGCCCCTCGTTGCCCGGGGTGACGCCGTCGCCGATCAGCATCAGCGCGCTGCGCACATGGTCGGCGACGACGCGGAAGCGTACGTCGTCGGCAGGGTCGGCACCGTAGCGTCGGCCGGACAACAGCTCGGCCGTCTCGACGACCGGGTAGACCTCGTCGATCTCGTAGAGATTCTCCTTGCCCTGTAGGAGATACGCGACCCTCTCGAGCCCCATGCCGGTGTCGATGTTCTTGGCCGGCAGCGGGCCGGAGACGTCGAAGTCCTCCTTGCTGCGTACGGCGCTGAGCTCCTCCTGCATGAAGACGAGGTTCCAGATCTCGAGGAACCGGTCCTCGTCGACGACCGGCCCGCCGTCCGGTCCGTGCTCCGGTCCGCGGTCGACGTAGATCTCGCTGCACGGTCCACCCGGACCCGGCACCCCCATGTGCCAGTAGTTGTCCGCGGTGCCACGCCGCTGGATGCGCGCTTCGGGCAGTCCGGTGACCTTCCGCCACAGCTGGTACGACTCGTCGTCGTCGTGGTACACGGTGGCCCAGACCTTGCCGCCGTCGATGCCGAACCCGCCGTCGGCCTGCGGCTTGGTGATCAGGTCCCAGGCGAGCTCGATGGCGCCTTCCTTGAAGTAGTCGCCGAACGAGAAGTTGCCGTTCATCTGGAAGAACGTGCCGTGCCGCGTGGTCTTCCCGACCTCCTCGATGTCGAGGGTGCGCACGCACTTCTGCACGCTCGCCGCCCGTCTGAACGGCGGGGTCTCCTGGCCGATGAAGTACGGCTTGAACGGGACCATGCCGGCGTTGACGAACAGCAGGTTGGGGTCGTCGAACAGCAACGGTGCCGATGGCACGACGGTGTGACCCGCGCGCTCGAAGTGCGCGAGGAACCGACGGCGGATCTCGGCGGTGTCCATCAGTTGCTGCCTCTTTCCGGGACCGGGGAAATCTCTGGTCGTGTCGACTCAGCGTGCGCGAGGCCGAGCCGGGTACGCAATTGAGATTCGTGCTCGCCCATGCCGGTGCGCACCTCGTCGGCGAACAGCCTGGCGCCGTGGCCGAGAGCGCCGAGCTGGTCCGCGACACCCGAGGGTGTGAACCGCTCCGCGGCCCGCCGAGTCTTGACCACCGCGTAGACGCCGCTGCCGGCGCCGACGGCGAACCAGAACATCCTGCTCATCGTCCCCTTCTCCTTTGCGCGACCCGGCTGGCCCTGCGGCGGCGACGGTACTCCCGGCGTACCTGGTAGGCCAGATGAGCCCGCCGCTCCTCGCGGAGCGCCCGGCGTACGCCATGGCCGAGGGCGGCGACCTTGATCAGCGGCTCACCCAGCGTGGCCGATACCACGCGCTGGGTGGATGGCTGGGTGGGTACGGGCTGCTCGTCGAACGCGATGACGTAGTCGGCCGCGGCCGGCTGCGTGGGCTCCCGCTCGTGCTGCCGGGCGGCCAGCTCGGCCACCTCGGCACGCAGCCCCGCCAGCGCGTGCTCATGGGCCTTCGCCTCCCGGTCGGCACGGCGGACCGTCACCGCCAGGACCCCCACCAGAGTCGCGAGCAGGACGCACGCGACAGCCAGTACAAGCACCACGGGACTCATGGCGCCCGACCCTATCGCGCTCGGAAACCCCTACCAGGTGAGACCGGTGCCGAACGGGAAGAGGACGGTGTCAGGGTCGTCCTTCGTCGGGATGTCGACCGGCAGCGTGCCGACCGGCGATGCCTCACCGAACAGGATCTTGGTGAGCGACTCCAACGCGATGTCCTTGTAGGAGTAGGTCGCCACGAACGTCTCTGCGGCGGCGAACTCCGCGATGTCATACGGGTTGCGCACGGCCGCCACGACGACGGGCTTGCCCGTGGCGCGAAGCGCGTTCACCAGACCTGCCTGGCCGGCCGAGCTCGCCGCATTCATCGTCAGGACGACGACCGCGTCCTTGTCCTGCGCCGCGGCGACGGCGGCGTCGATCTGGGCCTGCGTCGGGTTGGTCGAGGTGGCCGCGACCTCCGCGGTGGCGCCCCGCTCCTGGATCTTCGTGGCGAGCGTCTGTTTGGTCGCCACGCCGTACCCAGTCACCAGCAGGTCGGCGCCGTCCGCGGTCATCGGGAGTGCTCCGTCGTCGTTCTTGACCACGGTGGGCGACTCGTCGGTGACCTCCTGTGCTCGGGCGAGGTGCTCGTCGATGCCGACGACGTCCATCACCGCTTCCGGGTCGACGGTCGGGTGGTGGATGACGCCGTTGTCCCATTTCAGGTCGAGGATGCGGTAGAGCGACTCGTCCAGCCGCTTCTGGGTCAGCTCACCGGACTCGACGGCGTCGAGGACACCGTTGTACGCAGCGGCCATGTCCGGGGGGTTGAGGAGGATGTCGACGCCGGCCCTCAGCGCCAGCACCGGCACCCGGTCGTCGCCGTACTTCTCGCGAACGCCCGCCATGCCGAGCGAGTCGGTCACGACCACGCCGTCGTACCCCATCTCCCCGCGCAGCATGTCCGTGATGATCGGCTTCGACAGCGTGGCCGGGTCACCCGACGGGTCGAGCGCGGGGACCTGGATGTGCGCCGTCATGATCACGTCGATGCCCGCGTCGACGGCGGCCTGGAACGGCGGCTTGTCGATCGCCTCCCACTCCTCGCGGGTGTGGTTGATGACCGGGAACCCGAAGTGGCTGTCGACGTCGGTGTCGCCGTGTCCGGGGAAGTGCTTCGCCGCGGCAGAGATGCCCGCGTCATTCTCGTACCCCTTGACCTGGGCGGCGGTGAGCGCGGCCGCGAGGTCGGGGTCAGAGCTGAACGAACGCACACCGATCACCGGGTTGGCCGGGTTGATGTTGACGTCGGCGACCGGGGCGAAGTTCTGGGTGACGCCGATCGCGGCGAGCTCCTCGCCCTGGATCGCGGCCAGGTCGCGGGTGCCCTGCTCGTCCCGCGTGGCGCCGAGCGCCAT
>WHTB01000142.1 GCA_009379735.1 Propionibacteriales bacterium
CACGCCGGCCGGACGCCGCGCCGCGGCCTGGCCCGCGGCGTTCGCGTGGTCGGCAGTCATGGCCGGGCCACATGCCGTGGCGACGCCGATCAGCACGAGCACCGCGAGCAGCCGAACAGCCCGGCTGACCGGGTCGGCGTGGCCTGCCAGCATGAGTCCCCCCTTCCGCGAACGCGCGAGCAGTCTAGTCCGGCGGCCGGCGTACGGTTTCCGCCAGTTGCAACCAACTGGGTTTATGAATCAATCCAGATTGATGTATTGTCGGCGGGTGTTGCACCTCGAGACCAGGGAGGTCTGGCCATGGCTGACGGAACTGATCGCGACGGAAGCCTGGTAGCGCAGGCCGACAGGGAGCGGGACCAGTGGTGGCTGGTGGTCGCCGCCGGCTTGGCCGTGTTCATGGCGTCCGTGGACATGAGCATCGTCAACGTCGCGCTGCCGGCGATCGAGCGTGACTTCGAGATCGCCACCAGTGTGACCGAGTGGATTGTGCTCGCCTACCTGCTGCCACTCGCCGGCTTGGCGCTGCCGAGCGGCCGCTGGCTGGACAGCGTCGGGCGGCGTCCGGCGCCGATGTTCTCGCTCACCGGCTTTGCTCTCGCCAGCGTGGCGGCGGGGCTCGCGCCCAGCCTCGCCTGGCTGGTTGGCGCGCGACTGGCCCAGGGAACCTTCGGTGCGCTCCTCTTCTCGCTCGTTCCGGCGTTGGCCACGACGGCGGTTCGGCCGCAGGCGCGCGGGCGTGCGATGGGACTGATCACGACCCTCGGCCCGCTTGGACTGATCAGCGGGCCGGTCCTGGGCGGCATGGTCGTCGACGGGCTGGGTTGGCCGTGGATCTTCTTCGTCAACGTCCCGGTGAGCGTCCTCGTGATGGCGGTCGGACTGCGCCTGCTGCCGCCGAGCGCGCCCTTGCGGGTGCCCGACCGTACGTGGTTTGCCGAGGCCCTGCTGCTCAGTGCGGCTGTCGCCGCTGTCTTGCTCGCTCTCTCCTTCACGGCGAGCGAGGGCCCGGCGTGGATGATGCTCGTGCTCCTCGGGGTCCCGTTGCTCTTCGTCTGGCTACGACTACCGATGAGTGGCGCCGTCCGTGATCTCTTCCGCACGCCGGGGGAGGTGGGACCACACGTTGCGCTCGCCTTGGCCGCAACGGCCATCGGCACCGTGTTCTTCATTACCCCGTACTTCATGCAAGGGGAGCTCGGCGAGTCGGCGTCGGCCGTCGGCGTCACGATCCTGGCCTTTCCCGCGGGCATGGCCTTGATGGGACCAGGCGGCGGCTTCTTGGGTGACTGGTGGGGTCCCAGGAGGACCGCCGCCCTGGGAGCAGTCGTGTTTACCCTCGGCCTGGCTCTGCTGCTGCCGATGGACGACTCGTGGACCCTTGCCGATCTGGCCTGGCGGCTGTTCCTGGCCGGCTGCGGAAACGGCCTGTTCAACGCACCCGTCATGGCGATCGCGATGACGCACGCGCCGAGGCCGTTGCTGGCGACCACCGGTGCCTCGACGAGCCTCGCCCGCTCGTTGGGGTTTGCGTTGGGACCCGCTCTGGCGACGCTGGCGTGGTCCCTCACCTCGTATCAGCTCGAGGGGATGCGGGGGGCCATGACGGTGGCGTCGGTGCTCAGCGCGCTGTCAGTCGTCGCTCTCGTACGAATGCGAGCACCCGGCGAGCAGGAGGCGGAGGACCAGCCTGCCGTGGACGTCTCGGTGACCTGACCCCGGCTCTTGGCATCGAGGCGTCTTCGTGCCGCGTTATCGGCCAGCGGGTTGGAACAGCTCGACCACGTTGCCGGACGGGTCTTCCAGCAGGATCTGCTGACCGCCCGGACCGGTGACGATGTCGTTGCGGAACGCGAGGCCCGCGGCACGCAGCTGCTCGACCTCAGCTGCGATGTCACTCACGATGAGATGGACACGGTTCCATCCCCCCGGTGCCGGCTGCGTACCGTCTGGCATCGGCCGACCTGCCGAGCTGGTCGGCCCGCTCAGCAGGAGCCGTAGCTTGCCACGTACGACGTCGGCGAACGCCGGTGCCGCGCTCATCCTGAGGGTGAACCCGAGGTGCTTGGTGTAGAAGTCGACCGCCATATCGACGTCGTCGACCATGTATCGGACGCTGACCAGGTCCGCCAGGTTGTCGGACATGCTAGATCCTCTCCGCACTCGTGCGGTCGTGTTCGATCGCGGACAGCAGGAACTCGATCCGCGTGTCCAGGTCATCCGCAGTGCGTACGAACGCTGGGTAGCTGCGCCTGTTGGCCGCTGCATCGGCCGCCGGATCGGGGATGCTCCAATGCGCCACCGTGGGAGGCCCGGGGAAGTCTGGGCACACCTCCCGTACGCGGTCACACAGGCTGATCGCGTGGTCGAACCGCTCCTCGACGAACTCGCTCAGATGCTTGGAGCGGTGGCCGCTGATGTCGATGCCTCGTTCGCGCATCACGCGGACGGCGTTGGGGTGCAGGGCCTTGGGGTGACTACCGGCACTGACGACGTCGACCCGAGCACCGCCTCGCTGCGCCAGGATCGCCTCGGCCATCTGGGACCGAGAGCTGTTGCCCGTGCACAGGAACAGCACCCGGACCGGAGGCGCGGCCGGTCGTCGACCAGGGCCGGCCGCCGGCGGTGTCACCGCCGGCGGGGCCAGCCGTAGGCCGGGATGAAGCGCAGCGCCGGCCTCGGCCAGCCGTTCGCGACACGCAGCCAGGTCGAGGCTGTAGTAGGCGTCGCGTCCGTCGGCCGAGCTACGACGCGTGGTCACCAGCCCGCCGCCGCGCAACTGGCGGAGATGGTAGGACGTCAGGCTCTGCCGTTGGCGGACCAGGGCGGTGAGCTCGCGGACCTGACGATCGCTGCGCGCCAGCTCACTCAGCAACTGCCACCGAACCGGGTGCCCGGTCAGACGCAGGAAACCGGGCACTGCGGCCGGTGCGTCAGGGGAGTCGATGGAAGCCACCCAGGGAGGGTATATCAACCTGACGAGATCAATCAAACTGGATTGCTTCATTACTCGAGTCGACTGACGACCTCACTAGGGCACCTGGCCGTCGACACGCACGCCATCACCAGCCACTTCGCGATACCGCTGCTGATCAAGACGCCCGGCGGTTTGGTGGTCGAGGTGACCGACGGGACCGACGAGTACAACGCGACCAACTACCGGGTTTCCTTCTTCTACGATCTCGCCAAAGCGGCCGTGAGCCGGATGGCGTTCGCGCTCGCGCACGACCTGTTGCCGCATGACGCGACGGCCGTACTGCTCACTCCGGGTTGGCTGCGGTCCGAGATGATACTCAAGGCCTTCGGCGTCACCGAGTCGACCTGGCACGAGGCGACAGAGCGCGTACCCCACTTCGCCATCTCCGAGAGTCCGGCGTTCGTCGGCCGCGCCGTCGCGGCACTCGCGCACGATCCGGACGTGTCGCGCTGGAACGGACAGTCGCTGTCCAGCGAGCAAGCCGGCCGACGTGACCGGGTATCGCTGACGTGCGGGTCAGGCCTGCGGCTGGGCGATATTGACCATCCACCCGATGCCGAACTGGTCCACGCACAAGCCGAACTCGTCGCCCCACACCTGCTTCTCGAGCGGGACCGAGACGGTGCCACCGTCGGACAGCTTCGCCCAGTAGCCGCGCAGCTCGTCGGCGTCGTCACCGCTCAGGCTCACCGAGATGTTGTCCCCGGGGTGGTGTTCGGCCCCCGGTGGCGTGTCGGCGCCCATCAGCGTAAACCCGCTGTCGGTCTCGAGCAGACTGTGCATGATCTTGTCGGGTTCCGGGGCGTCCGGAGCGCCGAGCTCGCCGAAGGTGTTCACTGTCAGAGTGCCCCCGAAGACGCCCTGGTAGAACTCCATCGCCTGCCGCGCATTGTCGGCGAAGCTGATGTACGGGTTGAGTCGGGAGGCCATCAGATGCTCCTTCGGTCGAGGCCGATGGTCGGTCATTTGCAGACTAGCCTCAGATGTGCTGCCAGGACCGCCACAAGGCCGAACTGAAGGGCCGTCGCGATCACGATGCGGATGCCTGAGGCTGTCCAGGTGAGGCCACGCGCTGACCACGAGGACGGCGGCCACAGCAGTGACGCACAGCCGGGACAGGCCGCGCTCATCGCGGGCCGCGAAGCGGCGTCTGAGTACGAAGGCGGCGGCCGTCCACGACAGCATCACCACGACGTATCCGACCTCGTGCAGGGCGCCGTGCCAGCTCACCTCGGGCGCTCCGGCCGGGGCACCGGTGGGGAAGCCGGCCCCCGCGTCGGTGACGAAGACTCCGGCCATGATCAACCCAATCCCTGAGGCACCGATCAACCTCGGTCCCCAGGTGCCGCCCCGGCCGGGCTGCAGCACCCGCCGCATGCCCACCGCGCAGGCGAAGAACAGCGTGCCGGTCACGACGAAGTTTGCGATCTGGACCCACCCGAGGTCGCCGAGACTCAGCAGGCTGAGCGGGTGTCGGCTCGGGTCGAACCCCTCGCGGGTGAACGCCTGAAGCGCCCAGACCACGAGGAACAGCGGGCCGGCGACGACGCCACCGGCCAAGAGCTGGGCGGTCGACACCCAGGGCGACGCGGTCTGATGGGTACGTTCCGGAGTCACTGTGTGCTGTGCCATTGCCTTCTCCTCTGCTGGATGGCACCACGAGGTGCCGCTCAGCAGAGACGTCGGAGCAGCCGGCCCAGGCCGGACATCCGCCTGGGCCGAGGCTCAGGACTTCGTCAGCGTGACGCGTTCGGTCAGGAACTCCTGCTCGGCGGAGTTATCGCTGAGCACGAGTGCTTCCTGGTAGGCGACGGCCGCCTCGGTGTCGCGGCCGAGGCGGTGCAGCAGGTCGGCCTTGGTCGCGGGCAGGTAGCGGTAGCCGGCCAGACGTCCGTCGTGCTCGATCGCCTCGACCTCGGCCAGCGCGGCTTGCGGCCCGTCGACCATCGACACCGCCACCGCACGGTTGAGCGCGACGACGGCCGAGGGCCAGATCCGCAGCAGCTCGTCGTAGAGGGTGAGGATCTGCGGCCAGTCGGTCTCCGGGTAGCTCGGGGCTTGCGCATGCAGCGCGGCGATCGCGGCCTGCAGCGTGAAGCGTCCGGGCGGGCCGGCTTTCAGCGTGGCCACGATGAGCCGGTCGGCCTCGGCAATCAGGTCGCCGTCCCACGCGGAGCGGTCCTGCTCGTCGAGACGGAGCAGCCGGCCGTGCGCGTCGGTGCGGGACGTGCGGCGGGCATGGTGGGCGAGCAGCAGTGCCAGCAGCCCGGCTGCCTCGCGGTCGGCCGGCAGCAGCAGGCGCAGCATCCGCGCCAGGTCGAGTGCGCGTCCGGTGAGCTCGTCGCGTACGAGGTCGTCGCCCGAGTGCGCGGTGTGCCCGGTGGCGTACAGCAGGTGGATGACTGTCAGGACGGCGTCGACGCGGGTGGGCAGCTCGTCGGCGGACGGGATGACGTAAGGAATGCGTGCCGCGGCGATCTTCTTCTTGGCCCGGGTGAGGCGCGCGGCCATCGTTGTCTCGGCGACGAGGAAGGCGTGCGCGATGTCCGGCGTCGCCACGCCGCACACGACCCGCAGGGTGAGCGCGATCTGCGCTTCCTGGGCCAGCGCCGGGTGACAGCAGGTGAAGATCAGCCGCAGCCGGTCGTCGGGAATCGTGTCCGGGTCGATGTCGGGGGTCTCAGTGTCCTCGGGCTCCACCAGCAGCGGCAGCTTGGCCTCGAGCGTCTTACGGCGGCGCAGCACGTTGAGGGCGTTGCGCCGCGCCACCGTCGTCAACCACGCGCCGGGCCTGGCCGGCACCCCGTCGCCGGGCCAGGTCCGCAGCGCCTGGACGTAGGCGTCCTGCACCGCCTCCTCGGCGGTGTCGAGGTCGCGCGTCACCCGCACCGTCGCGGCGAGTACGTACGCCCACTCGCGACGGTGCGCGTCGGCGACTGCCTGCTCGACCTCACTCATCACCTGGTGAAGAACTCTTCGCTGTTCATGTCACCTCGACAACGTCGAAGCCGATCAGCGGCCGGACCTCGACACCGCCGTTCATGATCGGCGTCAGCTTGCCCAGCGCCAGCGCGTGGTCCAGGTCGCGCGCCTCGATCACGAATACCCCGGCCAGCGCCTCCTTGGTCTCGATGAACGGCCCGTCCGTCACCACGTCGCCGCGGATCGCGGTGGCGGTCCCGCTCGGCTCGAGGGCCATCCCGGCGACGATCCGGCCGCCTTGCTCGGCGATCCGGTCGGGCAGCTGCCCGTGTGCCTCCATCACCTCCGGTGGCATGTCGGCCACGCCGCCAGGTGTCTCGCGCTCGAAGATGAGCACTGCGTACTGAGCCATGTTCTGGGCCATCACTTCACCGCCTCGGTCGCGAAGACGCCGTCCAGCCAGCGACTCCAGGCCTGCTCGCTCGCCGTCTTGTCGGCGCCGTCGGCGAACAGGTGGTGCGCCACGCCCACCGGCCAGCCCCACACGTCACGGCCGTAGAAGCGGTACAGCGCATCCGCGCCACGCACGCCGAGGAACGCGGGCGTCGCGTAGTCGACGACGCCCTCGATCGGCTCCAGACCGGCCGGGGTCAGCCGTACCGGGTCACCGACGGCGACCTCGTCGGGCACGCCCATCGCCTTGCGCATCGCGGCGAAACCGCCCTTCGCGGATGCCTCCGACGCCTCGGCGGAGACGTAGACCGCGTCCCGCCCGGCGAAGTGACGAACGTACTCGCCGAGCGAGTGGTTGTAGAACGCGGTGTGCTGCCGGCACGCGTCGAGCTGCCGGTCGTAGTCCTCAGCGATCACGCCGCGGTGCCGGTAGCTCAGGTGCGTGCCCGCTCCGCGCGGCTCGAGCTCGAAGTCGAGCTGGTTGAAGCCGTCGCCGTCGGGGGAGCGCTGGGCGAAATGCTGGGTGGGATCCCAGACGGTGACCGTTCCGTCGCCCATGCCTCGCGCGGCGCCGCCCACCCACGGCTCGTACTCGGTCTCCCAGATCCAGCCGGCGGTATGGAGCGTGAACGCGTCCCACACCTCCTGCGGGGTAGCGGGCAGCTCGCCCTCCCACCGCACCTCGAATTCCTTCGTCATGTCGGCCACCTCCGTTGCTTGTCGTCCCGTGTTTCAAGAACTGCTCTTACCTCGACGACACACCAACCTGGCCCAGATCGACAACGCCGCGCAGAAACTTTCGGCAGCCGTGCGGGTCACCCGCCGTCACGTCCCGTGCCTACCCGTCGTATGACCTGCAGCAGGTACTCCTTGCGGTTGAGCGGGTTGTGGTCCGATCGCGGCCGGGTGGGGACCCTGCCGCGGACCAGCCGGTGGTGGTCGAAGGCGGACTCCAGGACGCCTTCGCCGCTGGTCAGTGCCGGCAGCTGCAGCTGCAGCTCGTGCACCCGAGCCGCCGGGATCACTCCTTCCAGCAAGTACGACGAACGCCGCGCGCTCGGCGCCTTCGGGACGGCTCGCAGCTGTGCCAGCGCGGGCAGGATCGAGCCGAGCGTGTCGCCAGGGACGTCGAGCTGGAAGCGGTGGATCGGCTCGTACACCCTGGTGCCGGCGTGCTGCAGCGCACTCATCAAGACCAGCGGTGTCAGGTGGCGGAAGTCACCAGCGGTGCTCGACATGCTCTTGTCGAAGACACCGCCCGAGTGGCTCTGCCGCGCCGCGTAACCGGAGTGGGTCATGGTGACCGCACAGTCAGTGACCTGCCATCCGTAGATCCCTTGGTCCAGAGTCTGTCGCACGGTTTCCTCGACCGCGTTGAAGAACGCCGACGGCATCGCCCCGGCTTCGACACCCAGCAGAAACGTCACACCCGTGTCGATCGGAGCCGGCTCGATGCGCAGCCCGACCGTCGCCAGGAACGGGTTGGCCCCGTTACCCATCTCTTCGACGGCGTCCCCGGAGCTCACCGGCCGTTCGATGCAGATGGTCGTCGTCTCGCGGAAGGTGACATCGACGCCGAAGTCGTTCGCCAGGGTCGCCTGGATGACCTCCTTCTGCACCTCACCGTAGAGCGAGACGGAGATCTCCTGCCGAATCTTGTCCTGCCGCAGGTCGATCAGCGGGTCCTGCTCGGCGAGCTGGGTGAGCGCGACGTGCAGCGCACCCGTGTCGGCGCGACGTCGGGGAACGACGATCGTCTCCAGCGTCGGCGGAGCGAAGTGTCGACGTGCGGAGACCGGCGTTCGTGAGACGCCGAGCGTGTCGCCGATCTGGATCTCACCGAGTCCCCACAGCTGTCCGATCTGTCCGGCCGCGACCGTGTCCCGCCGGACGGCCGCACCATCGTCGAACACGCTGACTGCGGTGACCTTCCCCTCGACGTCTCCACGAAGCTGCAGCCGGTCCCGCGTGCGCACTGCTCCCGAGAACATCCGGACGTAGGCGATCTTCTCCCCGGACGGGCCACGCTCGACCTTGAACACGCTGGCCGAGAGCGGGCCGTCGACGTCGCCTTCGGCCGACGGCAGCAGCTCCCTGATACCGGCGATCAGCGACTCCACACCCACGCCGGTGATCGCCGAGCCGAAGAACACCGGATGCACGACCGCCTGACCGGTCTGCGCGGCGAGTTGGCGACGGACTCGGCGGTGCGAGACGGTCCTCTCGTCGTCGACGTACGCGGCCAGCAGCGCCTCGTCCCTGTCGGCGAGGAGGTCGACCAGCCCCGACATGAAGTCGGCGTCGGTGGCGGTGTACGGCGCACAGGTGGCGCCGCGGGTGCCGAGTCCGTTGACCGATCCCATCGCGATGGTGGCCGGTGACAGCTTCGCCGAGATGCTCTCGAGCACACCGGCGAACTGCGCCCCGCCGCGGTCGATCTTGTTCACGTAGATAAGGGTGGGGATGCGCAGTCGCTGCAGCGCCCGCATCAACGCCCGGGTCTGCGGCTGCACGCCCTCGACGGCGGAGATGACCAGCACAGCGCCGTCGAGCACGTTCAGCACGCGCTCCACCTCGGCGATGAAGTCGGGGTGGCCGGGCGTGTCGATCAGGTTGACCGTGACGTCGTCGATCTCGAAGGAGACGACTGCGGACTTGATCGTGATGCCGCGCTGCCGTTCCAGCGCCAGCGAGTCGGTCTGGGTGCTTCCGTCGTCGACGCTGCCGATCTCGTCGATGACGCCGGCGGCATGGAGCAGCCGCTCGGTCAGGGTTGTCTTACCGGCGTCGACATGCGCCAAGATCCCCAAGTTCAACGTGCGCATAGAGCGTCAGGTCCTTCGAGTAGGTGGCAAATCCCATCGGGGTGGACGTGAACGCTCGCCTCATTTCCGTCTCCTTGGTCGATCGGCTGTGATGGGGGCAGTGCAGCAGATGGGCACCCAGGACGGCAATCGATTTTGTCGTAGGCCCGGGCAGCTCGGACATTGGCTCGATGAGTCATTCCTTCGAGGCGGCTGCCGACGCCCACCTCACCATGCTTCCGATGCCGAAGTGAACGAAGTGGCTGTCGTACTCAGACAACCATTTCGTTCACTTCGGCACCGGCCGGCCACGGCCAGCCAGCCCCTTGGCTGTGTCGAACTAGGGTCGAGTGCAGTACAGAGAGGGGCCGACGATGGTCAACCGCCGCCCGACTCGACTCGTCTCGATCGACGACGTGACGATCCTGGCCGGGCTGCTCGGCATCAACCGCGCCTTCCTCGCGCCCTGGGAGCCCGTCCGAGATGACGACTACTTCACCGTCGACGGACAACGCACGGTCATCCGCGCCGCGCTCGACGAGTACGAGAGAGGAGCGTGCCTGCCGCACGTCATCCTCGACGAGTCCGGCCAGGTGGTCGGACGCATCACGCTCAACGGCATCGTCCGTGGACCCTTGCAGTCGTGCAGCGTGGGCTTCTGGCTGAGTGAGGCCGACAACGGTCGCGGTCTCGTCAGCGCCGCGCTGCGCGACATCATGCGGGTCGCCTTCGAAGACCTGGGGTTGCACCGCATCCAGGCAGAGACGCTGCTGCACAACGTCGCGTCGCAGCGGGTGCTGGAACGCAACGGGTTCGTCCGCTTCGGGCTGGCACCGGCCTATCTCAACATCGCCGGTCAGTGGCAGGACCACATCATGTTTCAGGTGCTGACGACCGTACCCACCGACCAACCCGATGCCGATCCGGCCAGGCCGGCACGTTCATAACCGACGAATTTGCTGCCGACAGCGCTTGACCGCCATTTCGTCGGTTCCGTCCGTGGTCGACCGGACCGCCACCGACTGGCGCATTCCGTTGGGACAAATCGGACGCCGGGCCCACGCAACGCGCCAGTCGACGGAGCGGGCGGCGCGGGTGGTCGCCAGCTCGAGTTGTCCGTCGAGACATCACCGGGCCCGGCACGACGTCCCTAGAGTGAGCAGCGATGCAGAGCAGACCGCCCGACCTTCCTGACGAGTACGTCGCGGCCGCCGTGTCCGATGGGTGGGGGCTGCCGACGGTCACGGCGGAGTACCAACCCGTCGGGTACGGCAGCCACCACTGGTCGGTCGTCGACGAGACCGGACGCCGGTGGTTCGCGTCGGTCGACGTGCTTGCCGAGGATGGTCCGGACGAGTCGTTGGCACGGCTGGGCGCTGCGCTCGGGGTGGCGGTGACGGCTTGGGACGCTGGCCTGTCCTTCGTGGTGGCGCCGGTCCGTACCCGCGACGGCTCGGTGCTTCGACGGCTCCCAGATGGATACGCGCTCGCGCTGTATCCGTACGTGGCCGGCCGATCGGGCAACTTCTCCGACCCGCTGACGTCGACCGATACGGCCGAGCTGATCGACA
>WHTB01000425.1 GCA_009379735.1 Propionibacteriales bacterium
CAGGTCGACTGCCCCGAGCGCGGCTATCTCCTCGTCCCGGTCGCGGTTCAGATGCTGTACGAGGGCAACGGCGCCGGGGCGTACGAGCTGTTCGACCGTGCCGGCCACATCGGTGATCGGTTCGGGGAGATCGACCTCACGACCTTCGGTCGGCTGGGGCGGGGTCAGTCGCTGATCGAGCAGGGCCAGGTGCGCGAAGGTCTCGCCTTCCTCGACGAGGCGATGGTCGCGGTGACGGCGGACGAGGTCTCCGCGATGACGGCCGGACTGGTCTACTGCGCAGTGATCGACGCCTGCCAACGGACCTACGACCTGCGCCGGGCCCGCGAGTGGACGACCGCGCTGAGCCACTGGTGCGAGTCGCAGCCGGACCTGGTGCCGTACCGCGGCCAGTGCCTCGTGCACCGGGCCGAGATCATGGAGCTCCAGGGCGCCTGGCCGGATGCCATGCAGGAGGCGACGACCGCCTGCACCCTGCTGTCCCAGCCGCCTGGCACGCCCGCCGTCGGAGACGCGTACTACCGGCTCGATGAGCTGCACCGGCTGCTCGGCGACTTCGAGGTGGCCGAGGCGGCCTACCGGCAGGCCAGTCGGTGGGGCCGCGAGATCCAGCCGGGCCTCGCCTTCCTGCGGCTCGCCCAGGGCAACGTCGGCGCGGCCGCGGCGGGGATTCGCCGCGCGGTCGAGGAGGCCCACGGGCAGTCGGAACGGCCGCGGTTGCTCGCCGCGTACGTCGAGATCGTCCTCGCCGCCCGAGACATTCCGGCGGCCCGCACTGCGGCCGACGAGCTGACCGGCATCGCGGACCGCGCCGACGTACCCGTCCTCCAGGCGCTGGCGGCGCAGAGCTCGGCGGCGGTGCTGGTGGCCGACGGTCAGCCACGGCCGGCCCTGCGCGAGGCCCGCGCGGCGTGGGTGATCTGGCAGCGGCTCGGCGTGCCGTACGAGGCGGCGCGGGCCCGGATCCTGGTCGGGCTGGCCTGCCGGGCGCTGGGCGACCAGGATGCCGCCCGGATGGAGCTCGACGCCGCCCGGTGGACCTTCGTCGGGCTGGACGCCGCCCCCGACCTGGCCCGCCTCGACACGCTCAGCGGCAGCGGCACCCGCGGCGGTGGCGGTCGACTCACGCCGCGCGAGGTCGAGGTGCTGCGGCTGGTGGCGTCCGGCCGTACCAACCGGGCGATCGCGACCGACCTGTTCCTCAGCGAGAAGACGGTCGCCCGCCATGTGAGCAACATCTTCGGCAAGCTGGGGCTCTCCTCGCGGTCCGCGGCCACGGCCTACGCGTACGAGCACGGCGTCGTCTAGCGCGTACACAGTTCTACCCCTGCCGCGCACCGCCGATGTGGGTGTTTCTTCCGACGCGCGCGGGGCATTGCTTCCGTAGCGCTCGGTGTCGGCGGACGTCGGCGGATGTCACGGGAGGGGTGGCCACGATGATGAGGTCGGAGCGAGTAGAGACGGTGGTCGTCGGCGCGGGGCAGGCCGGGCTTTCGGTGGGCTACCACCTGGGGAGACGGGGCCGGCCGCCGGTGATCCTCGACGCGCACCCGCGCGTCGGCGACAACTGGCGGCGCCACTGGGACACCCTCCGGCTCTACAGCCCGGCCCGCTACGACGGGCTGCCGGGGATGCCGTTCCCGGCGCCGTCATGGACGTTCCCGGGCAAGGACCAGGTCGCCGACTACCTCGAGGCGTACGCGAACCGCTTCGAGCTGGACGTGCGGTCGGGGGTACGGGTGGGGCGGCTGTCCAAGGTCGGCGATCGCTACCTCGTCGACTGTGGCGACCAGGCCTTCGACGCTGACAACGTCGTGGTGGCGACCGGCACGTTCGGGACGGTGGCGTACCGCCCGGCCTTCGCGACCGACCTCGACCCGGGCATCGTCCAGCTGCACTCCGACGACTACCGCAACCCGTCGCAGCTGCAGCCGGGTCCGGTCCTGGTCGTCGGGGCGTCGCACTCCGGTGCCGACGTCGCGTTCGAGGTGGCGGCTGCGCACGACACCGTGCTGTCCGGCCGCTCGAACGGGCAGCTGCCGTTCAACATCGTGGGTCGGCCGGCGCACGCCGCGTTCCCCGTCCTGTGGTTCCTCGCTCGACGCGTGCTGACCCTGCGTACCCCGATCGGCCGCAAGTTCCGGGCCGAGGTACGCGTACACGGCGGGCCGCTGCTGCGGGTGAAGGCCGAGGACCTGGCCGAGGCCGGCGTGGAGTGGGTGCGCGAGCGCACCGTCGGCGTGCGTGACGGCCGACCGGTGCTCGACGGCGGCCGGGTGCTCGACGTCGCCAACGTGGTGTGGTGCACCGGCTTCCGCCAGGACTTCAGCTGGATCGACCTTCCGGTCACGGGCGAGGACGGGTGGCCGCTCGAGACTCGCGGCGTCATCGACTCCCAGCCGGGTCTGTACTTCACCGGGCTGGCGTTCCAGCGGGCGTTCAGCTCGATGCTGACCGGCGGCGCCGGCAAGGACGCGGAGCATGTCGCGAAGCACCTCGTCCGCCGACAGCCGAAGCGGGCGCGTGGGGCGACCGAGCCCACCGAGGCGGCGGCCTA
>WHTB01000184.1 GCA_009379735.1 Propionibacteriales bacterium
CCCACGCGGTCCCGTTGAACGCCTCGACGGTGGCCGGGGAACCCTGCACGAGCCGGAACTTCCAGGCGTCGACGTCGGCGCCGTCAGCGCCGGTCCCGCGGGTCCCGAAGGTGAACTTGGCACGGAAGTCCTGCCCGCCGAACTGCATCGTCGCGTACATATGGTCGGTCTCGGCGGACGGCTTCACGATCCGGGCGTTGTCGTCGGTCCATTTGTCCCACAACCGCAATGACGTGGTGCTGCGGTAGCCGCCGAACTCGGTGTAAGCGACGTCCGACGGGACGTCAGTCACCCAGGCGTGGGTCGCCTGCGTCCAGCCGCGCGGAACCGCGAAGGGAAGCTCGTTCTCGAAGGTGTCCAGACCAGCGGCGTAGAGCTCGAGCTCGGTCACCGACGTCGATCCCTTGCTGCCGGTCACCTTCAGGTACCGCGCCGACTGCGGCTCGACGTCGGCGTACTTCATCGCCCGGTCGATGCGATCGGTCGCCGTGATCACCGGCGTCGACCACGTGACGCCGTCGGTCGACAGCTGCACCGTCGCCGACTGCGGTTCACCGTTGCCGAGCATCAGCCCGATCCGATCGATGCGATAGGTACTGTCGAGAGTCAGCGTCATCTGACCCCGGGCGCCGTTCTTGCCGACCAACTTCGCCGCTGCGCTGGGGGCCGACGACCCGTCGAAGGCGCCTTCGGGTCGTTGCTCGGGAAAGTTCTTGTCCCCCTTGCCGAACGAACCGGTCACCGTCGCGGAGCCGTCGAGAAGCTTGCTCATGACGTCGATCCGCCCGGCGCCGGGGGTCAGTGCGCCAACAAACTCCGCGCTCACCCCGAACTGCTCGTTGTAGGCGCCGCAACCCCAGACGTGGCATTGGTCGTAGTACAGGACCGAGCGATTCGCGGCGACATTCTCCATCGTGTTGTTCCCGCTGGATCCGTCGAAGCGCCCGTTGTTCCCGGTGGACGGGTAGTTGGCGAAGATCGTCTCCGCGGCATCCCAAGTCCGGCCGGTGCCGTCGTAGCTGACCAGGTACCGGACATCGGGCCGGCCCGTTGTCATCAGCAGGGTGCCGTTGGGTTGCAGCACCAGGTCGGGATAGATGCCTCCGACCGGTTCGCCGTCCGGACCGAGCAGATCCTTGGCCTCCGTCCAGGTCCTGCCGTGATCGTCGGAGAAGGAGTAGGCCAAGTCCTGAGCCGTGCGCATCACCGCCATCAGGCGGTTGTCCGAGGTGTAGGCAAATCCGACCTCGTTGGTGAAGGCCACGTTCGTCGCGGGAATGATCGACCGGTAGGTCCAGGTGACACCGGTGTCGGTCGACTGCAGGATCGCCGAGTACCCCTTCGACGATCCCTGGAACGAACCGTAGATCGGGACCATCAAAGTGCCGTCCGGTTCGAGCAGGATGCGCCGGTGCACCCGCATCCCGGTGGGGACCTTGCCGTCCGGGAACGCGACGTCGCCACCCTCCTGCTGGCTCCAGGAGATGCCATCGGGCGACCGCCACACCTTCAACCGGACGAGGCTCTGCGGCAGGTCGATGTACTCCGGGATGAACTCGATGGCGATCAGGCTGCCGTCGGGCAGCCGGGTCATGTTCAACGCCGACACCGGCGAGTTCCGACGGGTGGTGAGGAACGACAGCCCCGAATCCTCGGAGTAGGACATGTTGTTGATCGACTCGGCAGACCCGACATCGGCATTGGCCTGCGAACCGATGTACACCTTCTGGACGGTCCGGCCTGCGTCGTCGACGATCGGGTGGCTGTACGACGTCGGCACTGCGGCCAGCTTCCCCGGTCCCCAGTTGAGGACGTTCCAATGGGACCCGGACGCGCTGGCGTTTCCGTCCACCGCCGCGCCGTCACCGCTGGGCAGCTCGTCGCCGACGATGGGCAGCGACCCGCCGCTCGACCCGAGGGGCGCGCTGCCGAGGCTCATCCCGGTCGGCGCGCTGCTGACGCTGGTGATCAGCAAGATCGTCACCATTGAGCCGAGCGCGGCCGAGCTGAACCGGCCCGGAACACCAGAGATTCGTCGTCTCATGGCAACCCCTCAACTTTGGGAAACGCCGTTTCAGGTTCGGCTAACCGTAGGGGCGACTCCGGCAACAGGTCAAGACCGGTCATCCGATCGGCGCGGGTCCGACCGGACGCGACGCGCAGTCATCCCGCAACTGTCCCCAGATTGCGCACCCGAAGCGAGATCGTGCGCAATCTGGGGACAGTTGTTGGATGGTGGCACCCCCGACGGCGGCAGTGTTAGGCGACGACGTCGATCAGGACCTCGTCGGTTGTGCCCTTGGGGTGTGACAGCGGCGTGTTGCTGGGCGACGCGCTGGTCGCGCGGAGCCGCCACACGTTCGTCGCGCCGGGCCGGAAGCTGAGCACGCCTGACCCGTTCACGATCGACGCCTCGCGGATGTTGTCCCAGCTCGACCCGCTCCGCTTCTGCAGGATGGCCCGCCCGGTCACCGGCTGGTCTCCCATGTGCCAGCTGATCTGCAGCCTGGCCAGGTCGCCCAACTCAATCCGGTACGGGCCACTCATCCGGAACGACGACGCCGTACTCCAAGCACGCACGCTGTGCAGGTCGCTCCCGCTGTACTCCACGTTCAACGGGTCGGACGAATGGTCGACGACGACGCGGTACGTGCCGGACCCGCCCGGAGTCAGCGCCGTCCAGGAGACCCCGTCGTCGACCGTGACCTGCCGGACGTGGACCCACGAAGAGCTACGGCGCTGCAGGTTGACCCAGCCGGAGACGTCCCGCCACGAAGGCGTACGCCATCGCACCCGGCCGTAGATCCGCCGACCGACCGCGACCTGGCTGTTGAGGATCATGCTCAGCGACGAGCTCTGCGCCGTGCTGTCCATGATGGCCTTCGTGCCGGACCGGATGTTGCCCAGCTGGGCATACAGCCGCGCACCGGGGCACTCGGTCGCCTTGGTGTCACGGTGGGCCGAGATCGTCGGCAGCGTCTTCTGACCGGGATAGGCGACCCGGCCGGTCGGGTTGACCCCGCTCAGGGCGAACTTCCACGCGATCAGCCGCTTGTACGCACTCAGCAGCGCACTCGTGGGGCTGACGCTGCCAAGCGACCCCATCGCCGCCGCGCCGAACGAGTTGCCGTTGTAGTTGGCGGTGTGCGCGCCGACCACGGCCCGCGCCGGTCCGCCGTAACGGCCCTCCCAGATCCGGCCGAACCGGTCGATCAGGAAGTTGTAGCCGATGTCACGCCAGCCGCGCCCGTTCACGTGGTACGCGTAGATGCCGCGGATCAGCCGGGGGACGTCGGAGCGTGAGTACCAGTTGGAGCCCGCGGTGTGATGGACGAACATCCCGCGCACCCGGCCGTACTCCGGCGGACCGGGCTCACGGATGGACTCGTCGGCTCCCCACTGCGAGCGCCAGAAGATCGGCGGCTTCTTCAGCTCGCTGTTCTCGGCCTCGGCGCTCGTCGCGGCGGGCTGCGTCCCAGCCGACGGCGCGGCGGCGGTCGTTGTCGTGGTCGTCGCGTCGGCCGTCGACGTACCCGGGTTGACGAGCACCAGCTCGAAGCCGGCCGGAGCCCCGCCACGGGGGCTCTTCACCTCGATGTCGACCGCGTCGGAGTCCGGGGCCAGCACCGGGTCAGTGCCTCGTCGCGCCGACGCGTCCTCGGCCGACCCCGGGTCGGGTGCGTGTCCGTCGTCGTGCAGCTCCGACCAGCCGGACCAGCGGCCTCCAGACCTCGTCCGCAGCAAGATCTCCATCCCCGGCCGGGCAGAGTCGGCGTCCCACGTGACCGCGGCGACGCTGAACGGGTCGGTGTCGATCTCGTCGGTCGCAAAGGAGTCGGCCCGCACCCCCTCGTCGGTCGTGCTCCGCCCCTGGCTCGCCAACGCACCCCGACCGAGCTCGATCTTCTGGACCGACGACTTCACCGGCGCCGCCTTCGCGGCCCCGGCGGTCACCGGTTGCGCCGTCGCGACCGCCTCCGACGGAGCGGAGCCGACCAGCGTCGCCAACCCGACCGCGAGCGTCGTCAGCAGCGCCTGGGCGCCTCTGCCCCGAGAGACCTTGCGTTTCGAATCTGGCTCCACGGTCAAGTCACCCCGTTACAGTTGGGACTGATGTGACGAACCAGCCCGCAGCGTAACCCGATCGCAGAGGCGATCACAACACGGCGTGATAGGCCAGCTACGTACCGTCGTAGACGGCGTGGAGCGCGGTCAGCTCCTCCTTGTTCAGCGACCGTGCGCGCTGGCGCTGCTGGTCGAACGCCACCACCACGGTGCGGGCCCGGGCGAGCAGCAGGTCACCGTCGAGGATCTCGGCCTGCAGGTGGTACGACGACGTGCCGACCTTGGTCACGACAGTCTCGATCTGGTACGGCTCCGACCGGAACAGGATCGGCCGCTTGTAGTCGACGTCCTGGCGGGCGACTACGAACGTACTCCCGCCGCGTAGGTCCACCAGCGTGTCCTCGGCCAGGGCGCTCATGAACGCGACCCGCGCCTCCTGGACGTACTCGAAGTACTTGACGTTGTTGACGTGGCCGTAGCGGTCGACGTCGGACCACCGAACTCGGCACGGGTAGATGTGACGGGTCATCGCAGCGCCCCCGTCGGCTCGAGGAAGCTCTCGAGCACGGCGCGCTCCTCCGGGCGGATCCGGCGCGGTCGCTCGGCCGTGAACACGAACGGCGTCAGCAGAGTCGTCGCCCGGCAGTAGACGGTGCGGGTGCCGTCGGGCAGCTCGTCGAGGATCTCGTACGCCATCGTGAACGACGCGGCCCGGATCTGGGTGACCCACGACTCGATCCGTACCGGCTCCGGCCGGAAGTGCAGCGGCCGGGTGAACTCCACCTCGTGCCGGGCGACCACCACTCCCTCGCCGAGCTCCTCGCCACCGGACTGCGGTGCGTGCACGGACAGCATGTCGACGCGGGCCTCCTGCAGGTAGTCCACGTAGACGACGTTGTTAACGTGCCCAAGGGCGTCCATGTCGGCCCAGCGCAACGGGCAGTAGTAGATGTGCCGCACCCCCTGATCCTAGGAGCGTCGACAAGGGTCTAGCGGCGCGGGTCGATCACGGTGATGCCCGTCGCGGGCCGCTCGGCCATCAGCTCGAGCTCCCGCGCACCCTCGGCCAGGCCGATCGTCCGGCCGACCAGGCGGTCCGGGCGCAGCCGTCCGGCGGCCACCTGTTCGAGCAGCGCGGGATAGCCGGCAGCCGCCATCCCATGGCTGCCGAAGACGTCGAGCTCGTACGCGATCACCCGGTCCATCGGGACGCCGGGCCGGCCCTGCGCGGCCGGGATCAGCCCGACCTGCACCTGCCGGCCACGACGCCGCAGGCACAGGATCGAGTCGGCGCAGGTCTGCGCGGAGCCGACCGCGTCCAGCGAGACGTGGGCGCCGCCGCCGGTGACTTCCTCGATCGCCGGCGGCACCGGTGCGCTCGACGCGTCGCGCGTGACGTCCGCGCCGAGGTCGCGGGCCAGGCGACGTGACTCGGCGCTCACATCGGTGGCGACCACCCGCGCACCGGCGGCCTTCGCGATCATCACCGCCGACAGGCCGAGGCCACCGCAGCCGACCACCGCCACCCACTCCCCCGGCCGCACGCGGGCGCGGTCGTGCAGGGCGCGGAAGGCGGTCGCGAACCGGCAGCCGAGACTCGCCGCGTCGGGCATCGTGAGCGCGTCGGGCAGCCCGACCAGGTTGGCGTCGGCGTTGTCGAGCGCCACCAGCTCGGCGAACGACCCCCACTGGGTGAACCCCGGCTGGGTCTGCTGCGGGCATACCTGGGCGTCGCCGGCCCGGCAGTGCTCGCACTCCCCGCAGCCGCAGACGAACGGGACCGTCACCCGGTCGCCCACCTGCCAGCGGGCGACCCCGGTGCCGACGGCGTGCACCCGGCCGGCCAGCTCGTGCCCGGGTACGTGGGGCAGCCGGACGCCGTCGTCATGCCCGGACCAGGCGTGCCAGTCGCTGCGGCACAGGCCGGTGGCCTCGACCGCGACCACCACGCCGCCCACAGCCGCCACCGGGTCGGCGACCTCCCGCACCTCCGGCGGCGCGCCGAACCGCTCGAACCAGACCGCCCGCACGCACCCATCAAACACCGACCACGATGCCCGGTGCTCGGCTGAGGTGCCGCGGAGCACGGTCACTCTGGTCACGGGGTGTGGCCCGGCCACATGTGCCTCAGCGCCGGGGTGGCGGGCGGCTACCTTGCCGGCGGGGCGCACGTTTGCCACCGTACGACCGGTCTGGCCGGGCGTCGCGCCGGGAGACCACGGCGTCCTGAACACGATGGCCGCCAACCACTGCCGCCTCGACGACTCCACGAGATCACCCCGAAACCTCCACTCCGCTGGGTCCGCGGCGACGCCGACCAGATCGTGTCCGACGCGTCGATGTTCGACCTGGCGAACCTGGGCGCGCTGGGCGCCCTGCCTGGCTGGCCAGGCAGCGAAACGCACCCCCCGCAGCCAATGGTCACCCAGACGCGCGCCGTCCTGGACCGGTACGCCACGGCGGGCGGCAGCTATGACGAGATCGTGATCGCGGATGCCGGCCACAGCCCGCACATCGAGAAGCCGGCCGAGTTCTCCGCCGCACTCGAGGAGATCCTCGCCAAGGGCTGAGCCGGCCGGCGCGGACTCAAGGCAGTTTCGCCATCGCCTTCTTGGCTTCTCTCCGCACGAGCAGGTTGCCGTGGCCTAGGAGTGGTTCGACGTGGGCACGTACACCGGGCGGCTTGAGCCTCGCAAGAGCGGTCAGGGCGTGAGCGGCAACCTCGTCATCCTTCAGCATCGAGATGAGCAACTCGACAGCTCGGGGATCTGTCGATCGACCCAAGCCAGCAACGAGCATTTGCCTCGCTCGGCCGTAGCTCCTGTCGCGGATGAGCTCGTCCAGTTCATCGAACATCGAGTCGTCTGCAACCACGGCCAACGCGTTTCCGATCACCCAGCGGTTGCCGAGCCCGGTGGAGTCTTCCGTCCGGCGAAACTCTCTGACGAGCGCGGGCGCGGCGGCCGGTCGCGCGGCCGAGACTGTGAGAGCGCGAACCAGTCCCTCTTGAAGTCTAGGTCGGTCCTTCTCCGGAGCCCTCGACTCCAGGTTGGTCAACCAGTCGAGAAGGACGGGGATCGCCGCACCGTAGTCGGAAACTCGGTCGACCAGGTCCCAGATGTCTTCGGCCTCGATTCCGACCTCGCGAAGATCCTGCATGAGCCCGTCTGGCGTACTCATCGCGCGGTCGCCCGGGTCACTTCGAGCCAAGGAACGCAGCGACGCTGTCGACCAACTCCTGCAGCCCTGCGTTCTCGGGGTCAGCTAAACCGACTCTCTCCGGGCCGACCCGCAGTATGAATTGCCTGAGTCTGCGTGCTAGGTCATCTGGGTCTGTGCTCGAGGTGGGATCGATCTCGATCCGAACAGCCTCCCCTTCGGTGGTCACGGCAAGACGGTTGCCCTTGCTGTCGAAAACCATGTACACACCATCACGAACGTCGATTGCTTCCATGTCACGCTGCGCTTCGTCAGCACTTGGATAGATGTTTATGTCTCCGTCTTCATCGGTGACGATCGGGGGAACTTCCGTCTGCAACATGAGAACCGCTCCCAGAAAGCTAGTGTCGGCGGGATGGTTGGGGTGAAGGTGATGTTGGCTTCAGCTCTTGGCCGTCAAGGTACGGGTTGGCGGAGCCGTTGTCGCGGTTGATCAGCCGGTCGCCGTCAGTGCTGCCTGAGCCAGTGCTAGCGTCCGCTCATCATTCGCTTACCGCCGGGAGGCGCTCGTGCCAGACACCCGTACCGCCATCGTGACCGGCGCCGCCCGCGGCATCGGTGCGGCCACCGCCCGCCGGCTCGCCGCCGACGGCTTCGCCGTGGCCGTGCTCGATCTCGACGAGGAGGCCGGCAAGGCCGCGGTGGACACGATCGAGGGCAACGGCGGACGGGCGCTTGCGGTGGGTGTCGACGTCGCCGACCAGGCCTCGGTCGAGGCCGCTGTGCAACGCGTCGTGGACGAGCTCGGCCCGCCGATCGTCCTGGTCAACAACGCCGGCGTCATCCGGGACAACCTGCTGTTCAAAATGTCGGTCGACGACTGGGACACCGTGCTCGATGTGCACCTGCGCGGGTCGTTCCTGATGACCAAGGCGGTCCAGCCGCACATGGTCGAGGCCAAGTGGGGACGGGTCGTCAACCTGTCGAGTACGTCGGCGCTCGGCAACCGCGGACAGGCCAACTACTCCGCCGCCAAGGCCGGGATGCAAGGGTTTACCAAGACGCTGGCGATCGAGCTGGGCAAGTTCGGCATCACCGCCAATGCGATCGCACCTGGATTCATCGCCACCGACATGACCGCCGCGACGGCGGAGCGGATCGGCATCTCGTTCGACGATTTCAAGACCGCGATGACCAAGGAGATCCCGGTCGGCCGGGTCGGCGAGCCCGAAGACATCGCCAACACGGTGTCGTTCTTCGTCAGCGAGGCGGCGTCGTTCGTGTCCGGCCAGGTCCTCTACGTCGCCGGCGGCCCCAAGGCCTGACCTCAACTTGTCAGACAGAATCGACCGTGGGCGGTCGAAACCGTCTGACAAGTCCGGCCGGAACCCGCTGACCTTCGACTTGTCAGACAGATCCGACCGTGGGCAGTCGAAACCGTCTGACAAGTGTCACGGCACGAGGAGTACGACGGTGTCGGGGCGACGCCTTGGCCAACACTGCTTCCTCTTCGGCGGCCGGCATCCGCAGTTGGACCTCAGGCTCGCTGCCTATGCCGTGCAGGACGGCAAGGTGCGACTCGTGTAC
>WHTB01000329.1 GCA_009379735.1 Propionibacteriales bacterium
CTCAGTCGCGACGGCGTCGTGCTTGGCGCGGAGCTTGGCGGCGATGTCGGCCATGCCTTCCAGAGTGCCACCGCACGCCGACATCGTCGCCCCGCTACCGTTGCGCGCATGGTCGGCCTCCTCACGACGCCGGTGGCGCGGGCGCGGCGTCGAGCCCGTGCCCTGCTTCCCGCGCGGATGCGACCTCCGAGCCCCTTGGTCGGGCGCACGGTCGTGGTGACCGGGGCGTCGTCCGGGATCGGTCGGGCCACCGCCATCGAGCTGGCGCGACGCGGGGCGACGCCGGTGCTGGTGGCGCGGCGGCAGGAGCGGCTCGAGCAGGTCCGGGCCGAGATCGAGCAGCTCGGCGCTGCGGCGTACGCCTATCGCTGCGACCTCACCGACGGCGACGAGGTCGACGCGCTGGTCAAGCAGCTGCTCGAGGACCACGACGCGATCGACATGCTGGTCAACAACGCCGGCCGCTCGATCCGCCGGTCGCTGGCGCTGTCGTACGACCGGGCGCACGACTTCGAGCGGACGATGGCGATCAACTACCTCGCCGCCGTGCGGTTGATCCTCGGGCTGTTGCCGCACATGGTCGAGCGGCGGTCCGGTCATGTGGTCAACGTGCTCACCTGGGGCGTGCAGGTGCAGGCGCCGAAGTTCGCCGCGTACATCGCGTCCAAGACGGCGCTGGACACGTTCAGCCGGATCGCGGGTCGGGAGACGTACGGCATGGGCGTGACGTTCACCAACATGCGGCTGCCGCTGGTCCGCACCGACATGATCGGGCCGACCGAGGCGTACCGGCGGGCGCCTGCGCTGAGCCCCGAGCAGGCCGCCGTGCGGGTGGTGCGGGCGCTGGAGGACCGACCGGTCCACGTCAACACCCTGGTCGGCACCGTGTCGGAGGCCGCCGGGCTGCTCGCCCCGCGGCTGTCCGACGCCGTGAGCTACCGGCTGGCTCGGAGGTTCCCGGACTCGCGCGCGGCCGGTCGTCCAGACTCGGGCGGTCGTCCCAACCCGGGCGGGCAGCGGTAGGCGGGCGAGACAGCGCGGGCGGCCACGGGGGTGCGCCGTGGTCCGCCCGCCCCCGGTCAGTAGACCCAGACGCCGTACGCGTTGAGCGCCTCGACCACCGGCTGGAAGAAGCTCTGCGTGCCGGCGCCGCAGATCAGGTTGCCGCCGGACATCAGGCCGAGCGCGGTGTTGCCGGCGAACCAGGAGCCACCGCTGTCGCCCCGGTTGGAGCAGGCGTTGGACTCGGTCAGACCGGAGACGATGTCGCCGCCGCCGTAGTTGACCGTGACGTTGGTCCTGGTGACGGACCCGCAGGTGAGCCGGGTCGTGCTGCCGCTCTTGCAGACCGACTGGCCGACGACGGCGTTCGCCGCGCCGGTGATGTCGCGGTTCGTGCCGTTGTAGAGGTAGACCACGCCGGGTTGGGAGACCCCGCCGTCGTTGCGGATGATCCCGAAGTCGTCGCCGGGGAAGCTGCTGTCGAGGCTGGGGCCGAGTGGCGAGCCAGCGGTGTTGACGTACCAGTACGGCAGGCCCTCGGTGCAGTGACCCGCGGTCAGCACGTAGCCACCGGTGACGTTGAAGCCGGCCGAGCAGCGGGCACCGGCGCCGGTGTAGATGGCGTCGCCGCCCCTCAGGTACGGCGTGAGACTGCCGGCGTCACCCTCGACGCGGACGGCGCTGCCGTACCGCTCGGCGGCTGTGCGTAGGGCTGCGGCGTCACGCGCGGGTACGTCGGAACCGATGGAGACGACGACCTGGTTGGTGCTCGTGTCGAGACCCGTGGAGGTGTTGGCGACCGAGCGCTTGCCGAGCGACGTGACGATGGACTGCAGCTGTGCTTCGCTGCGGCTCACGACGCGGGCCTTGGCGCCGGACTCGCGGACCTGCTGGGCAGCTCTGCTGTCGAGGACGGTGACGACGAGCTGGCCGGCGGAGTCGAAGTAGGAGCCCGCGGTACGGGACCCCAGCTGGGTGGTGAGCCGGTCGGCTGACCTGGCCTCGCGAGTCTGCTCGACCTGCTGCGAGGCGGTCGCATCGGCTCGGTCACTGTCGGCGGGCTGGGCTGAGGCCGTCGGCGGCGCCAGCGTCAGGCTGGTGGCGGCCGCGAGGCCGGCGGTGAGAATCCCGATTCGTCGGGTGAAATGGTGAGACATTCGGTGGTACCTCCGTCTCGGCGGGCCGGGGGTAACCGCGCCCGCCATCAGTCCCCCTCTTGCGGTGGCGATAACCTAGCGTTACGGGTCGAATACGCGTCAAGACCTGGCCGGACAGCCGTTTCCTCGTCCGCGCAGACGTGTGACGATGCGGGGCATGGAGAAGCGGCTCGGCGTGTGCAACCTGTGCGAGGCCATCTGCGGCCTCGAGTTCACCCTGGACGGTGACCACATCCAGTCCGTACGAGGTAACCCTGACGACCCGTTGTCTCGAGGGCACATCTGTCCGAAAGCCGTTGCCCTGCAGGACATTCACGCCGACCCTGACCGGCTGCGCCGTCCCGTCCGCCGCACTACCGACGGTTGGGCGGAGATCGAGTGGGACGAGGCGCTCGACCTCGTCGCCGACCGGCTCGCCGAGACGCAGCGCGCGTACGGCCGCGACGCGGTCGGCGTCTACCTCGGCAACCCCAACGTGCACAGCCTCGGGGCGATGACGCACGGCACCCACCTGGTGAAGATGCTCCGGACTCGCAACCGGTTCAGCGCCACGTCGGTGGACCAGCTGCCGCACCAGCTGGTCGCGTGGCTGCTGTACGGCCACCAGCTGCTGGTCCCGGTGCCGGACATCGACCGCACGCAGTACTTCCTGGTCTTCGGCGCCAACCCGATGGCGTCCAACGGCAGCCTGATGACGGTGCCGGACTTCCCCGCCCGGCTCCGTGAGCTGCGCGGGCGCAGTGGCTCGATGGTGGTCTTCGACCCCCGCCGTACCGAGACCGCGAAGATCGCCGACGAGCACGTGTTCATCCGCCCCGGCACCGATGCGGCGGTGCTGCTGGCGATGCTGAACACGATCCTGGCCGAGGGCCTCGACCGCATCCCGCCGTACGCCGACCGCGTCGACGTCGTCCGGGAGGCGATCGCCGACTTCACGCCCGAACGCGCCGCCGCGGTGAGCGGTGTCGACGCCGACACGATCCGCCGGGTCGCCCGCGAGTTCGCGGCGGCGGGTGCGGCGGCCTGCTACGGGAGGGTCGGCCTTTCCACGCAGCGGTTCGGCGCCGTCTGCCAGTGGGCGGTCCAGCTGCTCAACCTGGTCACCGGCAACCTCGACCGGCCCGGCGGGACGATGCTGACCAGGCCAGCGGTCGACGTGGTGGGGCGCGGCCTGCTCGGCCGGGGGCACTACGCACGGTGGCGCAGCCGGGTGCGTGGCCTGCCGGAGTTCGCTGGCGAGCTGCCGGTCTCGACGATGGCCGACGAGATCCTCACCGAAGGTCCCGGTCAGGTGCGCGCGATGCTGACGGTCGCCGGCAACCCGGTGCTGTCGACTCCCGACGGTGCGCGGCTCGGGCGGGCGCTGGAGTCACTGGACTTCATGGCCGCCGTGGACTTCTACGTCAACGAGACCACGCGGCACGCCGACGTGATCTTGCCGCCGACCTCGTCGCTGGAGCGGGACCACTACGACCTGGTGTTCCATCTGCTGGCAGTACGCAACACGGCTCGCTTCGTCCCGGCGTTGTTCGCGAGACAGCCGGGCGCCTTGCACGACTGGGAGATCTTCCGCGAGATCGGGCTGCGGCACGCGCGGCGCGCACGGGCAGGTGGGTCGCTGCGGCGGCGACTGACCAGCAGTGCGCGGATGCGGCTGTCGCCGACCAGCGCGGTCGACCTGCTACTCGCGTCCGGGTGGGCGCACCTGTCCATCCGGCACCTGCGGCGCAACCCGTCGGGAGTCGACCTGGGCCCGCTCGAGCCGTGCCTGCCTGGACGGTTGATGACCAAGGACAAGCGGGTGGACGTCGCGCCCGCGCTGGTGCTGGACGACCTGGGCCGGGTGGCCGAGGAGGTGCTCGACCGACCGGCCGCCGAATCCGGCCTGCGGCTGATCGGCCGGCGGCACCAGCGCGACTGCAACTCTTGGATGCACAACACAGAGCGGCTCACTCGGGGCCGGGCGCGGCACCAGCTGCTGATGCACCCGGCGGACCTCGCCGACCGGGGGATCGAGGACGGCCAGGTCGTCCGCGTCGAGGCCCGCGTGGGCCGGGTGGAGGTCGAGGTGCAGGCCAGCGAGGACATGATGCGTGGTGTGGTCAGCCTGCCGCACGGCTACGGGCACCAGCGC
>WHTB01000031.1 GCA_009379735.1 Propionibacteriales bacterium
TGAACGGCCTGCAGATGTACTACGAGGTCCACGGCTCGGGTGGGACGCCGCTGCTCCTGCTGCACGGCGGGCTGTTCAACATCGACCTGCAGTTCGGTGCGGTTCTGCCCGGCCTGGCCGGGACGCGGCAGGTCATCGCCGCGGACTTCCAGGCACACGGTCGGACGGGCGACATAGACCGGCCGCTGACCAGCGCCGACCTGGCGTCTGACGTGGTGGGACTGCTCCAGCAGCTGGGGCTCTCCCAGGTCGACGTGTTCGGGTTCAGCGTGGGTGGCGGCGTGGCACAGTACCTCGCGATCAAGCATCCGGAGCTGGTCCGCAAGCTGATCGCGTCGTCGGTGTCGTTCCACCCGGACGGTGACCGGTCCGAGAACGCAGAGGCCGTCGGCGAGATGACGGTCGACATGATCGCCGGCACACCGATGGAGCAGGACTACCTCGCCAAGTCGCCGAACCCGGACAAGCTGCAGGATCTGCTCGACAAGCTGGGGACGTTCGACCAGGGCTTCACCGGCTGGTCCGACGCCGAGATCGAAGGGATCGCCGCGCCGACGTTGATCACCGTGGGGGACTGCGACGCGGTCACCCTGGAGCATGCCGTCCGCTTCCTGCAGCTGCGCGGTGGGGACGTCAACGGCGACTTCGTCGGTGTCCCCACCTCGCAGCTCGCGGTGTTCCCCGGCACCACGCACTTCTTCGGAATGAGCCGCACCGCACTGGTTCTCGACGTCGTGACCACCTTCCTCGACGCACCAGAGGCCGCCTCCTGACCGAGCGCGCCCCCGGAAGGACGGCTCGATGGACATCATCCTCGTTCCCGGCTTGTGGTTGGACGGATCCTCGTGGGAGCAGGTCGTCCCCGCGCTCGAAGCAGCAGGACACCGCCCGCATCCCGTCACCCTGCCGGGCATGGAGTCGAAGGACGCGGACCGCTCACGAGTCACCCTCCACGACCACGTGGATGCAGTGACGAGCGAGATCGACGCCTCGGACCCGGACCAGAAGGTCGTCCTCATCGGGCACTCCGCCGGGTGCGCCATCGCGTACGCCGCCGTGGATGCCCGTCCGGACCGGGTGGCCCGAGCCATTTACGTCGGCGGCTTCCCGACCGGGGACGGAGACGCGCTGGCCGATAGTTTCCCAGCCGAGGACGGAGAGGTCCCGCTGCCCGCCTGGTCCGAGTTCGGCGCCGAAGACCTGACCGACATGGACGACGAAGCCCGTGCCGCTTTCCGTGCGCGGTCGATCCCGTCACCCAAGCGCGTCACCCGCGACCCGCAGCACCTCGTCGACGAGCGACGCCACGACGTACCCGTGACCGCGGTCGCGACGGAGTACACCTCGGACATGCTCCGCGACTGGATCGCCCAAGGAGAGCCGCCGGTGCGGGAGTTCAAGTACATCCGCGATGTCGCCTACGTCGACCTGCCGACGGGGCACTGGCCGCAGTTCACCCGGCCCGACGACCTCGCCCGCGTCATCGTGGCCGCCATCACTGAGGGGTGACGTCCGCGCCGCTCACCGTGGTCGGACCGGAATCCTGACGCGGAAGACCGTCTCGGCGGGTAGGGAGTCGATGTCGATCGTGCCGGCGTGGCGCTCGACGACGATGCGCCGCGCGATGTCGAGGCCGAGCCCGGTGCCCTTGCCGACCTCCTTGGTCGTGTAGAACGCGTCGAACGCACGGGCCGCCACCTGCGGAGAGATGCCCGGACCGGTGTCGCCGATCTCGACCACCACGGCGTCGCCGTCGGAGTGCGTGGTCACGCGCAGGGTTCCGGCGCCGGCCATCGCGTCGAGCGCGTTGTCGATCAGGTTGGTCCACACCTGGTTGAGCTCACCCGCGTACACCTCGACCATGGGCACGTCCGTGCCGTACTCACGCACGACCGCGACCCCGTCACGGAGCTTGTGCCCGAGCATCACCAGGGTGCTCTCGAGCCCGTCGGTCACGTCGATGCGCTGCCGGGATGCTCGATCCATCTGGGAGTACGACTTGACGGCTGCGACGAGCTCCGAGACCCGCCTCGTCGACTCCTTCACCTCCGAGAGCAGCGTCGTCACCGACAACGTGCTGGCCACCCACTCCAGCCCCGGCTCCAAGGCCGGGCCCTCGAGCACGGTCGCGGTCCGCTCGCACCAAGTGACGTCGACCCCGGCCGCGGCGAGCGTGGGGCCGATGACCCACTCGCGTCCTACTCCGTGGCGGGCCAGCCACCCCGAGAGGGCCTCCTCCTGGTCGGCCAAGCCCAGCGGGTCGAGTGCAGCCGATGGCTCGATCTCGGCCCGCAACGCCTCCAGCGCGACGAACTGGGCCGCCGAGATCTCGTTGTGCGCGAGCCGTCCGAGCGACGAGAGCAGCGTCTGGCACGCCTCCTCCAACGCGTCCACCGCCCGGCTGGCCGCCGCTGCCGGGTTGTTGATCTCGTGCGCGAGGCCGGCGGCGAGCGTGCCCAGCGTCGCCAGCGACTCACGCTGCCGCGCCGTCGACTCGATGCTGCGCGCGGTGCCGTACAGCCCCTTGACCAGGTGGACGCCGAACGGGAACCACGCGTTGAACCTGTCCCGCAGCGCATCCGCAGGGACGCGGAGCACGCGACCGTCGACCGCTCCTCGGCCGGTCGCGAGGTAGACGCCCTGGTCGTCCCAGGCCCGGAACCCACCGGCCCAGCGACCGGGTACGTCCATCCTCCCGACCACGTTGTCCTCGCGGCCGATATGGCGGACCAGGTCGAGGGCACCGTCGACGAGCACCCACCAGTGGTCCGCGTGCTGGCCTTCCTGGAAGAGGTCGACGCCGTGCTCGATGCGTACCTCGGCGCCGGCCGCCACAAGCTCGGCCAGCTGGTCGTCGCTCAGCCCGTCGAAGAGGCTGATCGTCCGGAGGTCGTCGACGCGCATCAGATGGTGGTGAGGTAGCGGTGCACGAGGGAGACCGACATCGCGCCCTCACCGACGGCCGACGCGACCCGTTTCATCGAGTCGAGCCGTACGTCGCCCGCGGCGAAGACACCCGGCACGCTGGTCTCGAGGGCGAACGGTGGACGGGCCAGTGGCCAGTGCGGGAGATGGGTAGGGGTCAGCAGCTGGTGACCGGTGACGACGAAGCCCAGCTCGTCGCGCACGACATCGGGGCCGAGCCACCCGGTGCGCGGCGAGGCGCCGATGAAGACGAACAGCCAGCTCGATGCCACCTCCTCGGTAGCGCCGGAGTCCCGGTCGGCCAGCGTGAGCGCCTCCAGGTGACCGTCGCCGCTGGCCGCCACCACCTCGCTGCGGTACCGCACCTCGATGGTGGGTGTCGAGGTGATTCGCTGGACGAGGTACTGCGACATGGTGGCGTCGAGCTGCCCGGCCCGGACCACCAGCACCACTCGCTTGGCGAAGCGAGACAGGTTCAGGGCGGCCTGGCCGGCCGAGTTGGCGGCACCGACGACGTAGACGTCGTCGCCCGCACACTGGCTGGCCTCGCTGGCGTTCGCGCCGTAGTAGACGCCTCGGCCGTTGAGCTCGTCGAGCCCGGCCACCGCCAGCCGCCGGTAGGCCACCCCCTCGCGACGATGAGCGCTCGCGCCTCGATCTCGCCCGAGTCCTCGAAGAGCACCGCGCGTACGGGCCCTCGGGCCTCGAAGCCGACGACGTCGTGCGCGAGCACCAGCTCTGCACCGAAGCGAGCGACCTGTGCCATGGCGCGCTGCGTCAGGTCGGAGCCGCTGAGTCCCTTCGGGAACCCTAGGTAGTTCTCGATCGCCGCGCTTTGACCGGCCTGACCGCCGGGCGCCTCGCGCTCGACGATGACGGTGCTGAGGCCCTCCGACGCGGAGTACACGGCGGCGGCCAGACCGGCCGGCCCGCCGCCCACGATGCACACGTCGTACAACGGCTGCTCGGCTCGGGTGCGCAGGCCGAGCGCCGCAGCCAGTTTGAGCGTCGTCGGAGACCTGAGCGTCTCGCCGTCGGGGACCAGCACCAGCGGGAGGTCGGCCGCGGTCGCCTCGGCCAGCCCGAGCAGCCGCCCGCCCTCCGCGTCAGCCTCGATGTCGTACCAGCGGTAGGGCACATGGTTGCGGGCCAGGAAGGTCTTGACCTCGTGGCTGCGGTCGGACCACCGGTGCCCGACGACCCGGACGTCGGACGTGTGGTCGGGGTTGGCCCACCGCCAGTCGCCGAGCAGGTCGTCGACGACCGGGTAGAGCCGTTCCTCCGGAGGGTCCCACGGCTTGAGCAGGTAGTAGTCGAGGCCGATGTCGTTGATCGCCTTGATCGCGACGTCGGTGTCCGCATACGCCGTGAGCAGGAGGTTCTTCGCGCCCGGCGCATGGGTACGCGCACTCTCGAGCAGCTCGACGCCGGTCATCTGCGGCATCCGCTGGTCGGCCGCGATCAACGCGACCGACTGGTCGCGGAGCACGAGCTCGGCCAGCACCCCGAGCGCCTCCGCCCCGGACGTGGCCCGCACGATCCGGTAGTCGGCGCCGTACCGGCTGCGCAGGTCGCGGGCGATCGCAGCCGACACCATCGGGTCGTCGTCGACGGTCAAGATCGTCGGCTTCGTCATAGCCCCCGGCCGCGCCTTTAGCCACGCGGCCCCGCTCCCTTCCGGTCTGTACGCGTCACGCTAACCGCCGCCGGAGCGCACGGTGGCCGAACGTCTCGATCCGCGCCGAGTCACCAGTCGCGGGTCACAGGCCGGCGCGTCAGGCCGCATCCTCCAGGCGGGCCAGTGCCTGGCGGCGCCACGACTCGGTGGCGCGGAGGTCGTTGAACGTGTACACGTGCAGTCCGACCACGCGACGCTCGGGTGTCGCCAGGTCGGGCGCCAGCCCCCTCAGCAGCCGGTCCGGCCGGTACCCGCCGGGCAGCACCAGGTGTGACATCGGCGCACGGTGCTTGCGCAGGAACCGCGCCGACTCGCCCACCCCAATGCGGGTCGCGATCCGCAGCAGCCTCCGCCGGTCGACCACGCCGGCGATCCCGACGTGCACCGGCAGCCGCACGCCGTTCCCGCGCACATCCTCCACCCACGCCGAGACCAGCGCCGGGTCGAAGCACAGCTGGCTGACCAGATAGGTCGCGAACGCTGCCTTGTCCGACATGGCTCGGCGCAGCTGTGCGTCGGACAAGTACGGGTGTCCGGCCGGGTAGCCGGCGATACCGACACGGTCGAGGCCGTGCCCGAGCCGGTGCATCATGCTCAGCAGTGCGAACGCGTCGCGGTGCGGCCCGACCGGCTCCGCCAGGTCGCCGGCCACGACGAACGCCTCCCGTACCCCCGCCCGGTCCAGGCGGGCCAGGATCTCCGCGAGGTGCGACGCGTCGACCACCTGACGGGCCGCCAGGTGGGGCACCGCCTCGAAGCCGGCCGCGGACAGCTGCTCGGTGAGGTCGAGGGTCGCGTCGAGCCCCCGGCGAGGCGACGCGGTCACGGTCACCGTGAGCCGCCGGGGCACGAACTCGGCCACCAGCTCGTCCACACCGGGGAGCGGCAGCACCTCGTACCTCGGCGAGCGCAGGGCGTCCGCGAGGGCGTTCCGGAGCCGGGTTGTCGGCGTCCTAGAGCCGCTCACGGTACGCGCGGTTGTGGGCGGCCAGGGTCGGGTCGGTGCCGAAGTAGGCGTGCCGGGACATGTCCGCCGAGTACCGACTGGCCGGCGGGGTACGTCCGAGCGCCTCGGCCATGCTTCGGATGTGGTGCGGCGCCGCGCCACAGCACAGGCCGAGGTAGGACACCCCGGCTGCCGCCGCGGCGACGGTGAACTCGGCGATCTCGTACCGGTTGCAGGTGAACGGGTCGAGCGCGGTCGGGAACGGGCGGCCGTCCGGGAAGTCCTCCCAGGCCGGGTCGCGCAGTGACTGGAAGGTCGGCTGCTCCGCCGTGGTGCGGTACGGCACCGGCAGTGCGGCGACCGGCACGTCGACGGCTGACACGACCGCCTCGAGCAGCGGCAGCATCGTCGCCGGGCCGCGCGAGCAGTTCAGCCCGACCACGTCCGCGCCGCCGCCGGCCAGCCCCTTGGCGGCCTCCGGCAGTGACCCGCCGTCTCGCATCACGTCGTCGTGGTCGACGACGAGCGTGATGACGGCGGGCAGCTCCGCCTGCCGAATGACCTCGAGCGCGATCTCGGCCTCGCCGAGATAGCGGAAGGTCTCGCCGATCACGAAGTCCGCGCCCTCCTCGACCGCCCAGCCCACCTGCTCCTCGAACATCGTCCGCACCTCGTCATGCGTCCCGGGATCGGCCGGGTCGAACACGTTCGTGTTGCAGACGTCTCCGGCGAGCAGCGCGCCGTGCTCGTCGGCCACCTGTCGGGCCAGCTGGAGAGCCTGCCGGTTCATCGGCTCCAGCAGGTCCTCCTTGCCGAGGATCCGCAGCTTCTCGCGGTGGGCGTAGTACGTGAACGCCTCGACGACGTCCGAGCCGGCATGCACGAACTCCTGGTGCAAGGCGGTCACCTGCTCCGGATGGTCGAGCACCACCTCCGGCACGAAGGCGCCGGCCTGGAGGTAGCCGCGCCGCTCGAGCTCGAACAGGTAGCCCTCGGCACAGATCAGCGGTCCGGCGGCCAGCCGTTCGGTCAGGCCGGGGCGGGTGTCAGCGGTCATGCCTACTCCTTCGGGGTCTGCTTCTTGGGGTCCCAGAACGGCTTGGGTACGACGACGGCGGTGGACTCGCCTCTCGCCGACCGGACCGTGAACTTGGTGCCGAGCTCGGCGTACTCCGCCGCCACGAGGGCGAACCCGACGTTCTTCTCCAGACGTGGCGACCAGAACGCCGACGACACCTGGCCGATCTGTCGGCCGTCCGCGTCCACCGGGAGGTAGTCCTCGAGGTAGCCGATCAGCGGGTCGCCGCCGATCTCGACGCCGACCACCTGCCGATCGACGCCGGCGGCCGCGATCCGCGTGAGCGCCGCCTTGCCGATGAAGTCCGCCTCCTGGTCCAGGTCGACCGTCCAGCCGAGCCCCGCCTCGTACGGGTTGAGGAACTCATAGTCCGCGAACGTGTTGTTGTCGAGCACGATGTCGGAGCCGTAGCTGAGGATGCCGGCCTCGACCCGGCGGATCTGGCACGGCCCGATCACCGCCAGCTGGTGCGGCTCACCGGCCTGCAGGATCGCGTCCCACAGCCGGGCGCCGTCCCGGCTGGCGTTGCGGAGGTAGATCTCGTAGCCGACCTCGCCGCTGTACCCGGTCCGGGAGACGACGACGTCCATGCCGTCCAGCTCGTACTCCCGCATCCGGTAGTAGCGGAGGTCGAGGACGTCCTCCCCGAACAGTGCCGCCAGCACGGCCTTGGACTTGGGCCCCTGGATCTGGACCGGCGCCACGTCCGGCTCGCGGATCGTCACGTCCAGCCCGGACTGGCTCGCCACCCCCTTGGCCCACAGCAGGACGTCCCCGTCGGCGACCGAGAGCCAGAAGTGGTTCTCGGCCAGCCGCAGCAGGACCGGGTTGTTGAGGACCCCGCCCTCGACGTCGGTGGTGAGCACGAACTTGCACTGGCCGACCTCGCACCGGGTCAGGTCGCGCGGCGTCAGCAGGTTGGTGAACGTGAACGCGTCCGGCCCGGTGATCTCGACCTGACGCTCGACGCCCACGTCCCACAGCGTGACGTCACGGACCAGCCGCCAGTACTCCTCGATCGGGTCGGCGTAGTGCCGCGGGTGGTACATCCGGTTGCAGACGCTGTAGGACTGCACGCCGTGGCGGCGCGACGCGTAGAAGTACGGCGACTTGCGGATGCGTGTGTACATGTGGATCTTCGGGACGTCGTACGGGATGCGCATGGCGGTCAGCTCCAGGGGAACGGCGAGCTGCTGGTGGGATGCAGCCGGCCTTGCTCGTAGCGGGCGAACGCGAAAGGCGCCAGCAGCTCCTGCGGCTCGCCGAGCAGCTCCTTGGCCACCAGGGCGCCGACGCCGATCATCTTGTAGCCGTGGTTGGAGTCGGCGATCACGTACGCGTTCTCCAGGAAGTGGTCGAACACTGGGAAGCTGTCCGGGGTGAAGCAGCCGATCCCCCCTGACGGCTCCGGCGACAGCAGCCTGCGGGCCTCCCGGAACCGCCCGTGGCAGTGCGCCAGCCCGGCGGTCCACAGCCGGGCGAAGTCGGCGCCGGCCGTGTAGGCGGACTGCTCCGGACCGTACGGGTCGACCGCGACCTCGGCGGTCGGCTCCTCGATCCGGCGCGGCAGGCTGCCGCCCTGGACGCCGCCGAAGTTGGCGTCCGGCTTGTAGTAGATGCCCCACGGCTCGGCGGTGACGGGCTCGCCGTCCTCGTCGAAGAGCGGGGCGTCGGAGTCGACGTGCACGACCGGCGGCGGCCCGCCACGCGCGTCCGTGAACGTCGCCGGGTCGACCTTCAGGGTGCCTTCCTGGACCAGCCAGTAGGTCCACATCGCCCGGTCCTGCAGCCCTCCGTCGGCACCCCGGACCGGGACGGTGTCCGGCAGCCCCAGCATCGCCCAGAGGTCTCTGGTCCACGGCCCGGCGGCGACGACCAGGTGGTCGCACGGGATCGTGCCCTGGTCGGTCACCACGGCCCGCACCGCCCCGTCGCGGACGTCGAGACCCGTGACGCGCACACCGGTGCGGATGCGGACACCGGCTGCCTCCGCCTTGGCCGCCAGGCCGCGCAGCGACTCCCGGTTGTTCGCGAAGCCGCCCTGCTGCTCGTGCAGCACGCAGCTGATCCCCTCGGCCTGCCAGTCCGGGAAGAGGTCGCCCATATAGGCCCGGCAGTCCGCCTCGCCCTCGACCAGCGTCGACCGGTAGCCGATCGCCTGCTGCTCCTGGTAGATCTGCCGAACCCCCGCCCGCATCGCCTCCGGGCCGAGCTGCAGGTAGCCGACGGGGTGGTACGAGAAGGCCGCCGGGTCGGACTCCCAGACCGAGACGGAGTGCGCCATCAGCCGGCGCATGGCCGGCTGGAAGTAGTTGTTGCGGACGACCCCGCAGGCGATCCCCGAAGCCCCGCCGCCGACGCCGGTCTTGTCCAGTACCACGACGTCGGCCGGCTCGTCCTGGCCGCGGGCGCGCAGCTCACGCGCCAGGTGCCAGGCCGTGGACAGACCGTGTATCCCGGCGCCGACGACCACGTAGCGGGCCGCGCGGGGAGCCATGATTGAGGGTGCCTCCGAGCGTTGCCTTTTCGGCAACACTGTTTCATCTCATCCTCCGCGGACCGTAGCATGACGGATGTGAGCCAAACAACGGTCCGGCCGGTCGTCGTCGTCGAGCGGGCACTCGCGATCCTGGACGTCCTCGCCGACGCACCCCAGGACCTGGGCACGAACGAGATCGCCCGCCGCACCGGCATCACCCCCAGCTCGGCGTCCCGGATGCTCGCGACCCTCGCGAAGGGTGAGCTCGTCCGCCGGGTCCCCGACACCGGGCGCTACCGGCTGGGCCTGCGCCTGGTGCAGCTCGCCAACTCAGCCCTGTCGCGGATCGACCTCCGCGACGTAGCGCATCCCCACCTGGTGGCACTGATGGAGGTGACCGGGGAGACCGCCACCCTCTCCGTGCCCGGTGAGGGCTCCGCGATGACGCTCGACTTCGTGCAGAGCTCGTCCTCGGTCCGCAGCGTCGCCGAGATCGGCCGGCCGAGCGTCCCGCACGCGACCGCGATCGGGAAGGTGTACCTGAGCCTCGGCGGCACCCTGCCGGACGGCCGCCTGACGGCGTACACCGATCGCACCATCACCAGCCGCAGCGCCCTCTCGAAGGCCCTGGTCCGGATCCGCGAGCGCGGCTGGGCGGAGGCGTTCGAGGAGCGGGAGCCCGGCCTGAACGCCATCGCCGCCCCGGTCCTGGACGCGGACCAGAGGCTGGTGGCCATCCTCGGCCTGCAGGGACCCGCCTGGCGCTTCGACGCCGCCGCGATGGAGCGCGCCGTCGGACCGCTGCTGGACAACGCGGCGCCGCTCTCTCCGGGGTCGCCGGCGTGACCCGACCAGCTCGGTACTCCGCGTACGGCCTCGCCCGCCGGGGCCTGACCGGCGCCGCCTGGCCGCCCGCGTGGCGGGCCCACGAGCTGCGCCCCAGCTACGACGTCGTGATCGTCGGCGGTGGGGTGCACGGGCTCGCCACCGCGCACTACCTCGCAGCAAAACACGGAATCACGAACGTCGCGCTCCTCGAGCGCGGTTACCTCGGCGGCGGCGGCTCTGGCCGCAACACCGCGATCATCCGGTCCAACTACCTGACGCCGGAGGGCGTCCGTTTCTACGACCGCTCGCTGACGCTGTACGAGTCCCTGGCCGCCGACCTCAACTTCAACGTGATGTTCTCCCAGCGCGGCCACCTCACCCTGGCGCACTCCGACTCCGCGCTGCGCACGATGCGCTGGCGGGCCGAGGTGAACAAGCTGCAGGGCGTCGACTCCGAGCTGCTCGACCCGGCCGAGATCGCCGGGCTGGTGCCGCACGTCGACGTGTCGGACCAGCCCCGCTACCCGATCGTCGGCGGGCTGTTCCACCCGCCGGGCGGCATCGTCCGGCACGACGCCGTCGTGTGGGGGTACGCCCGGGCGGCCGACGCCAACGGCGTGCACCTCCACCAGGACACCGAGGTGGTGGGCATCGACGTGGTGGACGGCCGGGTACGCGGCGTGCGCACTAACCGGGGTCCGATCGCCGCCCCGGTGGTCGTCAACTGCACGGCCGGCTGGTCCAGCCTGGTCTGCGAGCTGGCCGGCGTCGAGGTGCCGATCACGACGTACCCGCTGCAGGCGGCGGTCACCGAGCCGGTCCGGCCGTTCCTCGACACCGTCGTCGTCTCCGGCACGCTACACGTCTACGTCAGCCAGACCGACCGGGGTGAGCTCGTGTTCGGCGCCTCGGTCGACCCGTACCCGTCGTACTCGACCCGCGGCTCGCTGGAGTTCACCGAGGGCGTCGCGACGCACGTGCTCGAGCTGATGCCCGCGCTGGCCAAGCTGCGGGTGCTGCGGCAGTGGGCGGGCCTGTGCGACATGACCCCCGACTTCTCGCCGATCATGGGGCGGACGCCGGTGGACGGGTTCTACGTCGACATCGGGTGGGGCACGTACGGCTTCAAGGCCGGGCCGGTGGCGGGCGAGACGATGGCCGAGCTGGTCGCCACCGGGACGACACCGGAGCTGATCGCGGCGTTCGACCTGGCCCGGTTCGCCGAGGGCCGGCTGGTCGGCGAGCGCGGCGCCGCGGCGGTCGGGCACTAGGGAGAGAAGCCTCACGATGATGCTGCTGACCTGCCCGCACTGCGGTGCGCGCGACGCCGGCGAGTTCGACTACGTCGGCGAGCGACGCGACCGGCCGGACGTCAGCCGCGCGACCGAGCAGGAGTGGCGCGGCTACCTGTACCTGCGCGGCAACCGGGCCGACTGGACCGCCGAGCTGTGGCACCACCGGGCGGGCTGCGAGCGCTTCCTGACGGTCGTGCGGCACCTCGGCACCGACGAGGTGCGCGGCTGATGCGGCTCCCCCCTCAGCCCGGTGAGGCGATCGACCGCACGACGGCCTTCACGTTCACGTGGGACGGTCGCAGCTACCCCGCGTACGCCGGCGACACCATCGCCTCGGCGCTGGCCGCGGCCGGTGTGCGGGTGTTCTCCCGCAGCCTGAAGTACCACCGCCCCCGCGGCTTGCTCACCGCCGACTTCCACGACCCGGGCTGTCTGGTGCAGGTCGGCGACGAGCCGAACGTGCGGGCAGCGCACCGCCGGGTCGAGCCCGGCATGACGGTGCGCCCGCAAGCCGTATGGCCGTCGCTGCGCTGGGACGTCAAGTCGGCGAACCAGCTGGTCGGCAAGGCCCTGACGGCCGGGTTCTACTACAAGACGTTCATCAAGCCCCGACCGCTCTGGCCCGCGTACGAGCGGGTGCTGCGCCGGTTCTCACCCGGCGGTGAGGTGCCGGCGGAGCCGCCCGACGGTCGTTACGACCAGCGCTACGCGCACCCCGACGTCCTGGTGGCCGGGGGCGGGCCGGCCGGCCTGGCCGCGGCCCTCGCCGCCGCCGAGGCCGGCCTCCAGGTGCTTCTCGTCGACGAGCAGCACGAGCTCGGCGGCCACCTGCTGTGGGGTGACGACGGCGACCGCGCTGCGCTGCGGGACCTCCGCGGAGCGGTTGCGGCCGCGGACGGCATCGAGGTGCTCACCGACGCCGTCGTCACCGGCCGCTATGACGGTGGCCGGGTGGTCGTGCTGCAGCGCAGCGCGCCTGGGGTGGTCGAACGGCTGGTGAAGGCCCGGCCCCGGGTACTCGTGGCGGCGCCCGGCCTGATCGAGCGGCCGTACGTCGTGGCCGGCAACGACCTGCCCGGCGTGCTGCTGTCGACGGCGGCCCGTCGGCTGGTCAACCGCTACGCGGTCAGACCTGGCCAGCGCGCTGTCGTACTCACGGCCAACAACTCCGGAGACGCTGCCGTCGGCGACCTGACCAGGGCCGGCGTCGACGTCCGCCGCGTACTCGACGCCCGGCGCGGGGACGACGTCGTCCGGGTCCGGGGACGGCGGGGTGTCCGCGCGGTCGAGTGCTCCGACGGCAGCACCGTCGCGTGCGACCTGCTGGTGACCGCGGTCGGGTGGACCGCGCCGACCTCGCTGCTGACGATGGCCGGCGGCCGATCGCGGTACCTGGCCTCGGCCGCCCGCTTCGTACCCGCCGACCTTCCCGACGACGTGCTCGCCGCCGGTGGCATCGTCGGCGACGGGTCGACGGCCGACCTGGTCGCGCACGGCCGGGCGGTCGGACACGAGGCGGCCCGTCGCGCTCGCGGGCTGCCGCCGGCGCACGTCGCCGACCTCGAGCCGGGGCCGCACCCCGAGCTGTTCCACGGCCGCAGCAACGGCATCGTTGACCTCGCCGAGGACGTGTCCGCGGACGACCTGCGCGCGGCGGTGGCCGAGGGCTACGACTCGATCGAGCTGGTCAAGCGCTACACGACCGCCACCATGGGCCCGACCCAGGGCAAGCTCGAGGCGGTCAACACGATCGCGGTCGTCGCCGCCGCGACCGGGCGCAGCATCGAGGAGACCGGCACGACCACCGGCCGCCCGCCGTACGTGCCGGTCAGCCTCGGGGTGCTGGCCGGCCGGAGGTACCAACCGGTGCGACGGTCGCCGATGCACACCTGGCACGTCGAGCACGGCGCGACCCCGCTCGTCGCCGGCGCCTGGATCCGCCCGGACCACTACGGCGACCCCGCCGGCGAGGTGTGCGCCGTCCGACAGGGCGTCGGCATCATCGACGTCACGCCGCTGGGCAAGCTCGCGCTGCACGGCCCCGACGTCGCCGACCTGCTCGAGCTGCTGTACGTCAACCGCTGGCGCAAGCTGGCGGTTGGGTCGGTCCGGTACGGCGTCATGTGCACCGAGGACGGCGTGGTCCTCGACGACGGCGTGACCGGACGGCTGGGCGAGGACCGCTACCTGATGACGACCACGTCGTCGGGTGCCACCACGGTCGAGCACTGGGTCGAGCGCTGGCTGCAGACCGAGCGGCCGCACTGGCAGGTGCACCTGGTGCCGATGACCGACGCGTACGCCAGCATCAACGTCGCCGGTCCGCGGTCTCGCGAGCTGGTCGGGCGGCTGACCGACATCGACCTCGCGCCCGAGGCGTTCCCGTACATGCGGGTCCGGCTCGGCCGTGTCGCCGGCGTGGCCGACTGCGTCGTCTGGCGGATCGGGTTCACCGGCGAGCTGAGCTTCGAGCTGCACGTCCCGGCGGCGTTCGGGCAGCGGGTCTGGGAGGCGCTGCTGGAGGTGGGTGCCGACCTCGGCGTACGCCCGTTCGGCGTAGAGGCTCAGCGCATCCTGCGACTGGAGAAGGGCCACCTGATCGTCGGCCAGGACACCGACGGGCTGACCCAGGCGTACGGCGCCGGCCTGGACTGGGCGGTCAAGCTGGACAAGGACGACTTCGTCGGCAAGCCGGAGCTCGCCTGGCAACGCGCCCGCGACGACTATCTCGTGCTGGTCGGGCTCCAGCCCGTGGACCCTGCGGTCGTTCCTCCCGAGTCCTGCCAGATCATCGAGGACGGACAGCGGATCGTCGGCCGGGTCACGTCGAGCCGGATGTCTCCGACCCTCGACCGAGCCGTCTGCCTCGGCCTCGTCGCCGCCCGCCTGTCGGAGCCGGGCACCACGGTGACCGTGCTGCTGCCCGACGGCCGGCGGGTGCCGGTTCTGGTGATGCCTCAGCTCGCGCACGTCGACCCGGAGGGGGTGCGGCTGCGTGGCTGAGCCGCTGCGGCTGACCGACTGCACCGCGCTGACCAAGGTGCTGGTGCGGGGCGGCGCCGACGGTGCGCTCGCGGCCGGAGCTCCGTACGGTCGCGCCCGCCGGGACGGCTCTTTGCTCGTCGGTCTGCTGCCCGACGGGTGGCTGGTGATCGCGCCGCCGGGGTCGGCCACCGACGTCGTCGACCGGGTTGACGCCGGGCGGGACGGCGGGTTCATCACCGTCGTCGACGTGACCCACGCGTACACGCTGGTGCGCCTCACCGGGGCCGCGGCGCCGTCGGTGCTGGAGAAGGTGTGCAGCATCGACGTGGCCGAGGCGGCGACGCCGGACGGTGCGGTGTTCCGCAGCCTGCTGGCCGGGATCACGGCATCGGTGGTCCGTGACGACGAGGGGGGCACCCGCTCCTACCTGCTGCTGTGCGACCGGTCGTACGGTCAGTACCTGGTCGACGTACTGCTCGACGCGGGCGCCGAGTACGACATTGGCGTGCACCCGCACTGACATCATCGCGACGGGCGGCTGGGGAAACTTTCACACGTTCTGCCGTACAAAACTCTCCCCAGTCATCGCCAACGGCCCGCCGCGACCAGGCAACCTGTCAGTACCGCGCCCGCGCCGACCCCCTGACATCGCACTGACAGCACACCCGGCGGCGACCGATCCCCGCTGTTGCCCAATGGGCGACGGCCTTGTGCCACTAGCGGTGGTGGTGCCACAGTGACACGAGGGTCGGGGGGTAGTTGCGGAACGTATCTCCGCCGAGCCCTGAGGTGGTGCCTGCCCGGGAGGTGGATGTGAAGGTCCGTTGCAGCGTCCTGAGGCGCGGACACACGTCATGACCTTCTTCGAGTATCTCGACTCCCGGTGGGACTCTCTGCTCGAGCTCGGCATCGAGCACGTACTCCTCGTCCTCGTGTCCGTGGCCATCGCGACCGTCGTCGGCGTCGTACTCGGGATCCTCACCTACCGGACCCAACGCCCGCGCGAGCTCGTCCTCGCGGTCACCGGCACGTTCCTCACCATTCCGTCGCTCGCGCTGTTCGGGCTGTTCCTCGTGTGGGGGCTCGGGCTGGGGTCCACGCCGGTGGTGATCGGGCTCGTGATGTACGGCCTGCTCCCGATCGTGCGCAACACCATCGTCGGACTGCGTGAGGTCGACCCGGCGGTGGTGGAGTCCGCCCAAGGCATGGGCATGGGCCGGTGGCAGCGCCTGCTGCAGATCGAGCTGCCGCTCGCCTGGCCGGTCATCCTCACCGGGATGCGGGTGTCGACGCTGATCGTGCTCGGCATCGCCGCGATCGGCGCGTACATCAACGGGCCCGGGCTGGGCAACGAGATCTTCGACGGGCTCGCCCGCATCGGCACTCCGAACGCCGTCAACCTGGTCCTCGGCGGCATGCTCGGCATCCTCGTGCTCGCCATCCTCCTCGACCTCTTCTACGTCCTCGTCAACCGACTCACGACATCGCGAGGTCTCCGATGAACGACACCACCGGCAACGGGACGATCAAGATCCGGCTGGAGAACCTCTCCAAGCGCTTCCCGGGTCAGCGTGAGGCGGCCGTGGACGACCTCACCCTGGAGATCCCCGAGGGCGAGATCGTCATCTTCGTCGGGCCGTCGGGCTGCGGGAAGACGACCACGATGAAGCTGATCAACCGACTGATCGAGCCGACCTCCGGTCGGATCATCCTGGACGACGAGGACGTCACCAAGGTCGACCCGGACCACCTGCGCCGGCGGATGGGCTACGTCATCCAGCAGATCGGTCTCTTCCCGCACAAGACGATCGCCGAAAACATCGCGACGGTGCCGAGGCTGCTCGGCTGGGACCGCAAGCGGATCGACGCGCGGGTCGAGGAGCTGCTCGAGACGGTCGGGATGGACGCCGGCACGTACGGCAAGCGCTACCCGAAGGAGCTGTCCGGCGGGCAGCGCCAGCGGATCGGGGTCGCCCGGGCGATGAGCGCCGACCCGGACGTCATGTTGATGGACGAGCCGTTCGGCGCGATCGACCCGATCACCCGCGACCGTCTGCAGAACGAGTTCCTCCGGCTGCAGCGGGAGATCAAGAAGACGATCATCTTCGTCACGCACGACATCGACGAGGCGATCAAGATGGGCGACCGCATCGCGATCCTGCGCGACCACTCCCACATCGCCCAGTTCGACACGCCCGAACGCATCCTGGTCGAGCCCGCCGACGACTTCGTCGCCGACTTCATCGGCCGGGGCGCCTCGTTGAAGCGGTGCGACCTGAGCCGGGTACGCGACGTCGAGCTGCACGACTGGCCGACGGTGCGCGAGGACACTCCGCGGGCCGAGGTCCGCGACGTGATCGAGCGGAGCGACAAGGCCTTTGCCCTGGTGCTCGACGAGCAGCGCCGCCCGCGCCGGTGGATCAGCACCGACCAGCTGCGCCGAGCCGACGACCGGGAGCCGCTCGGCCAGGAGGGCCTGCCGGCCGAGGCCGTGGTCGAGCCGCATGCCACGCTCAGCGACACGCTGAACGAGATGCTGACCGCCCGGTACGCCGTCGCGATCGTGGTCGACGAGCACGGCGCGTACAACGGCGTCGTCGACATCGAGACGATCAACGAGGCCGTACGCGGGATGCGAACCGCCGAGCGCAGCCGGCTCCGCGGCCAGCTCACCGAGGACGGCGAGGGCACGGCGTAGCCATGGCGATCACCGAACGGCCCGCGACCCCCGGCGTCATCGACCCGGGAGCGGCGCAGGAGACCGTCCACGAAGGGCGGCGCTCGGTCGGCCGGTACGTGTTCATGCCGGTGCTGCTCGGCGCCGTCCTGCTCGCGCTCTACCTGTGGGTGAGTGCCAAGGAGCTCGGGGGCACCGAGCAGCGACGGCTCACCCGCGAGTCGATCACGACCGGGACCATCGAGCACCTGCAGCTGACGGCCGTCTCGACAGTGATCGTGCTGGCCATCGCGATTCCGCTCGGCGTGCTGCTGACCAGGCCGGTGCTGGGCCGCATCACCCAGCCGGCGGTCGCGGTGTTCAACATCGGGCAGGCCCTGCCGACGATCGGGCTCGTGGTCCTGCTGGCCGTGGTCTGGGACATCGGCTTCTGGCCGGTGATCGTCGCGCTGGTGGCCTATACCGTGCTGCCGGTGCTGCGCAACACCATGGTCGGCCTGCAGCAGGTGGACCCGGCGGTGATCGAGTCCGCCCGCGGGATGGGGATGACCCGGCTGGGCGTACTCCTGCAGATCGAGCTGCCGCTGGCCGTCCCCATCATCATGGCCGGGGTACGCACGGCACTGGTGATCAACGTCGGCACGGCGACCCTCGCCGCGTTCGTCGACGGCGGCGGCCTCGGCACCCTCATCGTGTCCGGCACGACGTCGGGCCGGGAGACGATCACCATCGTCGGTGCCGTGCTCACAGCCGTGCTCGCGCTGCTCGTCGACTACGTGGCGGGCGTCGCCGAGGACCTGATCAGGCCGAAGGGACTGTGACTATGCAACGGACGCCACAACGACGGCATCACCTGAAACTGGAGGCACGGACACCATGACGTACGTGAAGATCAGGCCCATCCGTCTGCTGGTGCTGCTGGCGGCGCTCTCGCTTGGCGCCACCGCCTGCGGCGACGACGGCGGCGGTGGTGGCGGCGGTGACGGCGCGCTCTCCGGGGCGACGCTGGCCGTCGGCTCTAAGGAGTTCAACGAGCAGCTCCTGCTCGGGCAGATCGCCATCAAGGCACTTGAGGACGCCGGCGCCGAGGTCTCCGACGAGACCGGCATCCAGGGCACGGACAACACCCGGGCGGCCCTCACCTCCGGCGAGATCGACCTGTACTGGGAGTACACCGGCACCGGCTGGACCACCCACCTGGAGCATGCGGCCGGCGAGGCACCCACCGACCCGGCGGAGCTCGCCACCAAGGTCGCAGAGGAGGATGCGGCTAACGATGTCGCCTGGCTCGACCCCGCCGGGGCGAACAACACGTACGGCATCGCGCTCGCGGCCGACAAGGCCGACGAGCTCGGCATCAGCACCCTGTCCGACTACGCCGAGCTCGCGAACAGCGACCCCGAGGCTGCGACACTGTGCGCCGCCGCCGAGTTCCTCGACCGCGAGGACGGCTGGCCGGGCGTCGAGGAGGCGTACGCCTTCGACCTCCCCGACGCGCAGATCTCCGAGGTGGACGTCAACGTGGTCTACGCCCGGCTGCCCAAGGGTGACCCCTGCGTCTTCGGCGAGATCTTCCAGACCGACGGCCGGATCATCGGCAACGACCTCACCGTCCTCGAGGACGACAAGTCGTTCTTCGTGAAGTACAACATCGCGATGACGGTCCGGCAGGAGACCCTGGACGAGTACCCCGAGATCGAGGAGGTGCTCAACCCGATCAGCGAGAAGCTGTCCAACGAGAAGATGACCGAGCTGAACGCCCGGGTGGACGTCGACGGCGAGCTCCCTGAGGATGTCGCCACGGACTTCCTCGAGGAGGAGGGTTTGATCGGCTGACAACCCGCCTCGGAGAGGGGTCGGGATGCGTATCACCCTCGCTCAGGTGGACGCCGAGCTCGGGGACATCGACGCCAACGTCGACCGTGCCGCGCAGGCGATCGAGGCTGCCCGCCGGGACCGAAGCGACCTGATTGTGTTCCCGGAGCTGCACCTCAGTGGGTACACCATCGGTACGGTGGACGCCGACCTGTCGATCCGGACCGACGACGAGCGGCTCGAGCGGCTGGCCGAGCTGGCCGGTGACGCCGGCGTGGTCCTCGGCTTCGTCGAGGACGGTCCGGGCGGCATGAACACGTACAACAGCGCCGCCTACTTCCAGCACGGGCGGCTCGTCCACGTGCACCGCAAGCTCTACCTGTCGACGTATCTCGCGTTCGAGGAGCACAAGCACTTCACCCCCGGACCGCGGATGCGGGCGTTCCCTGCCGGTGACGCCGGCCGGATGGCGATCCTCGTCTGCAACGACGCCTGGCAGGCTCAGCTGGCCTTCCTCGCGACGCAGGACGGCGCCCGGATCCTGCTCGTGCCGGTGGCGAGCGGGCAGAGCAACTTCCCGGAGCGCTACGACTCACAGGGATACTGGCGTGGCATCACCCGGTTCTACGGCCGGATGTGCCAGTTGTTCGTGGTGTTCGTCAATCGGGTGGGGGTCGAGGGCAACCTGCGATTCTGGGGCGGCTCCCACCTCGTCGACCCGTGGGGGAACGTCGTCGCGGAGGCGGCCGAGGGCACCGAGCACGTGCTGACGCTGGAGATCGACACGACCGACGTCCGGCGGCGGCGCCGTGAGATCCCGCTGGTGAAGGAGGCCCGGCTCGACCTGATCGGCCGCGAGGTGGCCCGCCTGCTCGACGAGAGCGGCGACCTCTGACCGGGGCGCGTGCCGCCGGCCGACCTCGCCGGGCGAGCCGCCCACAGTCGCGTGTCATCGGCGACCACGGCGACCCACCACCGGCCCCACCCACCCAGTCGCGTGTCACCCACCGGGCCCCACGCCACGGCACCGATGACACGCGACTCACGGCGCCGGCGACACGCGCCCCCGCCCGCGCTACTCCCACTCGATGGTGCCGGGCGGCTTGCTGGTCACGTCGACCACGACCCGGTTGACCTCACGCACCTCGTTGGTGATGCGGGTGGAGATCCGCTCGATCACGTCGTACGGCAGCCGCGCCCAGTCGGCCGTCATGGCGTCCTCGGACGTGACCGGCCGGAGCACCACCGGGTGGCCGTACGTCCGACCGTCCCCCTGCACACCGACCGAGCGCACGTCGCCGAGCAGCACCACCGGGAACTGCCAGATGTCGCGGTCGAGGCCGGCCAGGGTCAGCTCCTCACGAGCGATCGCGTCGGCCTCACGCAACACGTCGAGCCGCTCCTGGTCGACGGCACCGATGATGCGGATGCCGAGACCCGGTCCGGGGAACGGGTGCCGCCAGACGATCTCCGGCGGCAGACCGAGCTGCTCGCCCACCAGCCGGACCTCGTCCTTGAACAGCGCTCGCAGCGGCTCGATCAGGGTGAACTGCAGGTCGTCCGGCAACCCACCGACGTTGTGGTGGGACTTGATGTTGGCCGCGCCCTCGCCGCCGCCGCTCTCCACCACGTCGGGGTAGAGCGTGCCCTGGACTAGGAACTCCACCGTCTCGCCGTGCGCGCCGGCGTCGGCGATGACCTCGCGCTCGGCCGCCTCGAAGACCCGGATGAACTCCCGGCCGATGATCTTGCGCTTCTCCTCCGGGTCGGTCACCCCGGCCAGGGCACCGAGGAAGCGGTCGGTCGCCTCGACCACCTTCAGTGAGACGCCGGTGGCGGCGACGTAGTCGCGCTCGACCTGCTCGGCCTCGCCCTTGCGCAGCAGCCCGTGGTCGACGAACACGCAGGTCAGCTGGTCACCGATGGCCCGCTGCACCACCGCGGCCGCGACGGCCGAGTCCACGCCTCCCGACAGTGCGCACAGCACCCGCTTGTCGCCGACCTGGGCCCGGATCGCGTCGACCGTCTCGTCGACGATGTTGACCATGGTCCAGGTCGGACGGCAGCCGGCGATGTCGTGCAGGAAGTGTTCCAGCACCGCCTGGCCGTGCTCGGTGTGCATCACCTCGGGATGCCACTGCACCCCGGCGAGGCCGCGGCCGACGTCCTCGAACGCCGCCACGGCTGACCCCGCCGACGACGCCAGCGTGGTGAATCCCTCCGGCGCGGCAGCGACGGCGTCGCTGTGGCTCATCCAGACCCGTTGCGCCTCCGGTAGCCCGGAGAGCAGCGTGCCGGGGTCGCCGACCTCGACGTCGGTGCGCCCGAACTCCGAGACACCAGTACGGCGGACGTCGCCGCCGAGCGCCTTCGCCATCGCCTGGAAGCCGTAGCAGATGCCGAACACCGGCACCCCGGCCTCGAAGATGTCGGCACCCACCTGCGGCGCCCCCGCGGCGTAGACCGACTGCGGCCCGCCGGACAGCACGATCGCCTTCGGCCGCTTCGCCAGCAGCTGCTCGACCGGCATGGTGTGAGGGACGATCTCGGAGTAGACCCGGGCCTCCCGCACCCTCCTGGCGATCAGCTGGGCGTACTGCGCGCCGAAGTCGACGACGAGGACGAGGTCATGGATTTCCACGGCCGGAGTCTACCGAGACGTGAGACAACGGAAATCTCCCCCCGAACACCCCGTAACCCCCGTGCCGCTGACTCGTTGAGCGGTTCGGGTCCAGCCAACCGCTCCCTCCCCGGCTGGGCCCACCCTGAGCCTTACGGGGTCTCGGGACACGCGGGGTCCGGCCTCCTCCCTCCCGGCCGGGCCCCGCGTCTTAATTTAGGCCGACGCGGGCTCGTTCCGCGCCGACTGCTACCCCCGGATCGTCGGGGTCGGCTGGGTGCTCAGCTGACCCCGACGATCGGCAGTTGGAGCGCACCGGGAGCACCCTCGGGCACGGCCGGGTTCTTCGGCGCCACTGGTTCCAGCCGATGGTACGTCGATCCGAGCGTCGGTCGGCTGTCGTCCTCACCCCGGTTCGGCCAGAACGCCATCGCCCGCTCGGCCTGCGCCGTGATGGTCAGCGACGGGTTGACGCCGAGGTTGGCCGAGATGGTCGAGCCGTCCACGACATGCAGGCCGGGATGGCCGTACACCCGGTGCCACGGGTCGATGACGCCGCTGGCCGCCGACTCGCCGATCGTGCAGCCGCCGATGAAGTGCGCCGTCAGCGGCCGCTTGAACGGCTCGCCGATGGATCCGCCGGCCGTGCCGCCGAGCACCGCCGCCATCCGGCGTACGGCCTCGTTGGCCTGTGGGATCCAGGTCGGGTTCGGGGCGCCGTGCCCCTGCCGCGAGGTGAGGGTACGTCGACCGGTCACCCGGCTGCGCTTCGTGAACGTCGTGATGGAGTTGTCGTGCGTCTGCATCACCAGGGCGATCACCGCACGCTCCGACCAGTGCTTGAGGTCGTAGAGGTCCTTCACGTCACGCCGCTGCGCCCACAGCTCGCGCAGCCAGGTGCGCCACCGCGGCTCCGGCCCGTCGCCGTCGGTCAGCACCGTCTGCAGCAGCGCCATCGCGTTGCTCCCCTTGCCGTACCGCACCGGTTCGATGTGCGTGTGCTCGTCGGGGTGGAACGACGACGTGATCGCGACGCCCTGGGTGTAGTCGACCCGGCGGTCCGGGGCGATCGCCCCGAGGATCGACTCGGAGTTGGTCCGGGTGAGGACTCCGAGCTGCCCGGAGACCCGGGGCAGGTATCCCTCGTCACGCATCCGGAACAGCAGCTTCTGGGTGCCGAGCGTGCTCGCCGAGAGCACCACCTGCTCCGCGGTGAACCTCCGGCCCTTTCCGCGCCGCCGATCGGTGCGCGTCGTCTCGACGGCGTACCCGCCGGTCGCCAGCGGCCGCACGACGCGGGCCGTGGTCAGCGGGTGCACCTCGGCCCCGGCCTGCTCGGCCAGGTAGAGGTAGTTCTTGGTCAGGGCGTTCTTGGCGTTGTGCCGGCAGCCGGTCATGCACTCGCCGCAGTCGAGGCAGCCCGCCCGCTCCGGGCCGGCCCCGCCGAAGTACGGGTCGGCGACCGTCTCGCCCGGCGTGCCGAAGAAGACGCCGACCGGGGTCGGGTGGAACGTGTCGCCGACGCCCATCTGGTCGGCGACCTGCCGCATCACCTCGTCCGACGGAGTGATCCGGGGGTACGTCGTGACGCCGAGCATCCGCTTCGCCTGGTCGTAGTACGGCGCCAGCTCGGACCGCCAGTCGGTGATGCCGCTCCAGGCCGGGTCGGAGTAGAACGCTCCCAACGGCTCGTACAGCGTGTTGGCGTAGACCAGCGAGCCGCCACCGACTCCGGCACCGGACAGGATCAGGCAGTCCTTGAGTACGTCGATCCGCTGGATGCCGTACATGCCCAGCGTTGGGGCGAACAGGAAGCGACGCTTGTCCCACGACGTCGCGGGGTACGTCGACTCGTCGAACCGCGCACCGGCCTCGAGGACGCCGACCCGGTAGCCCTTCTCGGTCAGCCGCAGTGCGGTGACGCTGCCACCGAAGCCGGACCCGATGACGAGGACGTCGTAGTCGAACGTCATGGACGTCGCGTCCGCCGGCGCAGCAGGCGCAGCGAGGCGCCCATCAGCTGCGCGTAGCGCCGGTCACCCATCCCGAGGACCGGTGCGATCGGGATGACCCGCTGGGTGGCCA
>WHTB01000273.1 GCA_009379735.1 Propionibacteriales bacterium
GCATCCTGATGCTGCGCTTCTTCAAGGGCATGACCCAGTCGCAGATCGCCGCGGACGTGGGCATCTCGCAGATGCACGTCTCACGGGTGCTGGCCCGCACCCTGGCTCAGCTGCGCGAAGGCCTCGGCCCCACCGGCTGACCAGATCTGCCCAGCCCCTCGCGCCGAGGTTGCGCTTATGTCCCCATTCTTCGCATCGAGGTTGCACATCTGTCCCACCCACCCCTTCAGGGATGCACATCTGTCCCACCTACTCGCATCGAGATTGCGCGTCTGCACGGGCTTGGCGGCGAGGCGGCTCCAGATCTGCAACCTCGACGGGAGGGCGTGCTGACTCCCCGGCCCGAGCCGCGAGTCAGGAGTCGTCGCCGGCCGGTCGGTCGGCGACCAACGCGCGCGTTGTCGGCGGCGCGAGTACCAGCGCGAGCACGACGACCGCGACCGCGACCAGGGCCGCCGCAACCGGGCGGGTCGAACCGCTGGTGAAGCTCCAGCCGACGCCGAGCTGCACCAGCTGCGCGAACACCACCGGGCCACGCGCCCAGCTGCGACGGCGCAGCAGCCCGCGGACGCACGCCAGCAGGCCGGCCGCGCAGGCGACGAAGAACAGCGTCGTGGTGACGTCGAGAACCAGCCGGCCCACGCTGCCGGCCACGGTCACGCCGACCCCGACGACCACCAGGGCGAACGCTTCCAGCGCCACCAGGACGGCGGCCACCCGGAGTGTGGACACCACCGGCCGGACCGGATGTTCGGTCGCGTCATTGGGCACCTGACTGGGCTCCTGATTGGGCACCTGCGCAGAGTACGCAGCCGATGCCCTTCCTCGATCAACCGTGTCATTTTGTCCCGATATAGGGCTACATTTGCCATCGGCGTGCGCTTGTGACCAACGCGACAAGGGGTGGGGTCTTGTGCACGGCTGCAAGACTTGCAACGATCGTCGCAGCGCCGCGGGCGGAATGTGCCTGCGCGACCGTGCCCGGGACCATCCAGCGCACGATCAGGGGGCGCCCCACCCAGCGACTGACTGGCCCACCGGCCGGCCATGTCACTTGTGGGGGCTCGTGAACGAGTTCACGAGATCGCAACGACCGAGGCCGTGACACGGCGCCTGACTGGGCGCCGCCGAGAGACAAGGAGCTGCCCCGCAGTGGACTGGCGCCACCGTTCCGCGTGCCTCGACGAGGACCCGGAGCTGTTCTTTCCGATCGGCAACACCGGTCCTGCCCTCCTGCAGATCGAGGAGGCGAAGGCCGTGTGCCGTCGCTGTGAGGTGCGCGAACAGTGCCTCGCGTGGGCGCTCGAGGCGGGGCAGGACCATGGCGTCTGGGGCGGTCTCTCCGAGGACGAGCGACGCGCGCTGAAGCGTCGCAACGCGCGCGCCAGGATCCGCACCGCCTGAGCCATCCGGCTGAGCCATTCGCACCGGGCTCGGCAGGTGCGCTACCGCCGGGCTGGCCGCAACGGCAGCTGTACGCTCATCCGCGCACCACCGTCGGGGCTGTCCCCGAACGCGAGCGACCCGCCGAGCTCGCCGACGACGAGCGTGCGCACGATCGACATCCCGAGACTCTCCATCGTGCCGGGCTCGAAGCCGTCCGGAAGCCCGTTGCCGTCGTCGTCGACATGCACCACCAGCCACTCCCGGGCGCGGGTGACCCGCAGGACTACGGTGCCCGAACGCTCACCGAAGCCGTGCTCGACGGCGTTCTGCATCAGCTCGGTGAGCACGATGGCCAGCGGGGTTGCGACCTCCGCCGGCAACGTCCCGAACGACCCGTCACGTTTCGTCCGCACCTCGGCTCCCGGCGAGGCCACGTCGGTCGCCATCGCCCGCAGCTTGTCGGCGATCTCGTCGAACTCGACGCTCTCCTCGGTGGTCTGGCTCAAGGTGTCGTGCACGATGGCGATCGAACCCACCCTGCGTACCGCCTCCTCGAGCGCGGACCGTCCCTCGGGTACGCCGATGCGACGCGCCTGCAGCCGGAGCAGCGCAGCCACGGTCTGCAGGTTGTTCTTCACCCGGTGGTGGATCTCCCGGATGGTGGCTTCCTTGCTCAGCAGCTCGCGTTCACGAAGCCGAAGCTCGGTGACGTCACGCATCAGCACGAGGGCGCCGATGTGCTCACCGCCGGGCCGCAGCGGGATCGACCGCAAGATCAGCGTGGCGTCGTCGTTGTCGACCTCGACCTCGCGCTGGACCCGCCCGGACAGCAGCGAGCCCAGCGCCTCGTCGGTGGGTACGTCCGCCGAGCGGACCAGCGCCACCGTCAGCCCCGGGAACTCCTGACCGACGAGGTCGCCGGCGAGACCCAGCCGGCGGTAGGCGGACTGCGCGTTCGGGCTGGCGTACGTCACCACCCCGGTCGAGTCGAGACGTACGAACCCGTCACCCACCCGCGGCGAGTCGGTGAGCTCCGACCGGCCGCCGACGACCGGGAAGGTGCCCTCGCTGATCATCCGGGCCAGGTCCGTCGCGGTCTGCAGGTAGGACAGCTCGAGACGGCTCGGCGTGCGTACGCCCAGCAGGTTCGTGTTGCGCGCGATCACCCCGAGGACTCGGTCGCTCCGGCGTACCGGAATGGTCTCGACCCGCACCGGCACGTCGTCGCGCCACTCCGGGTCACCCTCCCGGGCGATGCGCCCCTGCTCGTACGCGGCGTCGAGCAGCGGGCGCCGACCGGTGGGGACGAATGCACCCACCAGGTCGTCGAGGTACGCCGTCGGGCCGGTCGTCGGTCGCATCTGCGCACCGGCCCAGAACCCGTTGCCCTCGGCGTCGGGCAGCCACAGCACCAGGTCGGCAAAGGACAGATCGGCGATGATCTGCCAGTCCGCGATGAGCAGATGCAGCCACTCGAGGTCGTCCTCGACCAGCTCGGTGTGGTGTCGCACGACGTCGTTCAACGAGGGCACGACCCGAGACTAGGCCCCTGTGAGAGCATGGCCGCGTGCGGGGCGACTACTGGCGGCGAGTGCTCGACGGAGGCGCCGAGGTACCTCCCGAGCGCAGACTCGACGACCTCACGCAAGAGTTGTTCGAGATGCTCGGTGACCCGGATCCCGACCTCCGCGACTCGCTCGCCTACACGGTGCTCGCCACCTGGATCAGTGAAGGCGTCTACGACGACCTGCTGACCGGGCTGGCCGACGGTGCTGCGGCGGGTCTGCGGTTCCGGCTGGGCGCCGAGGGCGACGACTCCGTCTTCCGCCGCTCATTCTCGGCGTTGGTGCTGTCCGAGGCGGTGAGCCGTGACAACGTCGCCGGCGCCGCCGGCCGCGACCAGGTGCTCAAGTGGGGCGACCTCGCCACCGGCTGGTACACCCGGGAGCGCGACCTTCGGGGGTTCGTGCCGGGCAAGGGCTGGGCCCACACGGTGGCACACGGCGCGGACCTGCTCGCGCAGCTGGCCCGGTCGGCGTACTTCGGCCTCGCCGAGCTGACCGTGCTGCTCGACGTCGTCGGCGACCGGCTGCTGATGCCCACCGAGCACCGGTTCGCGCATGGTGAGGACGACCGGCTCGCGCACGCCGTGATGACGATCCTGCACCGCAACGTCGTACCCCAGACCGTCCTCGACCCCTGGGTGGCCCGGCTGGCCGCGCCGCTGCGCGACCGGGGCAGCGGTGAGTGGCCGACGCCGTGGGCCGGCAACACCGCGGCCTTCCTCAAGGCCCTGCACCTGCAGCTCGGGGTCGGCGTACGCGGCCAGGACACGCCGGGAGACGAGCGGTTGTTCGCCGCCCCACCGAACGTCCGCGCCGACTTGATCCTCACCCTGCTCGACGCGCTGCGCAGCACGGCACCGTGGCTCTACCGCTGACTGTTACCAGCGACGTCACACTTGCGCTCCCGGCGTCACATCCCTGGCGTGCTCACCCAGTGGTGGGTTGGGGCGCACAGATCCTGGAGATCACGGTGTCCGAACAAGCCCGTTCCACCGCGGGGCGCCGAGTCTGGTGGCTGATCGCCATCCTGCTCACGCCGCCGGTCGTCTTCCGGCGCTGCTCGTCTTCGTCGCGATCGCAGCCGGCGTCGAGGTCGAGAACGCCCAGCTCTCGATCCCGGTGTTGTTCGAGCAGGAGTTCCCGGCCTGGTTCACCGGCGTCGGGTTCGCGGCGATCACGATCGGCGCGCTGGTGCCCGCCGCGATCATGTCGATCGCCGCGGCGAACCTGTGGACCCGCAACGGCAGAGCAAGCCGTGCTGCTCAACCTGATCGTCACCGTGGTGCTCACCTTCGTCTTGCCGGCCAGGAACGTGCCGGAGGGCACCGACCACACGACGGCCGAGGACTACGAGGCGGACGCCGGCGACAAGGGGGTCGCGGCACTGGCGCAGGTGCCGTGACGGACCAAGTTACTCCCAGGTAGCATCAGCGGCATGACCGAGACTCAGCAGCCCGGCACCGACAGCCTCGTCCGGGAGGGCCACGGCGGCGACCTCGCCGTCGCCGTGGCCCGGGCACACGGCGTCGAGACGATGTTCACGCTGTCCGGCGCGCACGTGTTCCCGATGTACGACGGAGCGGTCAAGGCCGACCCGCCGATGCGCATCGTCGACGTACGCCATGAGCAGACCGCGGTCTTCGCGGCCGAGGCGACCGGCAAGCTGACCCGTACCCCCGGGCTGGCCGTGCTGACCGCGGGGCCGGGCGTGACGAACGGCGTCAGCGCGTTGGCGCAGGCGCAGTTCTCGGGTGTTCCGCTGCTCGCGATCGGCGGGCGGGCGCCGTCGACGCGCTGGGGCAGCGGCAGCCTGCAGGAGCTCGACCACCCGCCGATCCTGGCCGGTGTGACCAAGCTGGCCGGCACCGTGCACCAGGTGGTCGACGTCGCCGACCGAGTCGACGAGGCGCTGCGCGCGGCCGCGTCCGCACATCGTGGCCCGACGTTCCTCGACGTACCCATGGACCAGTTCTTCAGCCGTGCCGAGGTGGCTCTGCCGACCGTGGGTGCGGCGCCGCGGCCGCAGCCGGACGGGGACGCGATCACCGACGCCGCCGAGCAGATCGTGCGGGCCGAGCGGCCGGTGCTGGTGCTGGGTACCGACGTCTGGGCGGACGGCGCCGAGCAGGCTGCCCTGCGGTTCGTCACCGACCTCGGGCTGCCCGCGATCACCAACGGCATGGGCCGCGGGGTCGTACCTCGTGGTCATCCGTTGCTGGTCACGAAGGCCCGCAGTCTCGCGTTCGGCCAGGCCGACCTCGTCGTGGTCATCGGCACACCGCTGGACTTCCGGCTCGGGTACGGCGTCTTCGGCGGGAAGGACGGCGCGGCGCCGGCGGACGTCGTGCACGTCGCCGACTCGCCCGGACAGGTCGCGGCCCACGCCACCCTTACCGGAGCGGTGTCCGGTGACCTGAATGCCGTGATCGACGGGCTGCAGGCGGCCGTCGAGCAGGCGGTTCGCAAGCCGGACTGGTCCGCGTGGGTCTCCTCCCTGCAGGACAAGGCGGCCGTCACGGCGGCCGGCGACGCCGAGCTGCTCGCCGCGTCAGCCGACCCCATCCATCCGGCCCGAATCTACGGCGAGCTGAACCCCCGGCTGGCCGACGACGCCGTGTTGATCGGGGACGGCGGCGACTTCGTGTCGTTCGCCGGCAAGCTGGTCGAGCCGAGGCAGCCCGGATGCTGGCTCGACCCCGGGCCTTATGGCTGCCTGGGCGCCGGCATGGGTGCCGCGATGGCGGCGCGGATCGCGCGGCCGTCCGCGCAGGTCGTCGTGCTGTACGGCGACGGCGCGGCCGGCATGTCGTTGCTGGACGTGGACACGTTGGTGCGGCACGACCTGCCGGTGGTGATGGTCGTGGGCAACAACTCGGCCTGGGGACTCGAGAAGGGGCCGATGCAGTTCCTGTACGGCTACGACGTGGCCGCGGACCTCGCACCGCGGACGGCCTACGACGACGTCGTCAAGGCACTCGGTGGCGCCGGGGAGACCGTGACCGCACCCGACCAGATCGGCCCGGCACTGGACCGTGCGTTCGAGTCCGGGGTGCCGTACCTCGTCAACGTGATCACCGACATCGCCGCGGCGTACCCCCGCACCACTACCGGCGTGTGAACGCACATACGCGCAACCTCGACGCGAAGATCTGGGAC
>WHTB01000110.1 GCA_009379735.1 Propionibacteriales bacterium
CCGTGTCGCCCCGGCCGGGCTCGTCGATCTCGTACAGCCGCACCTCGTTACGGGACCGCTCGTTGTCGCCGATGTCGGCCACCAGCAGCCGCCGTCCGGGCGCCACCGCGAGCGCCTCGAAGTCGACCGCCTCGACCCCGGCCAGCGTCGTCTCGCCGACCACCCGGCCGCTTCGCATGTCGACGCTGAACACCCGAGCCGAGTCGCCCGAGTCGTTGACGGTGTACGCAAGGTCGGCCTGCGAGCGGCTGACCACCAAGCCGCTCGACTCCGTGATCTCCTCGCTGAGCAGGCGAAAGTCGGGTCCCGTCGAGGCGGCGGCCGGCCAGCAGGCGACCAGCGGGAGCACGCCCGCAGCGACGACCAGCCGCCTCATTGCGACTCGAGCATCCGCGCCAGCGCCGGCCGTACGCCCCAGGTCGCCACCAGGTCGTCGTACTCCTGACGCGCACGCTCCGGCGTCTCGGCACCCGTCCGCACGGCCCGCAGCAACACGTTACGCGGCGTGTGCTTGCTCTCCACGAACTGCATGACCTCGACCCGGTAGCCCTGCTGCCGTAGCAGCGCCGCCCGCAGCGCGTCGGTCAGCACGTCGGCCAGCCGCTCCCGGAGGATGCCGTGTTGGGTCACCAGCCCGAACGGCGCCGGCGACTCCACCGAGCGCAGCTGCCGTTGCAGGTCGTGGTGGCAACAGGGCGCACCGAGTACGACCGGCGCCCGCCACCCGATCGCTCGCGCCAGCGCCTCGTCGGTTGCCGTGTCACAGGCATGCAGCGCGAGCACGACGTCAGGCTGGAGGTCGACCGGCGCGGCGGCGATGGTCCCCTCCACGAAGGTCAGACCGTCGGACCAGCCCAGCTCAGCAGCCAGCTCGGTGTTGCGCTCCCGCGACTGCGCCTTGACGTCGACACCCACCATCTGCACCGGGAGGCCACGAACCCCCACCAGGTAAGCGAAAGCGGCGAACGTGAGGTAGGCGTTGCCGCAGCCGAGGTCGACCACCCGCAGCGGCCGTGACGCACCCGTCTCGGGCAGCACGCCGGCGGTCTGGGCTGCGTCCACGGCGCCGTCGAGGCAGCGCAGGAACTCCTCGACCTGCCGGTACTTCGCCTGCTTGGACGGCTTGACGGCACCCTCGTGGTCGGCGATGCCGATGACGTGCAGCACCGGGTCACCGGGGTCGAGCAGCCGCTGCTTGCGCCGGTCGTGCGTACGCGCCGGCGCCTCGCCGTCGGCCGTCCGCGGCTTGGTGTGCAGCAGCGCGTCGCCCTTCTTGGTAACCCGCAGCTGCAGCGTCTCGGTCGCGGTCTCGACATGCCAGCTGCCGAACGGCTCCGCGAGCAGCTCGTCGAGCAGGGCGGCCGCGTCGTCGCCGGGCGCCGCGTTGCGAGTGTGCGCCTGCCGTTCGTCGTACGTCGTGGCCTGCAGCCGCCGACCCGCCTTGAGGTCGACGTACCGCACCTCGGCCCGCCGCCAGGGCGGCTCGGCACCCCGCCGCCGACCGGACGCGACCGCCCGGTGCAGACCGGCGTCGTCGAGTACGGCCGTGCGTACCCGGGCCAGCGCCTCGTCGAGTGGATGTGCCATCTCAGCCCAGCAAGGCGGCCACCACGACGACGGCCACCAGCGCGAGCAGCGCACCGGGGATGACCATCCGGCGGTAGCGGGGGTTCATGACTGCCGAGGCTACCCGTCGGTCAGCGGCTCAGACCTTGCCGGTCAGCGGGAACGTATCGAGCTGGTCGTGGCGCACCGTCGCCCCGAGGTGCGACTCGACCAGCTCGAACGACTCGACCGGCCAGGTCGGCGACCGCAGCTCCGGACCGGCGCTCAGCTGCTCGCGTACGTCGACCGGCGCCGACCGGCGGCCGATCGTCAGGTGCGGCCGGTAGTGCCGGCCCTCCATCGAGATGCCGACCCGGCGGGCCGCCGCCGACGCCGACCCCGCCAGCCGCACCATCGCGTCCCGGTCGCCGTCGACTCCCAGCCAGAGCACCCGCGCCTTGGCCGGCCGGTTGAACGCACCGAGCCCCGCCAACCCGACCTCGAAGGGTGCGCGACGCCGCCCCGCCCGGTTGAGCCGCTCGCTCAGCTCGGGTCGCCGAGACTCGTCGACATCGCCGAGGAAAGCCAATGTCAGATGCCAAAGCGCCGGATCGCTCCACCGCCAGCCGGCCAGGTCGTGCTGCCAGGGCCGCAGCTGGTCGACGACGTACTCGCGCACGTCGTCCGGCACCTCCACGGCGACGAACAGCCGGCGGTTGGCCATACGCCTCAGGTTAAGGCGCGTACGTGCACGGTCTCACCGGCCGGCTGCCCGGGTCAGTGCCGTGACGTACCCATGGTGGCGACCCGGCCGCCCGGACCCGACGCCCAGCAGAGCCGCTGCCTGGTGCACACCACGGAGTCGTACCCGACGGTGTCGAACGTGCTCCAGGTGCTACCCGCGTCGGTGCTGACGTCGCTGCCGGTCGGGCCGACCGCGATCAGGGTGTCGGAGTGGCGGCTCACCCAGTCGACGCCGGAACGGTAACCGCCGAGATCGCCGCCGGACTGCCAGGTCGCGCCGTCGCCGGTCCGGCCGGACCCGTCGACGCCGTTCGCCGGGACGGTGAAGTCGCCACCGACCGCGACACCCTCGTGCCGGTTGCGGAACGCCAGACCGTAGACGCCGGCGGTCGGGCCGGCCGGAATCGGCGCCTCGGTGACCTCCCAGGTCAGGCCGCGGTCGCGGGAGTGGAAGATTCGTGACGCCGCTCCCCCGGAAGCGATCCAGGCGTCCCGCGGCCCCTCGGTGACGAGGCAGGTGCCGCTGGCCGCGAACCCGAACTCCCCATCGACCGCCGGCGGCATCCCGTCGGCGGGTACGACGTCCCAGCTGCGCCCGCCGTCGTCGGTCGCGAGTACGCGGAACTTGCCGTCGACCGGGTCGCTCATCGCGAGCCCGCGCCGCCCGCCGGGGAAGAAGTCCATGCAGTCATAGAACGCCGCCGGGTCGTCGTTGACGAACGCCAGGTGCCAGGTCTGGCCGCCGTCGGACGTGGTGTAGATGCGGGAGTCGGGACCGTTGCCGATCGACAGCACGCTCGCGTGGCGGGCACTGTGCGCCTCGATGTCGCGGAACGCGAGGCCCTCGGCACCGTCGGGGCTGACGTCGACCCAGTCCGCACCGCCATTCGTCGTACGCCACACACCGCCGGCGCTGCCGCTGACCCAGGCGGTCTTGTGGCTGACGGCGTCGAGACCGCGCAGTCCTTGGGTCGTGTCGACGGGGACCGGATGCCACGACAGTGGGTGCTGGTCGGGCTGGGCGGCGGCCGGCGCTCCGGTGAGCGCGAGCGACGCGGGTACGGCGAGGGCTAGGGCGAGGGCGGGCAGGCGGGTGCGCATGGGGTAAACCGTCGCCCACCCGGTGTCACCTGTCCATCACGCAGCGACCGGCCGGTTGAGTCGCGCGGCCGCGCGGCGAGCGACGTACTCGGCACGCGGCAGCACCTCGACGTGCGGGCGCGGTCGTGTCCGCGGCCGCATCACGAGGTCTTCGCGATGGGTGAAGTACAGGGTCGCCGCCACCGTGCCGAGGACGGTGAGCGCCCCACCGCCGATCAGCGTCCAGCGACCGCCGAACTGCTCGGCGACCCAGCCGAGGATCGGGGCGCCGAGCGGCGTGCCGCCCATGAAGATCGCCATGTAGAGAGCCATCACGCGACCCCGGATGTACGGCGCGACCGACATCTGCACGAACGCGTTGGCCGCAGTGATCATGGTCAGCGCGCTCAGCCCGCAAAGCGGCAGCAGCAGCGCGAACGTCAGATAAGTCGGCATCAGGCCGGTCACCATCTCGATGAAGCCGAAGGCGAGCGCGGCGCCGACGACCAGCCGCTGGCGCGGGAGCGAGCGGTGGGCCGCGACGAGGGCGCCGGCCAGCGAGCCGACCGCCATGATCGAGCCAAGCAGGCCGTACTCCGACGCACCCTTGCCGTAGACGTCGGTGGCCATGATCGCCATCGTCATCTGGAAGTTGAGCCCGAACGTGCCGGTCACGAACACCACCGAGAGCACGAGCATGATGTCGGGGCGGCGGCGCACGTAGCGCCAGCCCTCGCGGACCATCCCCTTCGTGCGGGCTACCGGCTCGAGCGGCGCCAGCTCGCTGGTCCGGATGCGCCACAGGGAGAAGACGACCGCGGCGTACGACACACCGTTGAGCAGGATCGCCCAGCCGGTCGCGAACACGCCGCCACCGAGGCCGGCGATGAGGAAGCCGGCGACGGCCGGCCCGATGATCCTGGCCAGGTTGAACGACGCGGAGTTGAGGCCGACGGCGTTCGCGACGTGGTCACGGCCGACCATCTCGTTGACGAACGCCGTACGGGCCGGGGCGTCGAACGCGGTGCCGGTGCCGAAGACGAACGCCAGCACGTAGACGTGCCAGGTCTGCACCAGACCGGTGACGGCGAGCAGGCCGAGGGCGACTGCGGTGACGCCCATCGCGGTCTGCGTGACGACGAGGACCTTGCGCTTGGGGAACCGGTCGGCGATGACGCCGGCGTACGGGGAGAGCAGCAGCATCGGCAGGAACTGGAGACCGGTCGTGATGCCGAGCGCGGTGCCGCTGCCGGTCAGCGCGAGCACCAGCCAGTCCTGGGCGACCCGCTGCATCCACGTGCCTACGTTGGAGATCAGTCCGCCGGTGGCGAAAAGCCGGTAGTTGCGGACCGCCAACGCACGGAACGTCGATCTCAAGCGATAGCCAGCCTTTCCAGGAGCGGGGCCACCTGTCGGAGCAGCTGGCGTTCCTCGGGGGTGAGGTCCTTGAGCCGCTGAGCCAGCCAGGCGTCCTTGCGTTTGCTGTCCTCGGCAAGGACCTGCGTGGCGGTGTCGGTGAGGTGCACGACGACCTGGCGACGGTCGGTCTCGTGCGGCTCGCGTCGGACCAGGTCGAGATCTGCCAGGCAGTTGACGGTGCGGGTCATCGACGGCGGTTGCACCTTCTCGGCAGCCGCGAGCTCACCGACGCTCGACGGCCCGCGCCGGAACAACATGCCGAGGACACTCAGCTGGGTCAGGCTCAAGTCTGTGCTGGCGCGCTCGGAGCGCATCCGACGCGCCAGCCTCGTGACCGAGTTGCGCAACGTGCGGGCGAGGCCCGCGTCGGTGCGTACATCCCTGGCCGTAGCAGCCAATGACTTCTCGGTCACTTAGTTAGCATAACTCATTAGCCTTGCTAACCAAAGTCAGCTCCCCACCCACTAGCGCCGAGGTTGCGCGTATGTCCCAATCACTCGCGCCGAGGTTGCGCGTATGTCCCATTAGGCAGGAACGGACCGCGGCGGGTCAGCCGATGCCGAGCAGGTCGCGGACCGGGTCGATGGCGAAGTAGACGACGAACAGTGCTGCGACGACCCACATCAGCGGATGCACCTGGCCGGCCTTGCCTCGCACGATCTTGATCAGCGCGTACGTCACGAAGCCCGCGCCGATGCCCACCGTGATGGAGAACGTGAACGGCATCAGCACCATGGTGAGGAACGCCGGGATGCCGATCTCGTAGTCGTCCCAGTCGATCCCCCGCACCTGCGTCATCATCAGGAACCCGACGATCACCAGCGCGGGCGTCGCGGCTTCGTACGGCACCACCTCGACCAGTGGCGCGAAGAACATCGCCAGCAGGAACAGCAGCCCGGTGACAACGCTCGCCAGGCCGGTCCGTGCACCCTCGCCGACACCGGCCGCGGACTCGATGTAGGACGTGTTGCTCGACACCGACGCAGCACCACCGGCCGCAGCGGCGATCGAGTCGACGGCCAGGATCCGGGTGGGGTTGGGCGGGTTGCCGTCGTCGTCGAGCAGGTCGGCCTCCGCGCCGATCGCCGTCATCGTCCCCATCGTGTCGAAGAAGTCGGCCAGCATCAGCGTGAAGACGAACAGGAGTACGGCGATGAAGCCGATGCTCTCGAACGACCCGAGCAGACTGAACTCGCCGAGCAGCGACAGGTCCGGCGTCCCAACCCATGACTCGGGGAGCGTCGGCGCGTTGAGGCCCCAGCCCTCGGGGTTCGTGATGACGTTGGCTTCCGCGTCGTACGTCTGGCTGCCCGCGTCGACGATCGCCTCGACGATGATCGCGACCACGGTCGTCGTCACGATGCCGATCAGGATCGCGCCCTTCACCTGCCGTACGAACAGCGCGATCGACAGCAGCAACCCGAGCACGAACACCGCCAGCGGCCAGCCCACCAGCACCCCGCCGATGCCGAGCTCGACCGGCGGCGCCGACGCGCTGAACGGCCGGGTCATGAAGCCGGCGTCGAAGAACCCGATCAGCGCGATGAACAACCCGATGCCGACACTGATCGCGAGCTTCAGCTGCGCCGGGATGGCATGGAACACCGCGGTACGGAAGCGGGTGAGCACCAGGATCAGGATGATCACGCCCTCCATCACGACCAGGCCCATCGCGTCGGGCCACGTCATGCCTTCGGCGCCGGCAACGGAGTACGCCACGAACGCGTTGAGCCCCAGCCCGGCGGCCAGCGCGAGCGGGTAGTTCGCGACGACGCCCATCAAAATGCTGAGGACACCCGCCGCGAGTGCAGTCCCCGCGGCGATCGCCGCGAGGTTGGGCTCGCCGCCGCCGAGCAGCCCGCCCTCGCTGTCCGGCACGAAGCCGATGATCAGCGGGTTGAGCACCACGATGTAGGCCATCGTGAAGAAGGTGACGATGCCACCGCGGACTTCACGGTTGAGCGTCGACCCCCGCTCGCTGATCTTGAAGTACCGGTCCAGCCCACCAACCTGAGTGTTCGTCGCTGAGGTCACGGCGGCATCTTGGCAGAGCTACGCCAGGTCGGCACTACGACAGGCACATTTCCGCCAGTCGGATGAGTACGACGCCCCAGTCCGGCGTACGCTGAGAATGTGACAAAGGACAACGAACCGCTGCTGATCACGGCCGATGTCGAGCCGCTCGACGTCGACGGCGTGCGCACGGTCGCCGTCATCACGTCGCTGTGGATCGTCGCGTTCCTCGCCCTGCTCCCGTTCTACGGCACGCTTGTGTCCACCGGCCGCACCTGGTGGCTGTGGACCTGTGTTGCGGGCTTCGGGCTCGGCCTGATCGGTCTGGAGTACTGCCGCCGGCGCCGCAACCATAAGCTGCAGCACCCCGACGAAGTGGTCGAGACCAGCCCACTCGGGGCGGCCGGGCTCTAAGCGCGGCTCAGTGGCGGGCCTCGAGGCCGATGGCGTCACGCAGCCGCTGAGTGGCCTCCCGGAGATCCTGGTCGTCCGGCGCCCGCGAGTCCATCAGCGCAGCCAGCGCCTCGGCGATGACGTTGAGCTTCTCCTGCGCGGCTTCCTCGGCCCGGCGGCTGGCATTCTCGAGTAGGACCAGCAGCAACAAGGTGAAGACGCTGCTGACGGTGTGGATGGCGACCTGCCACGCCTTGAGGTCGACCCAGAGCGGCAGGCTGGCCAGCCAGGCGACGACGACCGCAAGGCACACGAAGAAGAACGGCGCCTGGCTGACTCGGGTGTACGCCACCTCGACGAACCGCTCGAACGGCGTGCGGTTGTCCGCGCGCTCCCGGCTCTGAGCGGCACCACTGCGACCCACAGCGGGAGCCTACCCGCGAGCGGCGCTGCCATTCGCCCGTCACCGGACTCGGTCAGCGGCGGCGCGGCGCGTCGATGATCGTCGCGAGTACGGCGGCGTAGTCCTCCTCACCCGACCCGGCCGCCTCCGCGTCGACCAGCCACGAACGCACCGCCGGCAGCAGCCTGAGGTCGAGGTCTGGCCGGATGATCAGGTCGGCATCCTTGCGGGCGAGACCGAGCGCGAACCGAGGCGGGAACTGCCTCGACTCCAGCACCGGCCGGCGACGGTCGGCCTGCGCCGCCAGCGGCGTCGCCGCGAGCACGTCGTGCGCCACCTGCGTCGGCAGGCCTAGCCCGTCGGCCAGCGACAGCACTTCACCCAGCAGACCTACGACGCCGAGCAGGCTGGCGTTGGCGACCAGCTTCGCGGCCGTCCCCATGCCGACTGGCCCGACCGGCAGGACGGTCCCGAGCGCCGACAACAGCGGACGCACGTCACGCAGCAGCGAGTCGGGCCCACCGGCGAACACCGTCAGGGTGCCGGACTCGGCCTCCACGACGCTGCCGAGCACGGGTGCGTCGAGAAGCGCGACCTGCTCCGGCAGCGACGCCTGCAGGTCCTGCATCGACTCCACGCCGACCGTCGACATCTGGACCAGGGTGCCGCCGTCGGACAGCCCGGCGAGCACCCCGTCCGCGCCGGCCGCGACGGCTCGTAGCGCCTCGGCGTCGGACACCATCGTGATCACCACATCGGCCGCCCGAGCCGCATCGGCCGGAGTGCGCGCGGCGCGACACCCGTCGGCGACCAGCGGCGCCGCCTTCCGGCCGTCTCCGTTCCACACCGTGACGTCGTGGCCCGCGCTCAGCAGCCGGCGGGCGATCCGGCCGCCCATGACACCGAGCCCGACGACCGCGACCTGCCTCGTGCTGACCTCCGCCATGGGCACACCTCCTCGACTGACCGGAGCGTAGACGACCCCGACGACGGTGGTCAGCCGCGCCCGTCGAGTACGTCGAGCCGCCGGAGCAGCTTGCCCAGGACCCGGCGCAGGTCGGCGACGTCGGTCGCCGTGAGCCGCTGGTCGAACAGCTCGTGCTGCCCGCGCCATGCCACGGGAGTGCTGCGGCGCGCCGCCTTGGTGCCCGCGGTCGTGAGCGCGGCGAACGTCTGCCGGCGGTTCTCCGGCACCACCTCGCGCCGGACCCAGCCGCGACGCTCCAACCGGTCGACCAGCCTGGTGACGCCGCTGCGGCTCATCATCAGGCGCCCGGCGATGTCGGACATGGTGAGGCGGCGGTCGACCGTGTTGGCGAGGTACCACAGCACGTCGCGGTCGGACACGGTCATGTCGGCCTCGGCCTCGAGGCGGCGGCTGAGCTCGCTGCGCAGCAGCGCGCTGGCCTGGTGCAGCTCCAACCATGCAAGCGTGCGATCGGCGTCCTGACTCATGCCGGAATCTTATCGGGAATTGTTCGAGCAACAGTTGTGTTAGCAACAGTTGCAGGAGCAAGTCATCCGTCAGCAGGAGGTAGGAGCCATGAGTCGTCACGTTCTCGTTACCGGCGCGACCGGGACCCAAGGAGGCGCCGTTGCGCGCGAGCTGCTCACCCGCGGACATCGGGTGCGTGCCGTCACCCGGCGACCCGACGGCGAACAAGCGAAGTCACTCGAACAACTCGGTGCGGAGGTCGTGACCGCCGACTTCGACGAGCCCGACACAGTACGGAAGGCAGCCGCCGGCGTCGACGTGGTCTTCGCGATGGGTACGCCGTTCGAGGTCAGCCCAGAGACCGAGGCACGGCAGGCGATCGCGCTTATCGACGCCGTCCACGACGCGGGCGTCGCACATCTCGTCTACTCGTCGGTCGCGAGCGCCCTCGACGAGACGGGGATCCCGCACTTCGAGAGCAAGGCGAGAGCCGAACGACACCTTGCCGCGCTCGGCACACCGCACACCGTGCTCGCTCCGGTGGCGTTCCTCGAGAACGTCGACGCGCCCTGGGTAGCGCCAGCCCTTCGGGAGGGCAGCTACGGGTTCGGCATGCCGGCGGACCTGCCACTGCAGCAGGTCGCCATCGCCGACCTCGCGGCCTTTGCCGCACTCGTGATCGAGCAGCCGGAGCGGTTCACCGGCGTACGGGTCGAGCTCGCTTCGGTCGAGGTCACCGGCGCAGAGGTGGCGGCGGCCCTGTCAGACGCGCTCGACAGAAACGTACGGTTCGCCGAGGTGCCGTTGGACGCCTTCCGTAGCCCGGGTCAGGAGGACATGCTCGCGATGCTCGAGTTCCTCCGCGACACCGGCTACTCCGTCGACATCGAGCAGTTGCACGCAACGTACACGGAGGTCGGCTGGCACAGCCTCGAGGACTGGGCTCGCGAGCACGACTGGTCGGCGGTCCGCCGGGCCAGCTGACTCAGAAGTTCTCGATGTCGTCGTACCCAAGAGTGTCGAACACCGGCGCGGGTAGGGCCTGCGCATGCGCGGCCCGGCTCAGCCGTACCGACGAGTGCGCACCGCAGCCGTGGTCGAACGACACGACCCGGCCGTCGTCCGGGGAGTTCTCGTTGGCGCACACGCCGAACACCGTGCTCAGCGGGCCGGCCAGCCGAGTCAGGTAGCCGCAGGTGCCGCACGGTGCCGGCGCGGCCTCGGCGAGCGGCGTCTGCGGGCCGCGGTCTCCGTCGTACCAACGCTCGGCCGCCGCGTCACGACCCTCCAGCGACAGCACCTGCTCGCGGCCGAGCTCGACCTCGTCACACACCGCACGTACGGAACGGTCGTCGATAACCGCATCCCCGGTGGTGTAGCCGGGGACCAGCCGCGGGTCGTTGTCATCGGTCGGCAGCAGGTCCCCGGGCCCGAGGTCCGCCGGCTCGATCCGCTGCTTCCACGGCACCCATTCCGGCGCCATCAGGGCCTCTGGCCCGGGCAGCAGCACCATCTCGTCGACCGTGGCCGTGCGCTGGCGGGAGGCCCGGGTGAGGGTGACCGACCAGCGCCAGCCGACGTACCCGAGACGCCTGGCCTCGAAGTAGTGCGTGCCGACCCGCTCGCCCTCGGTCCGGAAGCCGGTGTGCTCGCCCACCTCGGCCGCGTCGACCACCTCCGACAGCGCCGCACGGGCGATCTCCGCGGCTGCCGACAAGACGGCGTCGGGCTTGGCGGAACGCGCGGAGGGGGTCATGGCCCCATTGTGCACGAGCCTTGGGCAGGATGGACGGGTGCACCCACCCGACCGGTCCGGCCGCGACCACGCGAACGAGGAGACCCAGCCGTTGTACACGGCCGGGGGATCTCGCGCGGACCGCGGCACCGCTGGATCGGATCCGTCGTCGTCGGATGCGGACGGGGGTACGCCGAGCGCCCGTACCCGCATCGCCGGCGCGGGGTACGCCGTACGTCGCGGGGCGAGCGGGGCCGCTCGGGTGTCGGGTACGGCTGCCCGAGCGACCGGTCGCGGGGCGCGGTCGGCGTTCCTGCTGGCCCGACGCGCCAGCCACGCGGAGGGCGCCGGGGAGTCGGGTCTGTCCCGGCTGATCGAGCTGCACGCGTTCAACGCCGCCGGTGACGCGGCGGTCGCGGTGGCGCTGGCGGGCACGTTGTTCTTCACCGTGCCGACGGGTGAGGCGCGCGGCCAAGTTGCTCTGTTCTTGCTACTGACGATGCTGCCGTTCGCCATCGTGGCACCGCTGATCGGGCCGTTCCTGGACCGGTTCCGGCGGGGTCGGCGGTGGGCGATAGGCGGCACGATGGCCCTGCGGGGCTTCCTGTGCTGGGTGCTGGCTACGGCGGTCGTCAACGAGTCGGCCTGGCAGTTCCCGGCGGCGCTGGGGGTGCTGGTGGCGTCCAAGGCGTACGGCGTCACCCGCGCGTCGGCGGTGCCTCGGTTGATCCCCGCTGGGCTGACCCTGGTCAAGACCAACTCGCGGGTCTCGCTCGCCGGCGTCGCGGGCGCCGGGATCTCGGCACCGATCGCCGGTGGGCTGTCGGCGGTCGGACCGGAGTGGACGCTGCGCTACGCGTTCCTGCTGTTCGTCGGCGGCACGATCCTCGCCGTCTTGCTGCCGGCCCGGGTCGACTCCTCGGAGGGCGAGTCCAGTGTGCCGCTCAACAAGATGAGCGGCAGCGCGCGGTTCGGGATCACGGCTCCGGTGGTCACCGCGTTGCGCTGCAACGCCGGGCTGCGGGCGTTGTCGGGCTTCCTGATCATGTACATGGCGTTCCTGCTGCGAGACCAGCCGTTCGCCGGCTGGGAGGACCGCACGACGCTGCTGCTCGGTCTGGTGGTGGGGGCCGCGGGCGCAGGCAGCACGATCGGTACGGTCCTGGGCTCGGTGCTGCGGTCACGGCCGCCGCAGCTGATCGTGCTCGTCGTCCTCGTCCTCGATGTGTCGGTTGCGGTGCTGGCCGCGCTGTTCTACGGGCTGCCGCTGGCGGTGGCGCTGGGGTTGGCGGCCGGTCTCTGCCAGCAGCTCGGCAAGTTGTCGCTCGACGCGATCATCCAGGACGCGGTGCCCGAGCATGTCCGCACCAGCGTGTTCGCCCGGTCGGAGACGTTGCTGCAGCTGTCGTGGGTGCTCGGTGGCGGGCTGGGCATCCTGATGCCGCTGGAGCCGCAGCTCGGACTCGGGGTCGCGGCGGCGTTGCTGGTGATCTGGCTGGTCGTCGTGCTCCGCGGCCGGAGCGCGCTCGGTCAACGGGCGGCCGAATCCCACCCCCGCCCCTGACCGTCACCCACTCCAAGCTCTTCGCGCCGAGGTTGCACTTATGTCCCAGCTCTTCGCGCCGAGGTTGCACTTATGTCCACGCCCAGGGCCGCCAACCCGGACATCCGCGCAACCTCGGCGCGAAAGGAACGGACATCCGCGCAACCTCGGCGCGAGGAATCCGGACATCCGCGCAACCTCGGCGCGAGGAGGGGGCGGGGTGGGTTAGAGCTCGAGCTCGTCGGCGAGGCCGCGCAGCAGCTGGGCCGTCGGCTTGGCCGTCTTGGCGTCGGGGTGCCGTCCGCGGCGGAACGTCTGCTCCAGCCCGTCGAGCAGCTTGATCAGGTCCTCGACGATCTCCACCATCTGCTCCGGCGGCCTGCGCATCGCCTTCGACACCGACGGC
>WHTB01000121.1 GCA_009379735.1 Propionibacteriales bacterium
ACGTGGGCGACGAGGACCGGGATCGTGGCGGTCGGAGCCGGGCTGGTGGCGGTCGGTGTGACGGTGAGCGCTTCGGCGCCGTCGGCCGCGGCCGACGGGCTGCGCACGTTCGACGACTGCGACGCGCTGCGCGACTGGTACGTCACGGCGGCGCTGCCACAGGTCACGCCGTACGGCTTGGGCGGCGGACACCCCTACATCATGCAGGACTCGATGGCGATGAAGGGTTCGGCGCCGGGCGCGGCGGAGATGGCGGCGCCTCAGGCCCGGTCCTCATCTGCGGACGCGGCCGTCGGCAACGGCGAGACCGGTACCAACGTGCAGGAGGCCGGCGTCGACGAGCCCGACCTGGTCAAGACCGACGGCAGGCACGTGATCTTCGTCCGCAACGGAACGCTGCACGTCGAGGACACGGTCGGCGACACCCCCGTCGAGGTCGGCAAGGTACGGCTGTCGGAGTCCGGCGGCGACCAGTTCAACGAGCTGCTGCTGGTCGGCGACCGTGCCGTCGTGACCGGCACCCGGCTCCCACAGCTGGACCAGCCGGACCAGCAGGGCCAGCCGGACGCGCGGCTGTCCGACTGGTCCTGGCCGGAGTACAACGACACCGTCGTCAGCACGGTCGACCTGTCCGACCTGGACGATCCGACGCTCGTCCGCACCGAGCAGCTCGACGGCCGGCTGGTCTCGGCACGGGAGTACGACGGCGTCGTCCGGCTCGTACTCTCCCACTCCCCCGACCTGCCGTTCGTCCAGCCGGACCGTACGACCAGCGAGGTGCAGGCGCTGGCCGAGAACCGCCGGCTGATCCGCTCGACGACCGCCCAGGACTGGCTGCCGCAGCGTGGCGACGAGCAGCTGCTCGACTGCTCTGACGTGCGACACCCCAAGCGCGACGCCGGGCTCGGCACGGTGACCGTGGTGACGATGAGCCCGCTGTTGCCGTCCGCGCTGGACGCCGTCGGCGTGTCGGCGAGCGGCGACCTGGTCTACTCGTCCACCGACCGGCTCTACGTCGCGACGACCGACGGCGGCTTCATGCCGATGGCCGAGGGGGACATGCCGACCAGCGATGTGGTCAGGACGCCGCCGCACCGCGAGCCCTCCACCCAGGTGCACGCGTTCACGCTGGACGGCGCGGCCACGACGTACACCGCATCCGGCAAGGTCCCCGGCAGGGTGCACGACCGGTGGGCGTTCTCCGAGCACGACGGGCTGCTGCGAGTCGCCAGCATGCAGGGCGGTCTCGGCCGGCCACAGGAGAGCGGGATCACCGTGCTCGAGGAGGCCGGCGGTGGCCTCAAGGAGGTCGGGTCCGTCGGCGGCATGGGCCGCAACGAGCAGATCCGCGCCGTCCGGTGGTTCGGCGACCTCGCCGTCGTGGTGACGTTCCGGCAGACCGACCCGCTGTACACGGTCGACCTGTCCGAGCCGACCCGGCCGCGGGTACGTGGCGAGCTGAAGATCCCCGGGTACTCGGCGTACCTGCACCCGATCGGCGACGACTTGCTGCTCGGCGTGGGGCAGGACGCCACCCAGGAGGGTCAGGTCAAGGGCGTGCAGGTCTCCAGCTTCGACCTGACCCGGCTGGACCGGCCGACCCGCGTCGACACCGCCGACCTCGGGGCGCAGAGCTACACGCCGGTCGAGCAGGACTCGCGGGCGTTCAGCTACCTACCGGAGCGTCGGCTGGCACTGGTGCCCGTCACCGACTGGACGGCCGGTGGGCAGCGGATGCAGGTGGTCGCGGTGAGCACGGACGGAGCCCTCAGCCAGGTCGACGAGGTCGAGCTTTCCCGGCGCGGAGGAGAGCAGGTTCGGGCCCTGCCGCTGGACGACGGCCGCGTCGCGATCGCCGGGTACGACGGGGTGGTCGAGCTCGTCGACCTGCCGACGCGGCCGTAAGCGCACTCTTTTCACCGATCACCGAGCGGCCCAGGGTGGTCACGCGCTGCGAGCCGGGTTAGCGTGTGTGGGGGACCTTTGATGCCATGACCAACTCAGACGACGCGACCACAGCAGCCGCGGGGGGCGTACGCCCGATCCGCGCCGTTTTGACCCGGCTGACGTCGTCGCTGCGCCGACGGCGCGCAGCTCTGAAGACCACCGCGGTCGCGCTGATGCTGCCGTTGCCGTTGGCGTTCTCGGCCCCACCGGCCGACCTGCTGGGCCGGTTCGACGCTTCGACCGGTGCGCTGTCAGACCTGGTCCGCCCGTTCACGTCGCTGTTGCAGGACGCCGAGGATTCCGACGACGGCGTCCGGCAGGTGCCGATGGACCTCGGCACCGAGCTCGACTCCCCACGCGTCGACTCGGGTCTCGGCGGTGACCTGCGCCGACCGATCAGCGGTATCAACAGCTTCGACATGCCCGCCCCGGTGATGCGCGCGTACCGGGCGGCGGCGGCCACGCTCGCCCGTACGGACCCGTCCTGCCGGATCGACTGGGCCCTGCTCGCGGGCATCGGGCGGGTCGAGTCCAACCACGGCCAGTTCGGCGGCTCGACGGTGCAGCCCAACGGCTCGACCGCGCCGCACATCATCGGGCTGCCGCTCAACGGTGCTCCCGGCGTCGCCACGATCAGGGACTCCGACGGTGGCCGGCTGGACAACGACAAGGTCTGGGACCGCGCCGTCGGCCCGATGCAGTTCATCCCCACGACGTGGGCGTCGGTCGCGGCCGACGGTGACAACGACGGCGTCCGCGACCCGCACGACATCGATGACGCCGCCCTGGCCGCCGGGGCGTACCTCTGCGCGGGCAGCGGCGACCTGAGCACGCGCGAGGGCGCCGAGGCCGCGGTGTTCCGCTACAACCACTCGGAGTCGTACGTCTCGCTGGTGCTCGCGATCGCCGAGAAGTACCGCAACGGCGTGGCCGTCGTGCCGGCCGGGCCGGCGCCGGTCGGCAACGGCAAGGCACCGAACCTCAAGGTCCCGCCGGCGACGACGCCGAGCGGCGACAGCGGCTCGACCTGGAAGCCCAAGAAGAAGAGCGGCGGCTCCTCGACTTCGCCCAGCACGCCGACGAACCCCCCGACCGGCGATCCGACTAACCCTCCGTCAGGTGACCCGAGCGATCCGCCGACCACCGAACCGCCGCCCTCGCCGGCGCCGAAGCTCACGACGTGCGGCGACGGCTGGTGCTACGACGGTCTGCGACTCGGCCTCGGACTGGATTACGCCGGATTGCTCGACCAGCCGTGGGAACCCGACTTCGACGGCTACGACGGCGTGACCAGGACCAACACCCTGCGCGAGGAGTTGAACTACTTCGCGAACAGCAAGCCGACTGTCGGGGTGGGGCGCGACGGCAACAACACCCTCACGTCACTGAACGACAAGCCCTACACAGCTCCCGAGCCGAGGACCCTCGACGGCAGGCTGAAGAACGGCTCGGCTGGCCTGCAGTTGGTCGTCGGCGAGAAGACCTGGACCTTCGCTCCACTTAGTAGCGGCCTCCCGGCCCGTGACTACGACGGCAACAAGTGCGTGGATTCGGTGTCGACTGAGCTCGAGGGCCGCGCCGGCAAGACGGATGAGGCGGAGCGTCAACTCCAGATCACCGCAGTCGTCGATGAGGGAAGCACCGCCACGGTTGTCGGCATCGTCACCACGGCGCCAGAGGCTCCCGCGTGCGGTTCGGACGGCCAGCCGGTGCCGACGGAAGAGCCGTCGCCGACGCCAACGGGCGAGGAGTCGACGCAACCCGAGGGCTGAGCGGGGGGTCCTTCCGTAGTGGCAGGGGGAGCGTGACAAATACGTCACGGTTGCCCGGCCGTTATGCGACGGCAGGGCGTTGTGAACGGAGTGCGTGCTCAACCTGACGCATAAACTCGTCCTCCGGGCTCGGCTTCGGTAACCGCGCTGCCGGCAGAGCCGGGCGAAGTCGAGCTCGCCGAGCCCCAGTCACGTCGAGGTTGCAGATCTTGCCCAGATTCTCGCGCCGAGGTTGCGCGAATGTCGGCCGGCTCGGGGCTCCCGTAACGGCAGGCCCGTGCCGTTCCCGACCATCCCCACTCCTGCAGACGTGGGGATGACCGGGTACGGGCGGGGTGAGTCGCCATCGGTCCGACATACGCGCAACCTCGGCGGGAAGGGGGGCGGCACCCCTGTGGACAACGCACGGCGCGGGTCAGTAGACCGCCCACGTCTCGAGCGCTCCGTCGCGCGGCTTGAAGGTCACGGCGTCGATGTCCTCGTCCGGGACGGGGAACGCCAGCCAGCCATCGGCGCAGTCGCCCTTGTCCAGCACGATGCTGTCCAGCGGGAACACCGGAGTCGGCAGGTCGGACGGCTGCTCAGGCATCGGCGACGCGTGCACCTTGTCGAGGTGCACCTTGAACGCGTCGACGATCAGCGTGACGTTGCCCGGCCCAGTGCTCTGCGCACAGGTGCTGATCAACGCGGCGACGCCACCCTCGACCGGTTTGACGTCGAGCACGCGGGTGCGCTGCGCCTTCGACTGCCGCCACTCCCCGAGACCGACCCCGGCGTACGTCGCCTTGACCCCAGGAGCCACCTCTTTCGGCGTCTCGTCACCGCCGCATCCCGAGACCAGTAGCAACACGACCGCGCAGCCGGAGATCCCCATCCATCGCATGTGGTTGGACATTACGTCACTCACAGGTACGCGGCGACTCCGATTCGGGACGGTCCAGCTTCAGCGTCTGGTACGTCACCAGCGCGTTGCCGACCTCGCTGAGTGCGTCCGGGTACGAGAACCGGGTCAGGCTCACCGGCGCGCACTCGCTGTTGAAGTTCAAGATGTCGAAGCTCTGCGGCGTCGCGACGACCTCGCCCGTCTCGTCCTGGCGGCGGAACGTCCGGATGCCCGCGGCGCCCGTCGTACCCACGGTGAGGTCAACCGACGAGTCGGACACCTCCAGAGCCGGCGAATGCGTGTGTCCACTGACCCAGACCGGCGCCTCGAGCAGCTCGCCCAGCCGACGCGCACCGGACGGATGGTGCATCACCGCCAGGTCGACCGGTCCGGCCTCGGGGTCGAGGTCCTCGACGGCCTGTTCGGCGGCGCCGCGCTCCATCTCCTCGACGCCGTCGGGGTCCTCGGCCTCGACCGGCCCACCGTCCTGGTAGCGCCTCGGGTCGCCGACCCCGAAGACGCCGAGGCCCTTGAGCTCGATCCGCTGGTCGTCGACGACCACCACGTTCGGGACCGTGGCTAGCTCGTCGACCGTCGCGTTGCCGTCATGGTTGCCCTTGACGAACACGTACGGCACGCCGAGCGACTCGATCCCCTCCCGCAGGTCGTCACGCTCGCTCAGCTCGAAGCCGGTGCCCCACTGCACGAGGTCACCCGAGTCGATGACGAAGTCGACGTCCTCGCTCTTAATCACCTCGGCCAGCTGTGGATAGACGTTGCGGCCGTGGATGTCGGACACCAGCATCACCCGCGTCGCCACCTCGACCTGTCGCTCCGGGCTGGCTCCCTCCCGCAGCCGGGAGATGTACGTCGCCAGGCTCTGCACGTAGCCGGCGTACTTCTGGTCCCGGGCGTTCAGCTGAGCCAGCAGCTTGTCGGCGGACAGGCCGACCGCGAGCAGCCCGTCGGCCTCGAGGTGGCTGCCGTACTCCTCGTCGAAGCTGAGGTACGAGCCGGCGCCCCAGCCCGCCAGGCACAGCACTCCGCCGGTCACCCCGGCCGTGGCGGTGACCGTCACCCGCCGCCGGGCCGTGTGGCTCGCTCCGCTGACGGCGTACCAGACGAGGACGCCGAGCACCGCACCGCCGAGCGCACCGACGGCCGTCTTCTGAGCAGTACGCACGATGGTCTCGCGGGCGAGCTCCTTGATCTGGTCGATCTGCGCGTCGATGTCGATCCGCGGCGAGTTCGCCGACCGCCCCACCGGCGGGATCGCTTGCGCGCTGACCTCGACACGCGCCCCCGGGCCCCAGCGGTGCGTGTCGAACGTCGCCGTGCCGACACTGGTCGGGATGTCGATCTGACTGTGCGGGATGACGCGCGCTTGTACGGTGTACAGGTCGTCGCTCGCGCTGCTGGCCCAGACCGAGCCGAGGCCGAGCCCACCGGCCGCCGCCCCCACCACCGCCATCAGCCCGACCAGCACCACCTGCCCGGCCCGGAACAGTCGCCGACGCCATACCGGCGGCGGCGCGGCTGCGTCATCCGGGCTCTCGGTGGCGACGGGCTCCTCGGGCACGGATCCCACCTTGGCACGACCGGGCAACCCAGGTCAGACAAAGTCAGGTCAGCGGTGTCGGCTGGCGGGTCTCCGGCATCCGGGTCGACATCGCGACACCGACGAACAGCACGCCGGCGGTGACCGCGAAGGCCCAGCCGTACGACAGGGTGTCGGCCAGCGCTCCGGCCACCAGCGGCCCGGCGATCGCGCCGAGGTCCGACGACATCTGGAACGCCGCGACCACCCGGCCGCCGCGGCCCTTCATCACGTCGCCGACCACGGCACCGGGCGCGCTGCCCATCAGCGCGCTGCCGGCCCCGAACAGCAGCATCGCCACCAGGTAGACCGGCAGCAGCGTGCTGAACGCGATCAGCAGCATCGCCACCCCGGCAACGGCTCCCCCGGCCATCATCGCCGGGCGCCGCCCCACCTGGTCGATGTAGCGACCGGCCGGGATCAGCAGGGCGGCCTGCGCGAGCGACGAGAGCAGGAACCCGACGCCGACCCAGATCACGCCGACCTGCATCGCCTCGGTCACGAACAGCGGCACCAGGCTCATCCGTACGCCGAACAACCCCCAGCCGGTGCCGAAGCTGACCACCAAGGCGGTCCGGTACGCCGGATGGGCGAACGCCTCGCGCAGGCTGGTCGAGACGACCTCGGCCGGGTCGTCGGTCGGGGCATCGGTCGGGGCGTCGGTCGGGTCGTCGGCCGGGGCGTCGACCACCGGCACCGCCGGTTCGTCCCGGATCTCCGCCTTGGCCAGGAAGACCGCGCCGATCGCGCCGGCGACCAGCAGCGACACGGCGTAAACGGCGAACGGCAGCCGCAGGCTGATCCCGGTCAGCCAGCCGCCCAGCAGCGGGCCGAGCAGCCCACCGACCAGGAACCCGCCTTGGAACATGCTGCTGGCCCGCCCGCGTCGACTGGAGTCGACCACCCGGAACAGCAGCGCCACCGCGGCCACGGTGAACATCGCACTGCCGATGCCGCCGATGCCGCGCAGCACCAGCAGCTGCTCGTACGACTGGGCCGCGCCCGCGAGCCCGGTCGACACGGCGACGATCAGGATGCCCGACGTGAGGATGACGCGCTCACCGAAGGCGTCGACCAGCTTGCCGCCGGCCAGTGCCGACACGAACCGCATCAGCGCGAACGCCGAGATCACCGCGCCGGCCGCGGTCTTGCCGACCCCGAAGTCGCGCGCGAACACCGGGATCGCCGGGGCGACGACGCCGAACCCTACGGCGACGGCCAGCGCGACCGCGGCGAGGACGGCTACCTCACGGGGAAGATCCCCGAACGGGCTGACGGGACGGCGCACGAGACCAGATCGTGTCACGTCCGCCCGACATCGCGACAACCGGTTTCGCTATCCCGCACCCTAGGACCGCAGGGCGACCAGGCGGCGTACGGGCACGGCGACGTCGACCCCGTCCTCCGGCGCGGACGACGCACGCTCGGCGAGCCAACGGGCCGCGTTGACGCGACGCCGGTCGGGCGTACCCGGCAGGTACAGCGCGCGCATCAGCAGGTCGGCGTCCTCCGCGGTGCGTACGACGTACCCGAAGCGCTCGCTGGCGTCCTCGAGCACCGTGAAGCCGGCCGCGGCCAGACTGCTGCCCAGCCCGGTGAGCTCGCCGCCGGCGGGGAACTGCGGGGTCGAACGCAGGCGTGCGGTCAGCGGCGCCAGCAGCCGCACGTCGCTCGGCCGCACCGGTCGCACCGTCGCCACCGTCGCGGCGAACACGCCGCCGGCGCGCAGCACCCGGCCCGACTCGACCAAGGCGGCGTCGACGTCACCGACGACCATCAGACCGGCGGAGCACACCACCGCGTCGAAGCAGGCGTCGGCGAACGGCAGCCGGAGCGCGTCGGCGACCACCACCGGCTCCGTACGCCCGCGGCGTCGTCCGTCACGCAGCTCGGCGACCGACAGGTCGGCACCGACCACCCACGGGTCGGAGGCCCGGCCCTCCTCCCGGAGCGCCTGGGTGAGAGCACCGTTACCGCAGGCGAGGTCGAGGACGCGCTGCCCGGACACGGCTCGGGCCAGCCAGGTGTACGGCGTCGTGTCGCCGTTCGTCGTACGGGTCAGGACCTGCTCGCTGATGCCGGGGTGCAGCGCGTGGAACTCCGCGACATACGCGGCCCAGTCGGTCATCGGGGCGTCGGCGGCAGGCCCGCGACGTCAGCCGCGGACGACGAACACGTGCGACGCGGCCTCGACGTCGATCTCGGCCATCTCGCCGCCGCTGCCGATCAGGACGCCCTCCGCTCCGCGGGAGACCTGGACCACCTTGTCGGGCTGGGCGCCGACGCGGCGCAGCGCCCCCATCAGCTGCTCGTCGGTCTGGATCGGCTCCCCGATCCGCCGGACGGTCACGGTCAGCTGGGTCTCGTCGGCGGGGATGACGGTGTCGAGCTGCTCGACGCCGTCCATGAAACCCTCGACCTTGTCGCCCTCGCCCAGCTCGTCCAGCCCGGGGATCGGGTTGCCGTACGGCGACTCGGTCGGGTGTTTGAGGATCTCGACCAGGCGCCGCTCGACCTGCTCGGACATCACGTGCTCCCAGCGGCAGGCCTCGGCGTGCACCAGCTCCCAGTCGAGGCCGATCACGTCGGTCAGCAGCCGCTCGGCGAGCCGGTGCTTGCGCATCACCCGGGTCGCCAGCTGGCGGCCGTGGCCGGTGAGCTCGAGGTGCCGGTCACCCTCGACCGTGAGCAGGTTGTCGCGCTCCATCCGGGCCACGGTCTGGCTCACGGTGGGGCCAGACTGGTGTAGCCGCTCCGCGATCCGGGCCCGGAGGGGGATGATGCCCTCCTCCTCGAGCTCGAAGATCGTGCGAAGGTACATCTCCGTGGTGTCGATCAGTTCGCTCACGCTTGTCATTCTGGCACGCCCCTCCCCGCCGGCGTTGCGCCCAAGCTGTCAGTACGACCCTCGCGGCGGCACGCTCACGAGTTACTGACAACCCGCCGGCTGCCCACGGCCCTGGCGAATTGGTGATCCGGGGCTAGGCTGTCCCGGCACCGACCACCTCCCCCCTCCCTGACTCCCATGATCACCATTGCTCCCCGGTTCGCTGGCCCCCCTCGCTCGGCTAACGGCGGCTACACCGCCGGGCTGCTTGCTGCCACCATCCACGCCGGCGGCGACGCGCCCCGCACCAGCACCCGTGACACCACCACCGGCGTCAGCGTCAGTCTCCGGCAGCCACCACCGCTCGGCATCGAGCTGGACGTCGACGGCGGCCCGACCACCGCCCGGCTCATGCACGGCGCCGTGCTGGTCGCCGAGGCGTCCGTCGTCGACGTGGACATCACCCCCGTCGACGCCGTGAGCATGGCGGAGGCGGCCGAGGCCGAGCGCTCGTACGCCGGGCTCCGCTCCCACCCCTTCCCCACCTGCTTCACCTGCGGCCCCGACCGGGAGCCCGGCGACGGCCTGCGGCTGTTCTCCGGCCCGGTCGGCGACGGTCGTACCGCCTGCCTCTGGACGCCGCACGCCTCACTCGAGCGCGACCCGGGCGTCGTCGGGGAGGAGTACGTGTGGGCGGCGCTGGACTGCCCGGGCGCGTGGACCGTTGACCTGGAGGGTCGCCCGCTCGTCCTCGGCCGGATGACCGCTCAGCTCGACGCCCCGGCGACCATCGGCGAACGCCACGTCGTGATGGGACGGCTGCTCGGCGAGGACGGGCGCAAGACGTTCACCGCGACGACACTGTACGACTCCGACGGCCGGATCGTGGCCCGGGCCGAACACCTGTGGATCGCCATCGACCCGACGACCTTCGGAGCCCTGAGTGCCTGACTCCCGCCTCTGGTGGCAGGACGCCGTCTGCTACCAGATCTACGTCCGCAGCTTCGCCGACTCCGACGGGGACGGCGTGGGCGACCTGGCCGGCATCACGTCGCGCCTGCCGTACCTCGCGGACCTCGGTGTCGACGCGGTCTGGCTGACGCCGTTCTACACCTCGCCGCAGGCCGACCACGGCTACGACGTCGCCGACTACCGCGACGTCGACCCGCTGTTCGGCCGGCTCGACGACTTCGACGCCATGCTCGCCGCAGCGCACGACCTGGGGCTGCGGGTCATCGTCGACGTCGTACCCAACCACTCGTCGAGCGCGCACGCGTGGTTCGAGGCTGCGCTGGCCGCCCGCCCCGGGACACCCGAGCGGGCCCGCTACCTCTTCCGCGACGGCCGCGACAACGGCACGCCACCGAACAACTGGCAGTCGGTGTTCGGCGGGCCGGCCTGGACCCAGGTGCCGGACGGCCAGTGGTACCTCCATCTGTTCGACGCGACGCAGCCCGACTTCGACTGGGACAACCCCGAGGTCGGTGACGAGTTCGAGTCGGTCCTGCGGTTCTGGCTGGACCGTGGCGTCGACGGCTTCCGCATCGACGTGGCACACGGGCTGTTCAAAGAGCCCGGGCTCCCCGATGTCGAGGCGGAGCAGAACGTCGGTGGCATCGACGAGGCGATGAGCGAGCTGGACCGGCCGTACTGGGACCAGCCCGGCGTGCACGACGTCTACCGGCGCTGGCACGACGTGATCGCGTCGTACCCGGGCGACCGGATGGCGGTCGCCGAGGCGTGGGTCAGCAGCGCCGAGTCGATGGCGCGGTATGTCCGGCCCGACGAGCTGCAGCAGGCGTTCAACTTCCACTGGCTCGAGGCGGAGTGGTCAGCCGACGAGTTCCGCCGGGTGGTCGACGAGACGTTCGCCGCGGTGGACCCGGTGGGGGCGGCGGCGACCTGGGTGCTGAGCAACCACGACGTCGACCGGCATGTATCGCGGTTCGGCGGTGGCTCCGTCGGCCTGGCGCGGGCGCGGGCGGCGACGGCGATGATGCTCGCACTGCCCGGGTCCGCCTACGTGTACGCAGGTGAGGAGCTCGGGCTGCCGCAGGCCGACGTACCCGCCGAGGCCCGGCAGGATCCCACCTGGCGGCGCGGCGCGGGGATCGGCCGGGACGGCTGCCGGGTGCCGATGCCCTGGTCGGGGACGGCGAGCCCGTACGGCTTCGGACCCGACGGCGCGACGCCGTGGCTGCCGCAGCCGGACTCCTGGGCCGCCCTGTCGGTCGAGGCGCAGCAGGGCGACGAGGCGTCGACGCTGGAGCTCTACCGGCGGCTGATCGCGACCCGGCGGGAGCTGCTGCCACAGCTCGGTCGGCGGGTCGCGTTCGTGGACACGCGCGACGACGTCGTGGCGCTGCGCCGTGACGGGCTGATCTGCGTGGTCAACTGCGGCGACGAGGTGTTCGACCTGACCGCACTGGCCGACCCAGGGAAGCTGGTGGTCGCCACCGGTCATACCGCCGACGTACGCAACGGCTCGCTGCCCCCCGACACCGCCGCCTGGTTGCACGCCTGACCCCGTCCCGGGCCTCCTTCCTCCCGCCGAGGTTGCGCCAATGTCCAGGCCCCCTTCCTCCCGCCGAGGTTGCGCCAATGTCCAGGCCCCCTTCCTCCCGCCGAGGCTGCGCCAATGTCCAGGCCCCCTTCCTCCCGCCGAGGCTGCGCCAATGTCCAGGCCCCCTTCCTCCCGCCGAGGTTGCGCGTATGTCCGGACACACGCGCAACGTCGACGCGAGTAGGTGGGACATACGCGCAACCTCGGCGCGAAGGTTCCGGACCGGGTCAAGGTGTGGGATGGCGGGCGTCGTAGGTCAGGAAGCGACGCTGCAGCAGCACGGTGATGAGCACGCCGACCACGCACGCCAGGCCGCCGATCATCAGCGCCCCCCGCTCGCTGGTCACCGACGCGACCGAGCCGAGCACGAAGTCGCCGGCCCGCGGCCCGCCGGCCACCACCACCGTGAAGACGCCC
>WHTB01000153.1 GCA_009379735.1 Propionibacteriales bacterium
ACGTCCTGACCGGGGCCGCCGGCGAGCCGGTCCGTACCGGCCTCGCCGTAGAGCGCGTCGTCACCGCGGTCGCCGACGAGGACGTCGTCGCCGTCACCGTCGAGCGCGGCGATGACGTCGGGGCCGGCCGTGCCGTGGATGACGTCGTCCGTGCCGGTGCCGACGTGCGTCGCCTGCTGGCCACGGCATCCCGGGGATCCGGTCACGGCGAGGGCGCGCATCCGCCCGATGTTGTCGAACGAGCCGAAGCCGACCCGCCCGGCCTGGATCGTCGAGTCGGTTGCCGTCATCAGCGGGTCCGCGGCGCCGTCGACGTACACCTCGATCTGACCGGTCGTCGAGCAGTGCCGGACGCTGACCTCGTGGTACTCGGCGTCGGTGATGGCCGGTTCTGCGCCGACCGAGCCGTTCCACTGGTCGTCGATCCGTAGCCGATCCGCGTCGTTGACCACGAAGATGCCGTTGTGCGGATAGATCGTGTTGTCCGTCGACAGATGCGCATAGTAGAACCTCGTCGGCGACTGGTAGCCGAAGACGATGATCACGTCGCGGTTGCTGATCGGCAGCGGGGTGTCGAGCCGGACCTCGGCGTCGATTCGCACGGACCCGAACTCCGGGCCTTCGGTGAGTACGGCGTACTCGAACGGTCTCCGCGGACCAGGAGGTGGCGTGCCCTGCTCGGCCAAGATGACCTCCGAGCCCGGGAACTGCCATTTCGACGGTGTCAGCGGAGCCCAGTTGTCAGCGGCCATCACGTCGGTGACCACGGTGGAGCCGAGGGCGCATGGTGTTGTGGGTGCGGCAACTTCTTCGCCGGCGGCGGCCTCGGCCGCGAGCGACGCTGCGCCCAGTGCGACTGCCGGCGCCAACGCGATCAGCGCCAGTCGTCGCAGAGCAGGGGAAATGGCCAACATCCGAACCTTCTTCGCAGTCGCGCCGGAATCCTCGCAAGCGCTTCCGAAAGCGCTTACGTCAGCCTTGGTGCAGCCTGGTCGACTGCTGGCTCCATGTCAAGGGTCCGCCACAGAACGTGACGCCCCGGGATGTCGGTTTCCGGGGTCGCCCCACCCGAAACTCGTGCGCCCCGAGCCTTGCAAGACTCGGCCGGCACGTGGAACGCGCGGTTACGCCTCGTTCACGGGCGCGGGAGCCCCGGTGAAGGTGGTGACGGGTCAGCCGCGGCGAGTACGCGCCGGGCCGGTCGAGTCACGGACGATGAGCTCGTGACCGGTCGACTTCCGCCGGGGCCGGGTCGAGGACGGCCGTAGCGCCATGGTCAGGACCTGCTCTCCCATCTGCGCCATCGGCAGCCGGACGGTCGTCAGGCTCGGCGCCAGGTCGGCCGCCACAGACACGTCGTCGAAACCCGCGACCGAGATCTGCCCGGGGACGGAGACACCGCGGCTGCGCAGCGTCGACAGCACGCCGATCGCCATCGCGTCGTTCAGGGCCAGGATCGCGGTTGTGCCCGCCACCTGGTCCAGGATCTTCTCCGCGGCCTCGGCCCCACCGTTGCGGGTGAAGTCGGTGTGCAGGACCGGCACGGCGTCGATCGACATGCCCTGCGCATCGAGCGCGCGCGCCACGCCGGCCAGCCGGTCGGCGATCGTGGTCAGGCGTTGAGGCCCGGCGACGACCACGATCTTCCGGTGGCCCAACGACAACAGATGCTCGGCGACGGCCGCCCCACCCTCCTCGTTGTCCGGCAGCACCGCGTCGGCGGTCACGGAGTGCCGCCCGATGACGGCCACCCGGCCGCCGGCCTCCTGGAACCTCGCCAACTCAGCCTTGGCCGCCGCCTGAACCTTGGGATCGGTGTAGCCCGAGCCGGCCACGATGATGACGCCGACCCGGTGGGCGATCAGCGACCGGATCTCATGCAGCTCGAACTCCGGGTCCCGGCCGGAGTGGCAGATCTGGACCATCAGACCTTGCTCACCAGCCAGCCGGACCACGCCGCCCGCGATCTCGGAGAAGTAGGGATCGTCGATCTCGTGCACGATCAGCCCGACGGTCGACGTCGCGCCGCCGGCCAGCGTGCGGGCATGCAGGTTCGCGACGTATCCGAGCTCGCGGGCGATCTCACGGACCCGGTCGGCCACCTCCTCGCTCACACCGTCACGACCCGACAGGGCGCGCGAGGCCGTCGCCAGCGACACACCGGCGCGGTCCGCCACGTCGACGAGCCGCAACGCAGAGCGAGTCCTGCCCATCAGTCCACGACCTTCCTGACCTCGGCAACCGGCGGTGGCGACCCTTGCCACGACCGGCGGACCGAGCATATTGTACGGAAGCGCTTACGGAAGCGCTTACGTCAGGTAGCCAAGGAGTACTCATGAAGGCAACGAAACGGGTCCGACTGGGGCTGGGTGTCACTGCCGTAGTCAGCTCCCTCGCACTGAGTGCCTGTGGAGGTGGGGACTCGGGTGGCGACTCGGGAGATGACTCGGGGGAGGATCCGATCGTGGTCGGCATCTCGCTGCCGCTCACCGGCGACTTCTCCGAGCCCGGCAAGGGCGTGCAGCGTGGGTACGAAGCCTGGGCCAAGATCGTGAACGACGAGGGCGGGCTGCTCGGCCGTCAGGTCGAGCTGAAGATCCTCGACGACCAGTCGAACGCCGACCGGGTCGTGGCCGACTACGAGCAGCTGCTCGGGAACGACAGCGTCGACCTCGTGTTCGGCCCGTTCTCCACCCGCCTGGTCGTGCCGTCCGCGCGAGTCGCCGAGGAGTACGGCATGCTCTTCGTCGAGCCCGCAGGCGCCGCGCCCGAGGTCTTCGAGCAAGGCTTCGAGAACCTCTTCTACGCCGCCCCGGCAGTGGCCGACGACCACTACAACCACCTCGCCGACTACATCATCGCAATGCCGGAGGGCGAGCGGCCCAAGACAGTCGCCTATGCGGCCATGGACGACCCGTTCGCCCAAGGCACCGCCTACGGCCTCAAGGACAAGCTCGAGGCCGGCGGGCTCAAGACAGTGGTCGACGAGGTCTACCCGCCGAACACGACCGACTTCGGCAGCATCGCTGCGAAGATCGCCTCCTCGAAGGCCGACATGGTGGTCGGTGGCTCGCAGTACCAGGACGCGGTCAACCTGATCGTGGCCCTGCAGCAGCTCCAGTACCAGCCGAAGCTGGCCGCGTTCTCGACCGCACCGACCAACCCGGAGTTCCCGGAGGCCATCGGCGCCAAGACCGAGGGCATCCTCGCGCCCACCGGCTACACGGAGAAGGCGCCGTACGAGAGCAACACCGAGTTCGTCGAGAAGTACACCGAACAGTTCGGCAACCCGCCCGGTGAGGACGAGGCCAACGCCTACACCACCGGTCAGGTCGTCGCGGCTGCGGTCGAGGCCGCGGGCTGCGCCGAGCAGGGTGACTGCCAGCAGGAGCTGATCGACTGGCTGCGGGGGAACGAGGTCGAGACGGTGGTCGGACCGCTGTCGTGGGACGAGCAGGGTCGACCGCAGGGCGCCCACATGATCCAGCAGTACGTCGACGGCGAGGTCCAGATCGTACTGCCAGAGGAGACCAAGGAAGCCGAGTTCATCTTCCCGAAGCCGAGCTGGTGACACCTTCGTGGTCTCTGGAAGCCTGCTCTTCCAAAGCATCATCCTGGGTGTGCTGCTGGGAGGGCTCTACGCCCTCCTGGCGGCTGGCCTGACGCTGTACTTCGGCATCATGCGGGTGGTGATGATCGCCCATTCGGCGTTCCTCATCCTGGCGGCGTACCTCGCGTGGTACTTCCATCGCGAGACCGGCCTCGACCCGCTGCTGTCGCTCGTCATCACGGTCCCGCTCTTCTTCGTGATGGGAGTGGCGATGCAGCGGATGCTGATCGCCCGGCTGCGACCGCTGACGCTCACCATGATGTCGGTGCTGCTCACGTTCGCCATCGCCCTGGTCATCGAGGGCCTGCTGGGCTACGTCTTCAGCGGGACGCAGCGTCGCATCCAGCTCGGCTACAGCGGCACCAGCATCGAGTTCTTTGGCGCCCGCGTCGCGGTGGTCAAGCTGATCGCGTTCGGGCTGGCGGCAGCTGCCCTGCTCGGTCTCTACCTGCTGCTCAAGAAGAGCAGGTTCGGCCATGCGCTACGGGCGACCATGCAGCACAAGGAGGCCGCGCAGCTGGTCGGCATCAACACCGATCGGGTCGCCGGCTACGGGTTCGGGCTCGGCCTCGCCACCGCGGCGATCGGTGGCACCGCGCTCGCCCTGGACTCGACCATCTACCCGTCGCTGCACTGGCACTGGATCGGCCCACTGATGGCGATCATCGTCGTGGGTGGGCTCGGCAGCGTGCCGGGCGCCGCGATCGCGGCAATGGTGCTCGGCCTCGGGCAAAGCCTGCTGCAGCTGCCGCTCGGCACGACCTGGGCGCAGACCGTCTTCTACATCGCGCTGTTCGGCACGCTGGCGTTCCGGCCGCAGGGGTTCTTCGGAGGTCGCCTTGCGCAGCGGTTCTGAGTCGAGCGCACGCCTGGGTACGGCGATCCGGCTCGCCGCACTGGCGGTGGGAGCAGGTCTCCTCCTGTCCTTCCCGCTGGTCGCGCCGAACCCGTACATCCTGTCGGCCGGTGTCGTCGTGCTGAACTACGCCGTACTCACGACGTCGTGGAACCTCGTCGGCGGGCTGACCGGCTACATCTCGCTCGGCCACGGCGCGTACTTCGGGCTCGGCGCCTACGGCACGGCCCTGCTGGTCACCCGCGCGGACGTACCGAGCTTCGTCGCGCTCGCCCTGTCCGGCGTGCTAGTCGCCCTGCTCGCCGTGCCGATCGGCATCGCCTCACTGCGGGTCAGAGGCGCGTCGTTCGTCATCGTCTCGATCGCGGTGGTGCTGATCCTGCTGCTGGTGTTCCAGAGCTGGGCGTCGTTCACCGGGGGTTCGAACGGCCTCGTCGTCCCGCGGCCGTTCCCCGACCTGCTGCGCCCCGACCACCACCTGGTGTTCTTCTACCTGTTCGCCGGTCTGCTGGCGCTGGCGCTGGTGACCTGGTGGGCGATCGACCGCTCGCGGTTCGGCCTGGGCCTCAAGGCGATCCGTGAGGACGAGGACAAGGCGCAGGCGCTCGGCACGCCGACCATCTCGTACAAGCTGGTGGCGTTCGTGGTGTCCGCGACCTTCACCGCGCTCGGCGGCGGGCTGTACGCACTGTGGTTCGGCGACCTCGACCCGATCTTCCAGTTCTCCATCCTGACCGGCGCGTACATGGTGCTGATGGCACTGCTCGGCGGCGTCCGGCACCTCTTCGGACCACTGCTCGGCGCGCTGATCGTCGGCTATGCGCTGGAGTACTTCAAGCTCGAGTACGGCAGCTCGCAGCTGCACCTGGTCGCGACCGGTCTGCTGCTCGGCCTGGTGGTGATGTTCATGCCCGACGGCATCATCCCGGCCGTGACGAGCCTGCTCGCTCGGTTCCGGGCCGGCGAGAGCTCGATCCGGGAGGTCAGCGCCGCCGAGCTGCTGGAGCAGAGCCAGCGCGATGCCCCGGAGCCGGTGGAGTCCGACGTCGACACCTTGCGGGTCAGCGAGACGGAGGTCTGGCGATGACGTTCACCGACAGCCAGGCCGGGGTGCGCAGCCTGGAGACTGTGCAGCTCACCAAGCGCTTCGGCGGCGTCACCGCGGTCGACGCAGCCACGGTGACTTTCCAGCATGGCAAGGTAAACGCGCTGATCGGGCCCAACGGCTCAGGCAAGACGACGTTCTTCAACTGTGTCACCGGCATGATCAAGCCCGACGCCGGCCAGGTGACGTACCGGGGCAACGACATCACCCGGCAGCCGTCGCACCGGATCGCTCGCGCCGGGATCGGGCGAAGCTTCCAGCTGTGCCGGATCTTCCCGCGGATGACCGTGCTCGAGAACATGCTGGTGCCCGTCCGCGCCACCACCCTGCGGGCCCAGCTCGCCCGCTCGGGCAGCCGGGACGACATCGACCGAGCGCGGGAGTGGATGACGCGAGTCGGCATCGAGCACCTGGAGTCCACCGAGGCCCGCAACCTGTCGTACGGGCAGCAGAAGCTGCTCGAGCTGGCGGGCGTGCTGATGGCCGATCCCGAGACGATCATGCTCGACGAGCCGGCCGGCGGCGTGAACCCGGCGCTGATCGGCCGGATCAGCACCCTCGTGCGGCAGCTCAACCGCGAGGGCAAGACGTTCCTGATCGTCGAGCACAACATGGACCTGGTGATGAGCCTGAGTGACCACGTCATCGTCTTCGACCGCGGCCGGCTGATCGCCGAAGGCCCGCCGGCGGTGGTCAAGACGGACCGAAAAGTCTTGGAGGCCTACCTTGGCGTCTGAGAACCTGCTCGAGCTCAACGACATCCAGGCCGGGTACGGCCGGGCCGCGCTGGTGCTGCGTGGGCTCACCGTGGCGGTGCCGCCGGCCACCGTGGTGTGCCTGGTCGGGCCGAACGGCGCGGGCAAGTCGACCGTGCTCAAGGTGGCCAGCGGCCTGCTCGCGCCGCGGTCGGGTCAGATCTTGGTCGCCGGCGTCGACGTCACCGGTCAAGGACCTCAGGCGATGCTCCGGTCCGGCCTGGCCCACGTACTCCAGGGACACAGTGTCTTCCCGGAGATGACCGTCGCCGAGAACGTACTCCTGGGCGCGTACACGCTCGACGACCGGACCGTGACCGACCAGCGAGCCGCCTTCGTCAAAGACCTGTTCCCCATCGTCGACGAACGTTGGCGGGCGCTGGCCGGCCTGCTGTCGGGCGGGGAGCAGAAGCAGGTCGAGTTCGCCCGTTCGCTGATGATCAGCCCCAAGGTCGTCCTGCTGGACGAGCCGTCGATGGGCCTCGACCCGAAGAACACGTCCATCGTGTTCGACCAGGTGACGCGCATGCGCGACGCCGGGACGGCCGTACTGCTGGTCGAGCAGAACGCCCGGCGTGCCCTGCAGACCGCCGACATCGGCTGCGTCCTCGACCTGGGCAACGTGCACATCTCCGGCCCGGCGTCCGAGCTGCTGGCCGACCCGCAGCTGAGCGCGCTCTACCTCGGGGGACGGCCCGCCGAGTCTTCGACGTCAGACCAGAGGTAACCCACGATGGCAACGCGCAACGTACGCATCATCATGAACGGCGTGACCGGGCGGATGGGCTACCGCCAGCACCTGCTCCGCTCGATCCTCGCGATCCGTGACGACGGCGGGGTCGAGCTCCCGGATGGCTCCCGGCTGCAGGTCGAGCCGATCCTGGTGGGCCGCAGCCGGGACAAGCTGGCCGAGATCGCCGACCGGCATCAGGTCGCCGACTTCACCACCGACCTCGATGCCGCCCTGGCCGACGAGACCGCGCCGATCTACTTCGACTCCCAGGTGACGGGCGAACGCAAGAAGGCGATCCTGAAGGCGATCGCGGCCGGCAAGCACATCTACACCGAGAAGCCGATCGCGGAGTCGGTCGCCGAAGGCGTCGAGCTGGCGGAGGCGGCCGCATCAGCGGGAGTCATCAACGGCGTCGTGCACGACAAGCTCTACCTGCCGGGCCTGCTCAAACTGAAGCGGCTGATCGCCGCGGGCTTCTTCGGACGGATCCTGTCCGTGCGCGGCGAGTTCGGCTACTGGGTGTTCGAGGGCGACCTGCAACCGGCCCAGCGACCCAGCTGGAACTACCGGACAGCCGACGGTGGCGGCGTGGTGCTCGACATGTTCTGCCACTGGAACTACGTGCTGGAGAACCTGTTCGGCCGGGTGGAGGCGGTGACCGCCAAGGCGGTCACGCACATCCCGGAGCGTTGGGACGAGCAGGGCAAGAAGTACGCCGCCACGGCCGACGACGCGGCGTACGCGATCTTCGAGCTCGACGGTGGGGTGATCGCGCAGGTCAACTCTTCGTGGGCGGTCCGCGTGGACCGCGCCGAGCTGGTGGAGTTCCAGGTCGACGGGACGCACGGGTCCGCGGTTGCCGGGCTCTTCGGCTGCAAGGTCCAACCCCGGGTACGAACGCCGAAGCCGGTCTGGGACCCGGACGTCCCCACCGACCAGGACTTCCGGGACCAGTGGGAGCAGATCCCGGACAACCAGGAGTTCGGTAACGGGTTCCGCGCCCAGTGGGAGGAGTTCCTCATCGACTTCGACGCCGGGCGGCCGCACCCGTACGACCTCCGGGCCGGCGTGCGCGGCCTCCGGCTGGTCGACGCCGGCCTCCGGTCGTCCGCCGAGGGCCGCCGGGTCGAGCTGGGGCCCGCGTGACCACGGTCGACATCCCTGCGGTCGCTGGGAGGTGGCGGTCGGTCCGGCTGAACGAGCCGCGAGCCTGGCAGGAGCACCCGCAGCCCTACCGCTCGCGCGTCGCCTTCGCTGCGGCTCACGTGGTCGCGGACCCGCTCGCGGAGAACGTGCCCGGTGCCCCGGCGGCGATCGACTGGGAGGCCACGCTCGCGTTCCGGCGCCACCTCTTCCGGTACGGGCTCGGTGTTGCCGAGGCGATGGACACCGCGCAACGAAACATGGGGCTGGACTGGGTGGCCGTCCAGGAGCTGGTGCGCCGCAGCGCAGCCCAAGCGATCGAGTGCGGCGCGCGGATCGCGTCGGGCGCCGGCACCGACCACGTGGGCGAGCTGTCCTCGGTGGACGAGGTCATCGGGGCCTACCTGGAGCAGGTCGAGCTCGTGCAGAGCACCGGATCTCAGGTGGTCGTGATGGCGTCGCGGCAGCTGGCGCGGCTCGCCGACAGCGCCGACGACTACCTGCGGGTCTACGACGTCGTACTGGGGCAGGTGCAGGATCCAGTCGTGCTGCACTGGCTCGGGGAGGCGTTCGACCCGGAGCTTGCCGGTTACTGGGGTTCACCCGATGTTTCTGTTGCCACCAAGACATTTCTCGATGTGGTTCGGGCGCATGCCGACAAGGTCGACGGGGTGAAGGTCTCCTTGCTGTCCGCCGACCACGAGGTGGGCCTCCGCGCGTTGCTGCCGCCCGGAGTCCGGCTGTACACCGGGGACGACTTCAACTTCCCCGAGCTGATCCGTGGCGACGGCACCCATCACTCCGACGCGCTACTGGGCGCCTTCGCCGCCGTGGCACCTGCTGCATCGGCGGCGTTGACGGCGCTGGATGCGGGAGACCTGGCGACCTACGACGCGGAGATGGCGCCTGCGCTGTCCCTGTCCCGGCACATCTTCGAGGCGCCGACCTTCTACTACAAGACCGGCATCACGTTCATGTCCTGGCTGAGCGGGTGGCAGGACGGGTTCACCATGGTCGGCGGGCTGCAGTCGGCCAGGTCGGTGACCCATCTGGCCAGGCTGTTTGCCCTCGCCAACGACGCTCGGCTGCTGCCTGATCCCGACCTCGCCGCGCATCGCCTCCAGCTCGTGCTCTCGGCGGCGGGCGTGACGCGATGAGCGTCGAGGTCGACGTCCCCAGCGGAGCGCACGCCACGACCGAGACGCCCCGGCCCGGTGATCCTCGGCTGGCGAGGTTGTCGCTGAACCAGCGGACGATCGCCGGGTGGTCCCTGCGGGAGGCGATCGACGGCGCGGCCCGCGCCGGCCTCGGCGCGGTCGGTCTGTGGCGTGAGCCGGTGGCCGAGCAGGGTCTCGAGACGGCCGCTCGGTGGATGGCGGAGACCGGGCTCAGGGTGTCCTCGCTGTGCCGTGGCGGATTCTTCACCGGTCGCGACCCGGGTGAGCGAGCCAGGGCCCATGACTCCAACCTGGCTGCGATCGACGAGGCCGCGAGGCTCAGGGCCGACACCTTGGTCCTGGTGCCCGGCGGGCTGCCGGCCGGGGACAAGGACATCGTCGGTGCCCGGGCTCGCGCCGTTGAGGCCATCGCGGCGCTCGCACCGTACGCGCTGGAACGCGGTGTCCGACTCGGCATCGAGCCGATGAATCCCATCTATGCCGCGGATCGCGGCGTGGTGTCGACGTTGGCCCAGGCGCTCGACATCGCCGAGCAGTTTCCAGTCGAGTCGGTCGGCGTCGTCGTCGACACGTTCCACGTGTGGTGGGAGCCCGGTGTGGAGGACCAGATCGCGCGCGCCGGCGCCCGCATCGTCAGCTACCAGATCTGCGACTGGATCACTCCGCTCCCCGCCGACACCCTG
>WHTB01000317.1 GCA_009379735.1 Propionibacteriales bacterium
CTTACTCCAGAACCGCGGGACGTCGTCGACCACACCAGGAGGGGTCAGCTAACCCGCATCGCCGGGCTCGTAGAACTTGCTGATCTCCTCGGCGTCGGCGGCGATGTCATTGGTCTGGTTCAGGCTGTACCAGTTGCCGAAGGGGTCGCGGAACACCGCCTCGACGCCATACGGGCGGTCCTGCGGTTCCTGCAGGAACTCCACCCCGCGCCCCGAGTACTCCCGGTACGTCTGGTGGCAGTCGTCGGTGTTCCAAGCGCCGGCACTGAGCGCGCCCTTGGCCATCAGCATCCGGAGCGCGGCCACCGTCTCCTCGTCGTGCATCGGCGGTCCGGGAACGGTCAGGTTCAGCTGGAAGTCCGGGCTGGCCGGCGGCCCGACGGTGAGCCAGCGATAGCCGTTCTCCAGCTTCACGTCGAACCGCTCGGTGAAGCCCAGCTTGCCGAGGAAGAACTCCTTCACCTCGTCGTAATCGGTGACGTAGACCCCGGCGACACCCAGTTTGGTGATCATGAACTGACTCCTTTCGTAGTCGCTGCCGACGTTAGACGTCGGTCGCGGTCCCAGGCTTCTCCGAGATTGCTGACCTCGACGCCCGCGCGGCCGGGGCGCCGAACATGAGCACGTAGCAGCCCGGGATCGGCGGCGGCCCGGATCGATGCGCGTCCCGCTGGAACCGGGCCGGCGAGGTGCCGAGGAAGTCGCGGAACGCGGTGCTGAACGAGCCGAGGCTGCTGAAGCCGACCAGCTGGCACACCTCGGTGACGGTGAGGTTGGCCCAGCGCAGCAGCTCCGCCGCGCGCTCGATCCGGCGGCGGGTCAGATAGCGGCCGGGCGTCTCTCCGTACACGGCGCGGAAGGCCCGAGCGAAGTGGAACCGGGAGTAGCCGGCGACTCGGGCCAGGTCGTCGAGATCGAGCGGCTCGGCGTAGTGCCGGTCGACCAGATCACGAGCGCGACGGAGCGCGGCCAGCAGAGCCTCCGAGCGCAGCCGCCACGGCTCCGGTCCGGTGTCGCTGGACATCACCAGAACGTAACCTGCCGATGCCGAGGTAGACCAGGACGAAGCGGGCCGCGAAATGCGGTTTCGCTGGCGATGGAGGATCCTGGTAGGTCACAGAATGGACTCCGTCGCGACACAACCCGGCCACGACCCACAGACGCGTGGACTGGTCTAGCCCTACGGTCAGTCGGGGCGGGCTCTGTCGAGGCGACGCTCGTGAGCTGTGCACGGAGCGGCGCACACACCAGCCGAGGGGAGGCCGCGTGGGCACTCGGGGCACCCTGGGCTTCGTCGCCGGCCGGGCCGCCACCCGCCGCAGCGCCGTCGCCGCCCTGCTGGTCAGCGTCCTGGTGCTCTGCACCCTCGTCACCGCGCTGGTCACCAGCATGCGCGACCTCGTCCAGGACGCCGTCGACGCGAGCGTGCAGGCGATGCCGAATGACGACTCGGTCGTCATCGCCGCCACGATGTATGACGTCGAGGAGCCCGCGGGCCAGGACTCGGTCGTCCGCGCCGCGCTGGCGCCGATCGTGGAGCTGCGTGGCGGGACAATCGTCGGCCAGGCGGAGTCCGTCAGCTACGACCTCCTCCGCAACCGGGCGACGACCCAGGACGTCGACCTGTTCAGGTTCGGCCTGCTCGTCGGGGACGAGGGCCGGCTCGAGCTGACCGAGGGCAGGCTGCCGACCGCCGGCGACGCCCTCGAGGTGGCGATCCCCGTGGCCACGGCCGAGAAGTTCTCGCTCGCCGAGGGCGACCGGATGCAGCTGCGCAGCCGGCTCGACGAGTCGGTCACCGTCTCCGGCACCGTCGTCGGTGTCTGGTCGCCACCGGACAACTCCCAGGAACGCTGGCTCAAGAGCCTGGTCCCGGCACCGGCCGACGAGGCCGCTGAGGCCGCCGGCACGACGCAGAGCGATCAACCCGCGGAGGCCCAGTGGGGCCCGCTGCTCACCTCGCCGCAGGCGTTCGCCACCGTCGCCGGGCCGGTGCCGACCGCACAGTGGCGCGCGGTCCCCGAGATCGCGGGCATCACGCCGGACCAGCTGCCCCTCCTAGCGGACGCCGCCGCGCACAGCCGCACCGAGCTCGCCGCGGCGGCCGAGGAGTTCTCCGGCGGGTCGATGCGGGTGAGCAACTCCCTGCCCGAGGTGCTGTCCAGCCAGTCCCGGTCGCTGGTGATCTTCCGCTCCCTGCTGCTGGTGCCGGCCGTCATCGTGCTCCTGCTCGGCCTGGTCGGCCTGACCATGGTCGCCGGGCAGCTGGCGGCGTCGCGGGCCGGTGAGGAAACCCTGCTGCGCTCGCGCGGCGCCGCTCGCTGGCAGCTGGTCCGCCCGAGCCTGGTCGAGTCACTCGGCTGCGGCCTGGTCGGAGCGGTCGGCGGACCTCTGGTCGCGTCGCGCGTCGGCTCGCTGGACGGCGTCGGCGACCTCGGGGTCGCCGGCTGGGCGAGCGGCGCCGCCGCGGGTCTCGCCTGCACGGTCGCGCTGGTCGTGCCGAGCATCGCGCGGGCCAGCTCCGCCCGCGCCGAACGGGCCGACCCCGGTCCCCGGCAGCGGCGTCGCCAGCTAGCCGCCGGCATCTTCGGCGTCCTGCTGCTGGTGGCGCTCGGTTCCGCAGCGACCGCCCAGCTGCTGCGTTACGACACGGTGGCGAGCGCGGGCGCCGGCTCGGGCACCGGCGCGGTCGACCCGCTGCTGGTGCTGTCCCCCGCGCTGGTGCTGCTCACCGGCTGCGCCTTCCTGGTGCTGGCCACGGCACCCCTCAGCCGGCTGCTGGCCCGCGGCACGACTGGGTTGCGTGGTCTCCCGGCGCCGCTGTCCACCCGGTCGGTCGCCCGCTCGGTCGGTAGCGCGCTGCCGCTGATGCTGGTGGTCGCGCTCGGGACGAGCAGCCTGTGGTTCGCCGTGCTCCAGGTGTCCAGCCAGCGGGAGGCCCGGGAGGCCCGGGCGACGTACTCCGTCGGCGGTGACATGCGGCTGCTGCCCGACCAGGCCGTCGGCAGCACCCCGAGCCTGATGCTCCGCCAGCAGCTGGCGGCAGTCGATGGCGTACGCACGACGTTGCCGGTCAGCAGGTCGACCACAGCCGTGGGCGAGTCGGATGTCGACGTGATACTCGCCGACCTTGCCGACGTCGACGGCACGGCGATGGACGTGGACGCGTTCGAGCCGGCACCGCCGGCCGGCACCGTCAGCATGCTGGCCGACGACCGCTGGGCCTCGTCCGGGGGCGTCGAGATCGCGCCCGGGACGACGCAGGTCGACCTCCACCTCGACAACACGCAGGTCGACGTCCAGGGCGGCCAGCTGCTGGTCGCCGATGCGGACGGGACCGTCCTGAACCTCCGGGCCGAGCGGCGCTCCCGGTCCACGCTCGGCCTCGCCTGGCCGGAGTGGGCGGACGAGCCGCTGCGCCTGGTCGGTCTGCAGCTGTCGGTGTACGCCGAGACGTGCAACGTCGCCGTCAACCCTGCCGCGCGACGGGTCGGCGAACGCGATCTCGTGGTGTCGGCGGGCCTGAAGTCGGTCACGCTCGACGGTGCGCCCACTGCCGCCAGCGCCATGTGGTCGGGAAGCGGAACGAGCTTCAGCATCACCTGCGCCCAGTCCAGCAGCTGGAGCGGCTACGGCCTGCTCGCCGGTGCGGGCGGTGAGCCTGGTGGGCCGTACCCCGCCGCGGTCAGCGCGAATGCTGCGTCGGCGCTCGACCTGTCCATCGGCGACGACGTCGAGCTCGAGGTGGAGGGTGTCGACGTGACCGTCCGCGTGGCCGACGTCGTCCCGCTGGTGCCAGGTGTGACCGACGGCCGCCTCGCCGTGCTGCTGGATCGCAGCACCCTGCAACGCCCGTTACTGCTCAGCGGTGTCGACGCGACGCCGAGCGAGTGGTGGCTGGACACCGACGCGGGTACGGACGAGCGGGCGGTCGCCGAGCTGGGGCGTGACCTGACCACCCGGACCGACGTCCTCGACCAGCTCGCCAACGACCCTGGCAGCGGCGGCGCCGGGCGGGCCGAGGCACTGCAGTGGGCTGCGGTCGGCGGCACGGTCGTCTGCCTGCTGCTGCTGTCGGCGGCGGCCCTGCTCCGGAGGCGACACCGCGCCCGCGAGGCCGGCGTGCTGCGCGCGCTGGGCGCCGGCGAGCGTACGGTCGTCGGCGTGATCGGCGGGGAGTACGTCCTGACCGTCGGCATCGGTGCGGTGGTGGGAGTCGTCGCCGGTGTCGTGGTCACGATGCTGGTGCTGCCGGCCGTCACCCTCGGGCCCGGCGGCGCTCTCCTGGTCCCGCCGGTCACCCTGACGGCTCCGTGGCTGCTCGTACTGCTGCCGACCCTGTTGCTCGTCGTCCTGCCGCTGCTGCTGGTGCTGCTGATGGCGCGGACCGACGCCCGGGGCGCGATGGTGGCGGACCTGCGGACGCTGGAGCACGGATGAGACGCTTCCTGGCCCGTGCCGGTGTTGCGCAGGCGGCCGTCCTCCTCCTAGTGGCCGTGTTGGTGGCGTGCACGGCCGCCGGAGCCGCGCTGGCCACGGTCGGGCTCCGCGCGAGCGCCGACACGATGTTCGCGGACTCGCTCGACGCCAACAAGGGGGCGGCCCGCACGATCGCCGTCCGCTA
>WHTB01000161.1 GCA_009379735.1 Propionibacteriales bacterium
CAGGTCGGCGGTCGCGTGCGCCGGCACCCGCACATCACACCCAGTGAGTACGTCGCCGCCGGTCGCGCGCTGGAGCCGGCGGGCGGTGAGCCACACCGTGTCGCCTTCGGGCATGCGCCCAGTCTCGCCCAGGTCAGCGAGCGGCTGCCCGCAGCCGGCCGAGCAGCCGTTCGCCGACGGCCACCGAGCAGACCCGGGCGGCGCCGTAGCAGCTGATCCGGGTCAACGGCGCCGGCGACCACACCGGCAGACCCATCTCCACGACCACGGCGTCGGGTCGCGCCCGCGCGACCGCGCGTACGACGTCACGGACCCAGGGGTGCCGGTGCGCGTCGCGCAGCACCAGCACGAGGTCGCGTCCGACCGCCGCGGCCACCACGGCGTCCACCTGTACGGAGCCGTCGGCGACCACCACCGCGTCGGCCCCGGGGAGGCCGTCGAGACCCCAGGGCACCGGCCCGGAGGCGATCGTCGGCGGGTTGTCGAGGTGGACGACGTACGGTGCGGACATGGCCCGTAGCGGGCCCTCGACCTGCACCGCCTCCCGGGCCGCCTGCAGCCCGACCTCGTCGGCCGCCGCCTCCTCGGCCGCGGTGAGCACCCGCGGCTCTGCGGCCGGGAAGCGCCGCACCAGGTCGGCGGACCTGGCCCGGCTGCGCTCCACCGCCCCGGCGTCGAGACGGCCCTCGCGCAGGGCCGCGTCAACAGCATCGAGGACCGCGTCGTACTCCGGCTCCCTCAGCTCCGCGCCCAGACAGAGCAGGTCGGCACCCGCCGCGAGCGCGCGTACGGCGGCCTCCGGGACGCCGACCAGCCCACTCACGCCGTACATGTCGAGCGCATCGGTGACGACGACCCCGGTGAACCCCAGGTCGCCGCGCAGCAGGTCGGTCAGGACGGCCTGGGAGTGGGTGGCCGGGTCGTGCCCGGTCAGCGACGGTACCCGGATATGGGCCGACATCACGGCCGCCACCCCCGCGTCGATCGCGGCGGCGAACGGCACCAGCTCGCGCTGCCGCAGCCGCTCGACCGGCTCGTCCACCACCGGCAGCACGAGGTGGGAGTCCTGGGTCGTCGACCCGTGGCCGGGGAAGTGCTTCACGCAGGCCGCCACTCCGGCGCGCTGCAGACCGTCGACCGCCGCGGCGCCGTGGCGAGCGACCAGCGCCTGGTCGGCGCCGAACGCCCTGGTCCCGATGACGGGGTTGTCGATCGCCGTGTTGACGTCGACCGACGGGGCGAAGTCCATGGTGAGGCCGAGGGTGTGCAGCTCGGCCCCGATGCTGCCGTAGACGTCGCGGGTCAGCTCGACCGAGTCGGCGGCTCCGAGGGCGGCGTTGCCGGGGGAGGAGCTGCCGGTGCGGTGCTCGAGCCGGGTGACGTCGCCGCCCTCCTCGTCGATCGCCAGCACCAGGTCTGCGCGCGCCTCCCGCAGCGCGGTGGTCAGGGCCGCGACCTGCTCGGCGTCGTGCACGTTGTGGCCGAACAGCACCACCCCGCCGGCGCCGGCCTCGATCCGACGCAGCACCCAGGCCGGCGCGGTCAGGCCGTCGTAGGCCAGCAGCAGCGTGGATGCGGCGAGCGAGCGGCTCATCGGGTCACCCCTTCACCGCGCCGGCACCCAGGCCGGACACGAGCTTGTGCTGGACGGCCAGGAAGAACACCAGGACCGGCAGCGTGAACAGCGTGGAGGCCGCCATCGTCCCGCCCCAGTCGGTCCCGAACGCCGTGCGGAACGACGAGAGCCACAGCGGCAGCGTCTGCCGGTCCTCGGTCTGCATGATCACCAGCGCGAACAAGAACTCGTTCCAGGCGGTGATGAACGCGAAGATGCCGGTGGCGATCAGCCCGGGCCACAGCAGCGGCAGCACGACCCGGACGTAGGCACCCACCCGCGAGCAGCCGTCGACCATCGCCGCCTCCTCCAGGTCGGCCGGGATCGCTGCGACGAACGAACGCAGCGTCCAGACGGTGAACGGCAGCGTGAAGATGAAGTACGTCAGCACGAGGGCAGGCAGCCGGTCCAACAGCCCGAGGTCTCGGTAGATGATGAACATCGGGATCATCAGCGCCTCGAACGGCGCGGTCTGCACGATCAGCACCAGGGTGAGGAACCCGCGCCGTCCGCGCCACTGCATCCGGGCGACCGCAAGCGCCGCGAGCAGCGCCACGGCGGCGGACAGCAGCACGGTCGACGTCGCGACGAGCAGGCTGTTGCGGACGTAGTCGAAGAACAGCGGCCGCGTCACCGCCGTGTGGAAGTGCTCCATCGTCAGGGCGGACGGCCAGAGGTTCGGCTCGTACCCGAGGATGTCGATGGTCGGCTTGAACGCCGTCGAGACCATCCAGTACACGGGGAAGGCGAACACGCAGATCAGTACGACGCCGACGGCATTGATCGTGACGGTCCCGGCGCGCGAACGTCTCATCGGGTCATGTCCTCGTCGAGCGACCGCACCATCAGCCGGAGGTAGGCCGCGAGCAGGCCGAGCAGGAGCAGCACCATCACCACAGAGGCGGCCGCGGCCACGCCGTAGTGGTTCTTGCCGATGCCCTCGATGTACGCGTACAGCGACAGCGTGATGGTCGAGCGGTCGGGGCCGCCCCCGCGTACGGCGTAGATCTGCGTGAACGCCTTGAAGTCCCAGATCACCGACAGGAACGTCAGCACCATCACCATGCTCTTGATCGCCGGCCAGGTGATCGCCCAGTAGGCGTGCCACGGTCCGGCACCGTCGGCGGCCACCGCCTCCCGCAGCTCGGCCGGGATCGCCGTCATCGCGGCGTACAGGCTGAGTGCCACGAACGGCACCGCCTGCCACACCACGATCAGGGTGATGATCGCGAACGTGGACAGCCCGGACGAGAACCAGGAGTGGTCGCGGAAGTCGCCGCCGAGCGACGTGAGTACGTGGTTGACGACACCGAACTGCTGGTCGAACAGCCACTGGAACACCACCGTCGCGGTGATCTGCGGGATCGCCCAGACCACGACCAGGACGGCCGAGAGGGTGAGCCGGAGCGGCCGGCCGACCCGCCCGAGCAGCAGCGCGACGCCGAGCCCGACCGCCATCGTCAGCAGCACGTTGACCACGGTGAAGACGACGGTCCGGGCGGTCACGGTCCAGAAGAAGGAGTCGGTGAGGATCTCCCGATAATTGTCGAACCCGACCCACACGGTCTCCCCGCTGAAGAACTGGGCGAGGTCGAGCTGCTGGAGCGAGATGACGACCGCACTGACCACCGGCCAGCCGAGCATCACGACCATCGCGAACAGCGCGGGCCCGATCAGCAGATAGGGGAGGGCCCGGGTGTCCCCGGGCCCTCCGGAGCGGGCGAGCTGGCCGGGCACGTTCCGGTCAGCCGGCCATGCGGTCGGTGATCAGCTTGTCCGCCTCCGCGGCCGCGTCGGGGATCGGCGTACCCGTGAGCACCTTGGTCATCATGTCCTTGATCGGGTTCGGTGCCGTCTCGACCGCCGCCCAACCCGGCGTGACGGGCGTGACCTGGCCGGTCTCGGCGGCGGCGATCTGCACCTGGAGGACCTCGTTGTCAGAGGCTACGTCAGCGAGCGCTGCGCTGTTCGGGATCGCTCCGCCTTCGGCGAGCAGCGTCTGGATCTCGGTCGACGCGACCAGCTGCACGAACTCCGTGCCGAGCTGCTGGGCGTCGCTGGCCGCGGGTACGGCCAGGTCGGACCCACCGACGAACGGCGGAGCCGGCTGACCTGCCGACTTGCTGGGCAGCGCGAAGACGCCGAGCTTGTCGGCGAGCTCGGTGTTGGTCGTCTCGACGCTGCCCTTCTCCCAGGCCAGGCCGATCATCATCGCGGTGGACCCCTGGGCCATCACCTCGAACTGCTGGGGCGTGGCCTCGTCGATGTCGGCCGGCGCCTTCGACAGGGCGTCGTACATCTCCTGGTAGCGCTGCATCCCGGCCTGCGCCTCGGGCGTCGACAACGTCCCCTCCCAGCTGTCGCCGCTCTGCGCGGCCAGGTCACCACCCTCGTCCCAGACCAACGAGGCCAGCGTGTACCACTCCTGCCCCGGCAGGTAGAGCGGCATGAACTTCTTGTCCCCGGCGTGCGCCTTGCTCAGCGGCTCGCCCAGGGCGATGAACTCGTCCCAGGAGGTGGGCACCTCGACGCCGGCCTTGTCGAACATGTCGGTCCGGTAGATCACCGTGCGATCACCCGCGTAGAACGGGATGGCGAACGTCGCGTCCTCCCACTGCCCGGGCTCGGCCAGCCCGGGAAGCCAGCTGTCGCTGTTGTCGAAGTCGCCGACGCTGTCGGTCAGGTCGGCGAGCGCGCCGACCGACGCGTACTGGGCCACCTGGGTGTTGCCGATCTCCACAACGTCGGGGGAGGACTTGCTGCTCATCGCGGTGGTGAGCTTCTCCCCGATGTTGTCCCAGGTCTGCACCTGGTACTTCACCGTCACGTCCTTGTGGTCGGCCTCGAACTGCTTCTTGACGGCGGCCGCGGTGTCGTCGGACAGCGACCCGTCCATGTACCACACTGTCAGCGTCTGCGGGCCGCTGTCGGCCTCGTCAGGGTCGCTGGAGCTGCATGCCGCCGTGGCGACAGCGACGACCGCTGCGACTGCGGTCAGGTGACGAACCTTCACGTCTCCTCCTGGCACTTGAGTTTCGTTGCCGGTAAACTAGCAGGAAAGTTTCCTAACAGAAAGACTTTGGTGAATGTCACGTCAGCCAGGAACCCCGAGCCTGCTGCGTCGGCTCAATGACCGAGCGGCGCTCGAGCTGCTGCTGGACTCCGGTCCGCTGACCAGGACCAGGGTCGGTGAGCTCACCGGGCTGTCCAAGGTGACGGCGTCGCAGTTGCTGACCCGGCTCCAGGACCGCGGGCTCGTGCATGTGGTCGGCGCTACGGAGGGCGGGCGTGGTCCCAACGCCGAGCTGTACGCCGTCGTACCCGGTGCGGGGTTCGGCATCGGGCTGCACGTCGAGCCCGACCGGGTGGCGACCGCGGTGGTCGACCTGGCCGGCGACGTGCTGGCCGACACGACGGTCGACCCGCGCGCGGCGGCCGACCCGGTCGCGGTGGTGCATGCGGCGGTGACCGACGTGCTGTCGCGGGCCAAGGTGCCGCGGTCGCGGGTCGGTGCTGTCGTGCTCGGGATGCCAGGGCTCGTCGATCCGGCCTCGGGCGACCTGCGGTTCGCGTTCGACCTGCCCGGCTGGCACGAAGGGGTACGGGAGGCGCTGCGCAAGGACCTGCGTAGCCCGGTGCGGATCGAGAACGACGTCAACCTGGCCGCGGTGGCGGAGCAGACCGGTGGCGCCGCCGCCGGGTCGGACAGCTTCGCGCTGATGTGGGTCGGACGCGGTCTCGGTCTGGCGGTCGTGCTGGACGGTCGGCTGCATCGCGGCACGTCGGGCGGCGCCGGCGAGATCGGCTACCTCCCGGTGCCGGGTGTGCCGCTGCCGAAGGGCGTCGAACGGCCCCGCCGGACTGGGTTCCAGGCACTGGTCGGAGCCGAGGCGGTACGCAGCCTGGCCCGGGCCCACGGCGTGCGGACCGGCAGTGCGGCGGCCTGTGTCGAACGGGCCACGACACGCGGGTCGGAGCGCGACGAGGAATTCCTGACCGAGCTGGCCGGGCGGCTGGCCACCGGGGTCGCCAGCGTGTGTACGATCGTTGACCCCGGGCTGGTGGTGCTCTCCGGGGAAATCGCCGAGGCCGGCGGGTCAGGGCTCGCGGCCCGGGTCGACACGGCGCTGCGCAGCATCTCGCCGAACGCCACCCGGGTCGTGGTCGGTGAGGTGGGCGCGCAGGCGGTGCTGCGCGGGGCGCTCGCGACGGCGCGGGACATGGCCCGCGAGGAGCTCTTCGCCGGCTGACCGACTACACGGCGTTCGACAACCCCCGAATACTCGCGCCGAGGTTGCAGTAGATGCCCACCCCTTTCGCGCCGAGGTTGCAGAAAGTGCCCACCCTTCGCGCCGAGGTTGCGCGTATGTACCAGGCCGGTGCCAGGTCACACGCGCCTGGCGTACATACGCGCAACCTCGACGCGAGGAATCTCGACATACGCGCGACCTCGGCGTGAGCTTGGCCACTTCACCGCGCCTACCTGCGCATCCGTCCGGTGGCGACTCACCCCCACCCGTACCCGATCATCCCCACTCCTGCAGACGTGGGGATGATCGGGAACAGCACGGGCCCGTGCCATTCGGGAGTCCCGGGTCGGCGTACACACGCGCAACCTCGGCGCGAAGATGCGGTGGGGGGTGGGGCGGTGGGTCGGTCAGCCGCGGAGGCGGAGTCCGCGCGGGGTGGCGTGGAAGCCGGCCGCCTCCAGGGCCTTGCCGAGCGGTGAGGTGAGGATGTGCTCGCCGTCGGCGCGCTCGACCGTGAGCTTGCCGAGCGCGCCCTCGCGAACGGCCAGCGCCAGCGCGTCGACGGCCGGCTGCAGCACCTCGGTCTCGCCGGTGAACGTGAGCAGCGTGCGACCACCGCGCTCTACGTACAGGGCCAGCGACCCGGCGACGAGCACGACCATCGCACCCGCCTTGCGGCCGGGCCGGTGGCCGGGGCTGGTGGTGCCCTCCTCGACCGCGCGCTCGGGCCAGGGGAGTGCCGCGCCGTACGGGTTGGCGGGGTCGCAGGCGGCCAAGGCCAGGGCCCGGGACGGGTGCGCCGGGTCGGTCTCGCCGAAGGAGCGCAGCCGGTCGACGGCTCCCGGCGCACCGAACTGCGCGGCCCCGAGCCCGTCGACGAAGTAGCCGCGGCGGCAGCGGCCGCTCTCCTCGAACGCGGCGAGGACGCGGTAGACGCCGGCGAACCCGCCCGGGACCCGCTCGGACATCACGGCGCCACGGGTCACCACGCCATGACGCTCGAGCAGTGCCTCGGCGGCGGCGTGTGCCCGTCGGGTCGGGTCAGGCTCGCGGTCGGGCAGCAGCGACCAGCGCCCGCCCGCGGTCGGTGGGCCGGAGCGAGACGGCATCGCCGGCCGGCCGTACGGTCGCCGGGTGTGCAGCCGTGCCCGTGGCGCCGTCCGGCGCGGACGGTGCGCGGAACGCCCGGCAGTGACCAGGGCCCGCAGCGGCGCAAGCGTGTCGTTGCCGACCCGGCCGGCCCAGACGAGGTCCCACAGGGCGGCGTTGAGCGCCTGGTCGTCGGTGCTGCCCGATGCGTCGGCGAGCTGGCGGAAGAAGTAGGCGCCGCCCCCGGTCAGCACTTCGAGGATCGCCTCATGCGTCGGCCCCGACTCGACCTCCCCCGGCTCCGGCAGGGTCAGCGGCGCGCTGTCGGCCAAGTGCAGGGACACCCAGCCGTCGGTGCCGGGGAGGCTGCCGTGGCCCGACCACAGGACTTCTCCACTGGCGGTGAGCTCGTCGAGCATCGCGGGGGAGTAGTCGGTGACGCGCGACCCGAGGACCAGCGGCTCGAGCGCGCTGGCGGGCACGGCGCAGCCGGCCAGCTGCTCGACCGCCGACAGCACGCCGTCGACGCCCCGCAGCCGACCGCCGACCTGCTGCCAGGCCGGCAGGAACCGCCCGAGGCTGCTCGGCTCGACCGGCTCGACCTCCTTGCGCAGCTGGGCCAGTGAGCGGCGCCGGAGCCGCCTCAGCACCTCGGCGTCGCACCACTCGGTGCCCTGGCCACCGGGTCGGAACTCGCCCTCGACCACCCGCCTCGCCACCGCGAGCCGTTGCAGCGCCTGCGCGACGACGGCCGGCCCGAGCCCGAACCGGCTAGCCACGTCGGCGACGTGGAACGGCCCGTGGGTGCGGGCGAACCGTGCCACCAGATCGCCGAGCGGGTCGGCCACCGGCTCGGCGAACGCGTCGGGGGTGCCCGGCGGCACCGGGGTGCCGAGCGCGTCGCGCAGCCGGGCGACGTCTTCCACCGCGGCCCAGTGCGCCGAACCGGCGATGCGCACCTCGACGGCGCGCCGGGCTGCGGCCAGCTCGCCGACCCAGGCCGCGGCGTCACCGTCATCGACGACGCGCGCGGTCAGCTCCGCGGTGGTCAGCGGCCCGAGCAGCCGGAGCAGGTCGGCGACTCCCTCGACGCCGCGCATCCGACGGTCGTCGGCGCCCGGTGCGAGCACGTGCTGGAGCTCGGCTTCGGTGCGGTCGATCGCGTCCGGGTCGAGCAGCTCACGCAACTCGGCTCGGCCGAGCAGCTCGGCCAGCAGGGACTGGTCCAACGAGAGCGCCGCCGCGCGCTTCTCGGCCAGCGGGGTGTCGCCCTCGTACATGAACGCCGCGACGTAGCCGAACAGCAGCGAGCGGGCGAACGGGGACGGCTGCGGCGTCTCCACCTCGACGACCCGCACCCGCCGCGCCGCGACGTCCGCCATCAGCCTGGTGAGCGCGGGTACGTCGTAGACGTCCTGCAGGCACTCGCGGACCGCCTCCAGCACGATCGGGAACGAGCCATACTTGCCGGCTACCTCAAGCAGCTGGGCCGACCGCTGCCGCTGCTGCCAGAGCGGGCTGCGCCGTCCCGGGTCACGGCGCGGCAGCAGCAGCGCCCGCGCCGCGCACTCCCGGAACCGGGACGCGAACAGCGCCGACGACCCCACCTCGGTCGTCACCAGGTCGTCGATCTCGTCGGCCTCGAACACGAACACGTCTGCGCCGGGGGGCTCGGCATCGGTCTCGGGCACCCGCAGCACGATGCCGTCGTCGGCCGACGCGACCTGGGCGTCGACACCGTGCCGCTCCCGGAGCCGGGCTTGCACGGCCAATGCCCACGGCGCGTGCAGCTGGGCGCCGTACGGCGAGTGCAGGACCAGCCGCCAGTCGCCCAGCTCGTCGCGGAACCGCTCGACCAGCAACGTCTTGTCGGTCGGGAGGTGCCCGGTGGCCTCGCGCTGCTCGTCGAGGAAGGCCACCAGGTTGCCGGCCGCCCACTCGTCGAGGCCGGCCGACCGCGCCCGGGTCACGGCCGCGGCGCTGTCGAGACGGCTCATCTCGCGGACGAACGCCCCGACGGCAGCGCCCAGCTCCGCGGGGCGGCCGAGCGCGTCGCCCTTCCAGAACGGCAGCCGCCCGGGTACGCCCGGGGCCGGGCTCACTATCACCCGGTCGTGGGTGATGTCCTCGATCCGCCACGACGTGGCGCCCAGCGCGAACACGTCGCCGACCCGCGACTCGTAGACCATCTCCTCGTCGAGCTCGCCGACCCGGGACGCCTTTTCTCCGACGAGGAACACGCCGAACAGTCCGCGGTCGGGGATCGTGCCGCCGGACGTGACGGCCAGCCGCTGGGCGCCGGGCCGGCCGGTCAGCGTGCCCGCGACCCGGTCCCACACGATCCGCGGCCGCAGCTCGGCGAACTCGTCGGACGGGTAGCGGCCGGCCAGCAGGTCGAGCGTCGCCTCGTACGCCGACCGCGGCAGGGTGGCGAACGGCGCGGCCCGCCGCACCAGGTCGAACAGCTCCTCGACGTCGACCTGCTCGACCGCGGTGGCCGCCACCACCTGCTGGGCCAAGACGTCGAGCGGGTTCTGCGGGATGTGCAGGGCCTCGATGGCGCCGACCCGCATCCGCTCGACGGTGACCGCGGTCTGCACCAGGTCGCTGCGGTGCTTGGGGAACAGCACGCCGCGCGAGACCTCGCCGACCTGGTGGCCGGCCCGCCCGACCCGCTGCAGGCCCGACGCGACCGACGGTGGCGGCTCGACCTGCACGACGAGGTCGACAGCGCCCATGTCGATGCCGAGCTCGAGGCTGCTGGTCGC
>WHTB01000309.1 GCA_009379735.1 Propionibacteriales bacterium
ATGTCGTCGGTCGTCACCAGCCACGGGCCGATCGGCGCGGACCCGTCCGCCCACTTGCCTTCCAGCCAGTCGAAGAACCCCACATTCGGGCCGTCGTCGCGCTCGTAGCCGAGGTCCAGAGAGCGCAGTGAGATGTCATTGGACGTCGCGTAACCGAAGACATGGTCCAGCGCCTCGGTCGCTGCCACCCCGCGGGCCGCTCGGCCGATGACGACTGCCAGCTCCACCTCCCAGTCGGCGGTGTCGGAGATCTCCGGGAGTACGAAGGGGGCGCCCGGCCCGATCAGGGCGGTGTCCGGCTTGGTGAACAGCTTGGGCGACGTGCGGGCCTTGTCGACCGGCGTCCCGCCACCCTCGACGATGTGCTCCTGGTAGTTCGTCGCCGCGGCGAGGATCTTCCCCGGCTGCAGGAGCGGCGCAAGGATCTGCACTCCGTCCACCGGCACCGTGCTGCCGGTGGCGGACACCGCGCCGTCGTTCGTGACAACGGCCTGGAGGTCACCCTCGCCCAGGACCTCGATCAGCGTGGGATCGTCGTCGACCCGGCCGTGCCCGACCGAACCGTCGGGCCGTCGAAACGTGCACAGCCTCATCAGCTTCCTCCGAATGTCTCGATGGTGCGGGACGTCGCCGCGGTCTCGACCGCGTCGAGGACCTGTGAGAGGCCCACGGCCGTGGACAGCGTGGGTTCGAGCCTTCCGCCCTGGCCCGCGCCGAGGAACTGCGCCAGCATCGCGTCGACCGAGCTCGGTCCGAACGGCAGGTCACTGACCTGGCGACCGACCACACTCATCGCCGGCCCGGCCAGGTCGAGGAGCAGCTGCCCGTGACTGCCGAGCAGGCGGTAGCGGTGCACCGCCGAGGACACGTCAGGGCGTACCCGGCCGACCAGCGCCGAGACGACGACGTCCGGGTCCAGGTGCATCGAGATGGTCCAGCTCTCGCCCGCACCGTCCGACGGCGCCGCATGGACGGCGTGCGTCCGGCCGTGCAGCGGACCGAGCAGCGACTCGACGACGTCGAGCGGGTGCACGCAGAGGTTGCGGAGCTCCCCGAGCGGGTTCGCGCCGTCGGGACCCCCCACGATCAGCTCGGCATGCACCGCGTGGAGCAGTCCGAGCTGACCCGACCGGACGGCGAGGCGTGCGCTGGCGACCGCCCCGTGGAACCTCCAGTGGTGACCCGCGACCACGGTGGCCGACGGGACCTCACGTACCAGGGCGCCGAGCGCCTTGGTGCCGAACAGCGTCGGCTTGTCGAGCAACACCGGGAGGTCGCGCTCGGCGGCGGACGCGAGCAGCGTGCCGACGACGTCGGGTGCCGGACAGCCGACCACGGCACGGCAGGAGTCGAGGGCCTCGGACAGGTCCTCGACCACCGGAACTCCGAAGTCGCGACCCAGCGCCTTCGCCCGCCCGACCTGCGAACCGGACAGCTGGCCGTCGTCCCAGATCCCGACGACGTCGGCGTCAGGGCTCCGGGTGAGCGCGGGCAGGTACATGTCGCGTTGATGGTGCTGCGTGCCGGCCCCCCAGCACCCGGCGACGAGGACCGGCACCGCGTGGCCCGACCCGGCCGTCGTCATCCGTCCACCCGGACCAGGTCACCGGTGCGCGCCGAGGCCTCGACCGCCTCGGCCACCGCAATCGCCTCCACCGCGTGCTCGGGCGGAGGTGCGACCGGTCCGGACGCGCGGATCGCCTGCTCGAACACGACCAGCTGACGACCGAACGGCGAGTCGCCGACCGCGGTGAGGGGACCGCTGCCGTCGTCGCTCAGCCGGACGATGCCGTCCGAGCTCCACGTACGAAGCAGGGTGCCGCGGGTGCCCTGGACGACGATCTCGAAGACGCTCGCCGCGCGCGGCCGCTCACCCCGGCTGATCTCACAGACCGCCGCCGCACCGGACTCCGTCTGGAGCGTCGAGCAGAGGTAGTCGTCGATCCGCAGAGCTGCTGCCGTCAGGTGCTGAGCACACGTCCAGGCCGACTGGACCGGCGAGTCCAGCCACCAGCGGGCCAGGTCGTACAGATGCACCCCGTTGTGGAAGGCATGGCCGCCGCTGCGGGCCGGGTCGAGCACCCAGGCACCCCAGCCGCCCCAAATCCACCCACCGGTGATCGCCAGCCGCATCGTCCGCACCGTGCCGATCCGGCCGGACTCGATCGCCTCCTTGACCGCGATGGCGTACGCGCTGTGGCGATGCGTGTGACCGACCAGCAGGGTCAGGCCCTTGTCGGCGTACAGCTTGGTCAGCCGGCGCGCCTCCGACGAGCTCAGCGCGAGGGGCTTTTCCATCAAGAGATGACGCCCGGCCTGAGCCACCTGCTCGGCCAGCGCGACGTGCGTGTCGTTGGGTGTGCACACGATGACCGCCTCGACGTCTGCCCGGCTGAGCAGCTCCGTCAGGTCGGTGGCCCTGGCCGCGCCGAACCGGGCCGCCATCGCTGCCGCCGCCGGCGTATCCAGGTCGAACACGGCGCTCAAGCCCAGCCGCGGATCCGTGGCGATCGCCGCGGCGTGGGACTCGGCGACAAACCCGGCGCCGACGATCCCGATGCCGAGAGGGCTGTTGCCGGTCAAGACAGCTGCTCCAAGGACGTCTATGTGTTTGCGAAATCAGATTTCGCAATTGAGCCTAGGGGTCATCGTACGGCCCGTCCAGCCCCGACTGCGCGGCGTTGACATGAAACCGAATTTTGTGTTGAGTGTCATCGAGTCGCGCGGCCGTGTTCAGGATAGGTCGTGGGACAGCCATTCTCGCACGATCGGATGCACGTGATCGATCTCCTGCTTCGTGGCGGCCTGGTCGTCGACGGCACCGGGGCCCGACCGCGCGTGGCGGACGTGGGCGTCGACCGCGGCCGGGTCGTCCTGCAGGAGCCCGGCAGCACGGAGTCGGCGCTGGTCGAGCTCGACGTCCGGGACCGGGTCGTCTCGCCGGGGTTCGTCGACATCCACACCCACTCCGACCTCACCCTGTTGTCCGCACCAAGCGCCCGCAGCAAGGTCGCCCAGGGCGTGACGACCGAGGTGGTCGGCAACTGTGGTCTGGGGCTCGCTCCGTTGCCGCCGGGGAGCCCGGTGGACCCGATCCGCGCCGCCGTCGGCTACCTGGACCTCGATCCCGGCGTGCAGGTCTCGTGGCATCGCCTCGCGGACTACCTCGCGGCGGTCGCGACCGCCCGCCCCAGCGTCAACGTGGCGGCGTTCGTCGCTCACCTCCCGCTGCACGGCGGAGTCGTCGGGCTCGGCGACCAGCCTGCCGGTGCGGCCGAGCTGGACGTGATGTGCGGACTCCTCGACGAGGCGCTCGGCGACGGCGGAGTCGGGCTCTCGACCGGTTTGGCGTACGCGCCCCTGTGCTTCGCGGACGAGCGCGAGCTGCTGGCCCTGGCCTCGGTGGTGGCCCGCCGAGGAGCGCTCTTCGCCTGGCACCTCCGTGACTACGGCGACCGCCTGATCCCCTCCGTCGAGCAGGCGCTGCGGGTGGCGGCCACGACCGGCTGCCGTACCCAGATCTCTCACCTGGTCTCCGTCGGGCGACGCAACTGGGGAGCGGTGGTCGAGGCGCTCGACCTGGTCGACCGGGCGCGCGCGGACGGGCTGGACGTCGGGGTCGACATGTACCCCTACACCGCCGGCAGCGCCCCGCTCAGCCAGCTGCTGCCCGAGTGGGCGCAGGACGGCGGCATCGAGGAGGTGCAGCGGCGACTTCGGCAACCCGCGGTGCGCGACCGGATCAGGTCGGCCTGGGTGGACCGCCCGCTCGGGTGGGACGAGATCGTGCTGAACTGGCTGCCCGAGTCCGCACCCACGATGGTCGGCCGGACGATCGCGTCGGTCGCGGAGTCGCTCGGGTCGACCGGCGACGACGTCGCGCTCGACCTGCTCCGCGACTACGGCGGAGCCGCGCTGATGGTCGCGTACGGCCGCAGTGAGGACGACCTCCGCACGGTCCTGCGGCACCCGGCCGCGGTGGTGGCCTCGGACGGCCTGGCGCTGGATCCGGACGGGGTGACCGGCACCGGCCTGCCACACCCGAGGTCGTACGGCTGCTTCCCGCGGTTCCTGTCCCGGTACGCCGGTGACGACCTCGCCGACGCGATCAGGCGCTGCACCTCCGCGCCGGCGGACCGGGTCGGGATGGCTGACCGGGGCAGGTTGGCCGTCGGGCTGCCGGCCGACATCACCGTTCTCGATCTCGCCCGCCTGGACGACCTGGCGACCTACGAACGGCCGCACGCCTATCCCAGCGGGGTCGACCTGGTGATGGTCGCGGGAGAGGTTGTCGTGCAGGCTGGCGAGCACACCGGCGCCAGGCCCGGCACCGCCCTCCGCAGACCGAGGGAAGGAGCGCAGTCGTGATCGACGTCCATACGCACAGCATGCTCAGCGCGCACTGGGGTACGGAGTGGGACGACCACTGGAGACCGGTGTACGGGACCGACGCCGAGGAGGTGACGGTCGAGAAGTACGACGAGGCGATGAACGGGGTCGACCTCGCCCTCGTCTTCGGGCTCAGGGCCACCGCAGCAGGCGTCGCCACGCCGAACGAGTACATCGAGCGGTTCTGCGCCGAGACCCAGACCAACACGATCGGGTTCATGGCGCTCGACCCGTCCGACGACGACGTACTCGACCAGCTCGCCGACGGTGTCGCACGTGGGCTTCGCGGCATCAAGCTGTACCCGGTACTGGCCCTGTTCGACCCCAGGGACGAGGCGTACGACCCGTTCTATCGAGCCGCCGACGACGCCGGACTGATCATCTTGTGGCACATGGGCGCGACACCGAGCCCGGTCGGCGACCTGTCGGTCAGCCAGCCGCTGGTCGTCGACGAGGTCGCCCGGCGGCACCCGGAGCTCACCCAGATCATCGCGCACCTGGGGCATCCGTGGCAGCGGGAGA
>WHTB01000313.1 GCA_009379735.1 Propionibacteriales bacterium
CCGACTGAGAGCGCACGCGAACGCGCCGCGGTCGAAGTCAACCGTCGCGAGCACGTCGCCACCCTCGCGGACCCGCACGCAGTGCTGGTTGCCGACATCGGCGTACCAGACGGCGTTGGCCGCATCGAGGCAGATCCCGTCCGGATGGTCGCCCGGGGTTGTGGCCCACACCCGGCGGTTGCTGAGCGTTCCGTCGGCAGCGATGTCGAAAGCCGCCAGCTGCTCGGCGTACGACTCGGCCACGATCAGCGTGGACTCGTCCGCCGTGACGGCCATCCCGTTCGGGAAGGCGAGCCCGTCGGCTACCTGCGTGACGTTGCCGTCCGGTGAGACGAGTACGACGATCCCTGGCGCGAACTCGCCTTCAGGGAAGTCGAAGCCAATGCAGTTGACATAGGCGTTACCGCGTCCGTCCACCACGATGTCGTTCCAGGGCTTCGTTGACACCGGGGCAAGGTCGGCGTGTGGCACGAGAGAGCCGTCGGGCTCACGTCGCAGCACGAGACGGTCGGCCGACGATACGACCAGCAGCCGCCCGTCAGGCAGGAAGTCGATGCACATCGGGAACGAGGCGACCTCTGCCTCGACCGTCGGGGTGCCGTCGGCCGCAACCGAGAAGACGCGGCCCGCGCCCCAGTCGGAGAACCACAGCTGCCCGTCCCGCCACCGTGGTGACTCGCCGAACACGACGCCGTCCATGAGCACGTCCATGGCAGGGCATGGTAGTCCGCCCCGATGACCACTTGAACCCAAGGCCGGCGGGACAGCAGTTTCGTTCACTTCGTGCCCGCGTCGTGCGCCGGTGGAGAGTTGTCCACAGGTTGTGACGACGCTCTTACGCGGTGACGATCAGTGGTCCTGCCACTGATCTGAGTGTGGTGGAGGGGACCCCGGCCCGCACACCGGAGGCTAGGCCGGACCTACAGCATCCTGACTGCTTGCGACGACTGGCGCGTCGGCAGGCTTGGGTAAGCCGGTCACAGCGAACCGGACGTACCAGAACAGCATCAGCGCCGACGAGGCCAGGTAGAAGCTGTGCAGCGCCCAGATCGGGCCGGGAGGCAGGTGGAACACGTACAGCGAGTGGACGACGTTGCCGACGTTGGCCAGCAGGATGTTTCCGAGGCTGTACGACGCGAGGTCCTTCGTGACCGCGGCCTTCCGCAGCATCGGCAGCGCGCTGCACGCGAAAACGACCGTCGACACGGTCCCCGCCAGCAGTGGCATCGAGCTATCCATGCCCAGAAGGTAGGACGAGCACCCGTCCCGGCGCGTCGGGACAATCATGCAATCCTCCGCCGGCCCTGATGGGTAGTTCAGACCACGGCGGGTTGCGGCGCTGCGTGCAAGGAGGTCAGGCTGGCTGGACCGTACCCACCAGGTGCGGCACGTCGCGGTCGGCGTCGCTGAGCCCGAACACCCACCCGTCACCGGAGGCCGCGGCGCCGAAGGCCACCGTCCCCGGCAGCAGCACCGGCTTCTTGAACGCGACCGCCACCGAGTACGCGTCGGGCAGCCGCGGCGCGAGCTCCGCCAGGCAGCGCGCCTTGCTCCACATGCCGTGCGCGATCTGTCGCGGGAAGCCGAGCGCCTTGGCCGTGATGCCGTACAGGTGGATCGGGTTGCGGTCACCGGACACCCCGGCATAGCGCCGGCCGAGGTCTCCGGCGACCCGCCAGCGGGTGGCGCCGGCGGGCGCCGCCACGTCGGCGAGGGAGGAGGCCGGCGCGGAGTCGGATCCGCCACGTCCACGCCGCAGCATCGTGCTCACGTCGCGCCACACGACCTCGCCGTCGACGCTCGCCTCGCTGACCAGGTCGAACTGCCGACCCTTCGCGTGCGGTCGCAGGTCGGCCGCCCACACCCGCAGGTCCAGCGCCTCGTCCAGACCGATCGGCCGGTGCTGCGTGATCTGGTTCTCGACGTGCACCATTCCCATCGGGGCAAAGGGAAACGTCCCGTCGGTCATCAGCGCAAGGTGCAGGGAAAACGCCAAGATATGCGGGTACGTCGCGGGCAGCACTCGCGGGACTCCGAAGCCACAGACGGTGGAGTACGCCGCGAGGCGATCCGGATCAGCCGCCACGCCGCGGCGCACCAGCTCCAGGTCAGGCAGCGCGTCGCCCCTCCGTCGTACCCCCGGCAGGCCACCCACCACCGGAAGCGCCGGCCCGAGTGCCTTCGCATAGAGCGGCAGCATCGCCGGGGAGCCCGGCAGCTCGCGTGTCGTCATCCTCAGGCCCCGAGCAGGCTCTGGCCGCAGACCCGCACGACGTTGCCGTTGACCGCGGTCGACGCCGGACTCGCGAACCACGCAATCGTCTCCGCGACGTCGATCGGCAGGCCGCCCTGCGACAGCGAGTTCATCCGGCGCCCGGCCTCGCGAATCACCAGCGGGATCTTCGCGGTCATCTGGGTCTCGATGAAACCCGGCGCGACGGCGTTCACGGTGACACCGTTGTGCAGGGTCGGGGCCAGCGCATCGACGAGCCCGATCACGCCCGCCTTCGACGTGCCGTAGTTGGTCTGGCCGAGGTTGCCGGCGATGCCGGCGATCGACGCGACCCCGATGATCCGGCCGTTGTCGCGGACCAGCTTCTGCTCGAGCAGCTCGGCGGTGATGCGTTCGGGAGCGGTCAGGTTGACCGCGATGGTCGAACGCCAGCCGTCCGCCTTCATGTTCGCGAGCTTCTTGTCTCGGGTGATCCCGGCATTGTGTACGACGATGTCGACGCCGTCGTGCTTGTCCGCGACGTGCTTGGCGATCCGCTGCGGCGCGTCGATGCTGGTGATGTCGACGGTCACCGACTCGCCGCCGAGCTCGGTCATCAGGGCGGCCAGCTCCGACGCCATCGGCGGCACGTCCACCCCGACGACCGTTGCGCCGTCGCGAGCGAGAGTCCGGGCGATCGACTCGCCGATGCCCCGGGACGCACCGGTGACGAGCGCGACCTTGCCGCTCAGCGGTTGCGCCGAGTCGGTCAACGGCTCCGCCTGCGTGGTGCCTGTTGCGCCGATACGGACGACCTGCGCCGACACGTACGCCGACTTCGGCGACAGCAGGAACGCCAGCGTCGACGTGATGGCGGTCTCGGCCCCGGGAGCGACATGGACCAGCTGGACGGTCGAGCCGCGGCCGACTTCCTTGCCCAGCGACCGGGTGAAGCCCTCCAGGGCCCGCTGCGCCACTCGCTCGCCCGCGTCGGCGGCCAGCTCAGGCGGCGTCGCGAGTACGACGACCCGGCCGCAGCCGCGCAGACTGCGTACGACGGGAGTGAAGAACTCCTGCACGGCAACGAGATCCGCGCTGGTCTTGATGCCTGACGCGTCGAACACCAGACCTTTGAAGCGGTCACCTTCGGCGGCGCTCTCCGCCACCTCGACCCCGAGCTGCTCCAGTGTCGCGGCGGCGGCCTCGGCGATCCGGCCGCCCGGCGCGGCACCCACCAGCACGGTGCCGTCGACCACCGGCTGCCCCTCGGCGTACCGCTCCAGCGTGGGCGGGTTGGGGAGCCCGAGGTTCTTGACCACGAACTGGCCGATCGGGGTGTGGGCCAGGAACTGGTAGCGGTCGCTCATGCAGGTGTGTCCCATCTCTCCGTACGCGCCGGTTTCTCCCTACAGGCTTGAAACTGTAACTTGGCGTTACAGCGTCGTCCATGCCGCGCGGCTGTGGCCCTCGCTACGTTGGCAACCACGTCCCGGCTCAGGAGTGCACACCATGGCAACCACCCGTCGCGTCGCCGTCCTCGGCGGCAACCGCATCCCGTTCGCGCGTTCCAACGGGGCGTACGCACAGGTGTCGAACCAGGACATGCTGACCGCTGCCATCGACGGTCTGGTCGAGCGTTTCGACCTGGCGGGGGAGCGGCTGGGCGAGGTCGTGGCCGGCGCCGTGCTCAAGCACAGCCGTGACTTCAACCTGGCCCGCGAGTCCGTACTCGGCTCCAAGCTGTCGCCCGACACACCCGCCAACGACATCCAGCAGGCCTGCGACACCGGCATTCAGGCGGCCATCAACGTGGCCGACAAGATCGCGCTCGGCAGCATCGAGGTGGGCGTCGCCGGCGGCGTGGACACCACGTCGGACGCGCCCATCGCGGTGAACGAGAAGCTGCGCAAGATCCTGCTCGAGGCCAACCGGGCGAAGTCGCTGCAGGGCCGGGTCGCCGCGCTGCTCAAGGTACGCCCCGGCCACCTCGTACCCTCGATCCCGCAGAACGCCGAACCACGCACCGGCAAGTCGATGGGCGAGCACGCCGCGGTGACGGCGCTCGAGTGGCAGGTCGGCCGGGAGGAGCAGGACGAGCTCGCGGTCGCGTCGCACCACAACCTCGCGGCGGCGTACGACCGAGGCTTCCTCGACGACCTCGTCACGCCGTGCCTCGGCCTCGACCGCGACCAGAACCTTCGCGCCGACAGCAGCCTGGAGAAGCTGGCGAAGCTGAAGCCGGTGTTCGGCAAGGGCGACCTGGCCACGATGACGGCGGGCAACTCCACGCCGCTCACCGACGGCGCGTCGGTGGTCCTGCTGGCCAGCGAGGAGTGGGCCGAGCAGGGCGGTCTCGAGCCACTGGCGTACCTGACGTTCTCCGAGACCGCTGCAGTCGACTACGTGCACGGAGGCGAGGGTCTGCTGATGGCGCCGGCGTACGCGATGCCGCGGATGCTCGACCGGGCCAGGACGAAGCTGCAGGACTTCGACTTCTACGAGATCCACGAGGCGTTCGCGTCGCAGGTGCTGGCGACGCTGAAGGCGTGGGAGGACCCGATCTTCTGCCAGCAGCGCCTCGGCCTCGACGGGCCGCTCGGCGAGATCGACCGGTCCAAGCTCAA
>WHTB01000453.1 GCA_009379735.1 Propionibacteriales bacterium
CAGGTGCGCGAGCCGGTGGCCGCCGACTGGTTCCTGCTCGGCGACGTGCTGGCCTGCCGCGCCGAGGTCGCGCTCGCGGGCAGCAGGGGATGGGCGATGCGGCTCGGCGACGACCGCGCCGCCACCCTCGCCGCCGCTGTGCTTGACGCCGAGGCGGAGGCGGGCCGCCCGCACGGGCGCGACGTCGAGGAGCTGTGCGCCACGGTCGCCCAGCGGCAGCAGACGGCGGCGCACGCCGAGTGGGCGGAGCTGGCACCGACCGTCGTCGAGTTCGAGGAGCTGACGTGACCCCCGCGACCAGCGACCGGATCGCCGCGGCGATCCTGGGCCCGGTCACCGCGCAACGCACGTTCCGCGCCGTGATGGACGCCCTTGCCCGGCCGGGCAGGGTGGTCGAGCTGCCGCACGCCGAGCTGCCGCCGGTGCTGCTGCCGGTCGCCGCGCTGGCAGATCTCGGCACCGGGGTCTGCGTGCTCGGCGATGACGGCTGGGCCGATGCCGTCAGGGTCGCGACCAACGCACCATCGGCCACAGTGGACGACGCCCGTCTTGTCGCGGCCACCCGGCCGGTGACCGCCGCCGAGATCAGAAGCATGCGGCGAGGCGCCGCGCTCGCGCCAGAGGAGAGCGCGCTGGCCGCCGTGCCGGTATCCGCTGTGGACTCCGGCTCCGCGCTGCGGCTGACCGGACCCGGCGTCGACGGGACGCGCACGATCGCGCCCGCCGGACTGCCGGACGGCGTCATCGCGGCCCGTGCTGAGGCGGTCGCAGGCTTCCCGGCTGGCGTCGACCTGTTGCTGATCGACCCCGATGGCAGGCTGCTCGGCCTGCCCCGCACCAGCGCCATCGAGAGCAGGGAGGACTAGATGGGATACGCGGGAGCGCGCGGCGGGCTGAACGCCATCCTCGCCGCCGAGAACCTGGTACGGAGCAAACGCGACCACGCGCCGGGGCCGTGGGTGTCGACTGAGCAGGTGGCATCCCGGTTCCGGCTCGCGGTGGACCGCGTGATGGGTGAGGCCGGGCTGTTCCACGAGCCCACTGCCGCCGCAGCGCTGCGCCAAGCCGAAGGGGACACCATCGAGGCAACCCACCTGGTGCGCACCCATCGCTCGACGTTGCCGCGGCTGGCGGTGAGCGAGCCGGTGGATCCGGACGAGATGGTGGTGCTGCGCCGCATCGTGCCCGCCTTCCGGGAGCCGGACGGCCCGCAACTGCTCGGCCGCACCACCGACTACACCGGCAGGCTGCTCGACGACGCCGACGAGCCAGCGGGACCCGCCCCGGAGGTGGACGTCGACGCCGTCGCGCCGCCGACCGAGGAGCAGCGCAGGCCGCGCCGGTTCCTCGATCTGCTGCGCAAACTGGACCTGGTGGTCGACCACCGGGGCGAGAACGGCGACGCCGAGCCGCACGACATCACCCGCCAACCCGCCCGCCCGCCCGCGCCCCGATCGGCGGTGCTCGCGGCGATGGCCCGCGCGGAGACCGGCTCGCTGATCGGGCTGTGGTACCGCTCCATCCTCGGCCCTGACGGCGACATCCACGAGGTCACCCTCGGCGAGGTCCGCCACGGCAGGCTGCCGCTGCGGGTGCGCCACCCGCACACCGGAAACCCGGTCACCATCGGCGAGTTCCGCACCACCGAGGCGGAGGCGATCGAGGACCTCGACGAGCCGGACGAGGACCGCTCCCGGTTCGACGTCGGCTACGGCTGCTGTTTCGGGCACAACGAACGCAAGGCGATCGCCATGGCCAACCTGGACATCGCCAACCGCCGGGTCGGCCGCAACGGCCCGCTGGAGCAGTTGTTGCTGCTGACAACGGACGGGCTGGACTCGACCGGCTTCCTGGAACACCTGAAGCTGCCGCACTACGTCACCTTCCGGTCGATGGCCGAGCGCAAGCAGG
>WHTB01000166.1 GCA_009379735.1 Propionibacteriales bacterium
ACACCCTCTAGGCTTCGTGGCACATGTCCTCCTCTGTCGATGTCGTGGTGCTCGGCGCCGGCCCCGCCGGTCTCGCCGCGGCGTGGCGTGCGGCGCGACGGGGCTTCAGCGTGCGGGTGCTCGACCGGGCCGACCACGTGGGCGGCATGTCGTCGTCGTTCGAGGTCGCCGGCGTGCGGGTCGACCTGGGCAGCCACCGGCTGCATCCCGCGACACCGCCGCGCGTCATGCAGGACCTGCAGACGCTGCTCGGCGAGGATCTGCAGACCCGGCAGCGCAGTGGTCGGCTGCGGATCGGCGGCACCTGGGTGTCGTTCCCGCTCAAGGCCGGTGAGCTCACCCGGCGGCTCCCGGCCGCGATGACGGCGGGCATCGCCCGCGACGCGATGACCGGGCCGATGCGACGCGCACGGCACGACACGTACGCCGAGCAGCTGCGGGCGGGGATCGGCCCGACCGTCTACAACGCGCTGTACGGCCCGTACGCCCAGAAGCTGTGGGGCCTGCCGGGCGACGAGATCTCCGGCCAGCAGGCCCGCAAGCGGGTGACCGGCAACAGCGTCTGGAAGGTCGCCGGCCGGATGCTGCGTGGCGGCGGCACGTCCGGCTCGTCCGGGCAGGGCCGGGTGTTCCACTACCCGCGGCGAGGATTCGGCCAGATCTGCGACCGGCTAGCCGACGGAGCGGTCGAGGCCGGCGCCGAGATCCACCTCGGCGCCGAGGTGGACCAGCTGAACCCGAGCTACGACGACGTGCGGGTGCAGAGCGTCGACGGCGGTGTCACGCAGGCCGGCATCGCGCTGTCGACGTTGCCGATGCCGCTGCTGGCCCGGATCACCTCGCCCGGCCCGTCGCTGGCCGCGATGGAGGCGGCGACCCGGCTGCGGTTCCGCGCGATGGTGCTGGTCTACGTCGTGCACAAGGGTGGGCGTTGGACGCCGTACGACGCGCACTACCTACCGGCGGGCGACACCCCGGTGACCCGGATCTCGGAGCCGGCCAACTATCGCGAGTCCGCCGACGACCCGACCGACGTGTCGGTCATCTGCGCCGAGATCCCGTGCGCCGTCGACGACGACATCTGGACCGCCGATGACGAGAGCCTGGCGATGGTGGTCGAGGAAGCGGTCGACCGCGCCGACCTTCCGCCGCTGGCCCGGGCGGAGGTCGTCGTCCGCCGGCTGCCGTTCGTCTACCCCGTCTACGAGATCGGCTACGAGCGTCGACTGGCCGGCATCGAGGCCTGGGTGACCGGCATACCCCAGATCGTGACGTTCGGCCGGCTGGGTCTGTTCGCCCACGACAACAGCCACCACGCCATGCTGGAAGCGTACGAGGCCGTCGACTGCCTCGGCCTCGACGGCCGGTTCGACCTCGCGCGCTGGCGGATCCAGCGGGCGAAGTTCGCCGAGCACGTCGTCGAGGACTGAGGGAGGGCGGCATGGCCGACCTGGTGCACGTCGTCGACGAGGTTCCCGAGCTGGCCGGGGGCTCGGGCGACGCAGCCGACGGGCCGGTCCTCGTGCATGCCCTTGACGGGTTCCTCGACGCCGGGGGAGCGGGCCGGATCCTCGGGGCTCAGCTCGCCGACCTGGCGCCCTCCCGGGTGGTCGCCAGCTTCGACCTCGACCAGCTGTACGACTACCGAGGGCGCCGGCCGGCACTCACCTTCGACGAGGACCACTACACCGACTACACGGCACCCCGGCTGGTGGTCCGGGTGGTCAACGACGCCGGCGGCACCCCGTTCCTGGTGCTGACCGGCCCGGAGCCGGACTACCAGTGGGAGCGGTTCACCCGTGCCGTGGGAGACATCGTGGAGCGGTTCGACGTACGCCTCACCCTCGGCCTCGGCGGCGTACCCATGGCGGTGCCCCACACCCGGCCGCTGTTGGTCACAACCCACGCCTCGCAGCCCGACCTGGTGCCCGAGCCCAACGTGTGGAAGGGCCAGATCCGGGTCCCGGCGAGTGCCCAGGCGCTGCTCGAGTTGCGGCTCGGCGAGCGCGGGCATGCGGCGATGGGGTTCGTCGCCCATGTGCCGCACTACCTTGCCCAGCTGGACTATCCCGACGCGTCGGTCGCTCTGGTGGAGCAGGTCCAGCGGGCCACCGGGCTGCGGCTCGAGCTGCCCGACCTGGCGACCCTCGCGGTCGCCCGCAACGCCGAGATCGCCGAGCAGGTCAACGCCTCGGAGGAGATCTCCAGTGCCGTGACCGCGTTGGAGGAGCAGTACGACGCGTTCGCCCGGGCCGCCGAGTCGTCGTTGCTGGCCGACGACGGGCCGTTGCCGTCCGCCGAGGAGCTGGGCGCGGAGTTCGAGCGGTTCCTGGCCGGCATCGACCCCAACGACGAGCGGGACTGAGCCGGTGCCCCAGTCGGTCAGCGAGCTCGTCGACCTGCTCGCGCTCGAGCAGATCGAGGTCGACCTGTTCCGCGGGCAGCAACCCAAGACCGGGCTGCAGCGGGTGTTCGGCGGCCAGGTGGCGGCGCAGGCGCTGCGTGCCGCGTGCCACTCCGTCGCCGGCGACCGCTTCGTGCACTCGCTGCATGCGTACTTCCTGCGCGGCGGCGACACCAGCGTCCCGATCGTGTACGACGTGGAGCGCATCCGCGACGGCGGATCCTTCAGCACCCGGCGGGTGGTGGCCCGCCAGCACGGTCGGTCGATCTTCTACCTGACCGCGTCGTTCCACCTCGACGAGGACGGGTACGACCACCAGGACACGATGCCGGACGTACCCGCGCCCGACGACTGCCCGACGATGTCCGAGCTGTACAGCAAGGTGACCGGCCGCTCGGCGGAGGCGTGGGAGGCCGAGTGGGCGGCGCTCGACCTGCGCTACATCGGCGACTCGCGGCCGGGCGGCAGCATCGACGCCGGCGAGCGTCCGGCCCAGACCCGGCTGTGGTTGCGGGCGTCGGGTGAGCTGTCCGACGACCGGGTGCTCAACACCTGCGTACTGACCTACGCCAGCGACCTGACCCTGCTCGGCACGGCGCTGGTGCCGCACGGCGTGCTGGTCTCCTCACGCTCGGTGCAGACCGCCTCGCTCGACCACGCCATGTGGTTCCACCGCCCCTTCCGGGCCGACGAGTGGCTGCTGTACGACCAGGGGTCGCCGTCGGCCGCCGGTGCCCGCGGGCTCGCCCTCGGCCGGCTGTTCAGCGCCGACGGCCGGCTGGTTGCGTCGGTCGCCCAGGAAGGGCTGATCCGCCGCATCAGCCGCCCACCCGCTGACCCCACCCGCTGACCCCTCCCGCTGGGCTCTCCCGCTGACCGTGACGTTGTCGACGCGACACGCCGGCGTGTCTGTCGAAGACGTCACACTCACCGGGTATTCCCGGGGTTGGCGGCGCCTGCCACAATCGAGGTGACGAGTGAAACACTCGCGCGCTCCGGGGTCGGTGAAACTCCGAGCCGGCGGTGACAGTCCGCGACCCGTCTCGATGCCTCGGCATCGGGCCGGTTGACCTGGTGGAACTCCAGGACCGACGGTGAAAGTCCGGATGGGAGGATGCGCGCACGGTGACGTGTCGGCGATGCTGCCGGTGGCGTCGCCGTCGGCGTCGATGCCATGCCCCGGAGTTCGCGACTGACGCGAACGGAGGGGGCCCGATGGCTTCCGAGGCGGAGATCGCGGCGATGCGCCGGGCGATCGCGCTGGCCGCGTCCCCTGGTGTCCCGCTCGGACCGAACCCGCGAGTCGGCTGTGTGCTACTCGACCCGGCCGGTCGCACGGTCGCCGAGGGACTGCACCGTGGTGCAGGTACGCCGCACGCCGAGGTCGATGCCCTCTCCGGGGTGGCCGGAGCGACCGACGGTCTCACCGTCGTCGTCTCCCTCGAACCGTGCAACCACACGGGACGCACCGACCCTTGCTCGGAGGCGCTGGTCGCGGCCGGCGTACGCCGCGTCGTGTTCGCCCAGGCCGACCCCAACCCGGCCGCCGCGGGCGGAGCCGACCGGCTGGCCGACGCCGGTGTCGCCGTCGAAGGCGGTCTGCTGTCCGACGAGGCCGAGCGGCTCAACGAGACCTGGACGTTCGCGATGCGTCACCAGCGCCCGTTCGTCACCTGGAAGTTCGCCGCGTCGCTGGACGGCCGGTCCGCCGCCGCGGATGGCAGCAGCCAGTGGATCACCTCGCTGGCGGCGCGGCAGGACGTGCACCGGCTGCGTGCGGAGTGCGACGCGATCGTCGTCGGCACCGGCACCGTGCTCGCCGACGACCCCCAGCTCACCGTCCGGCCGGGCGGCGTCGCGTTGCCGCGGGAGCGGCAGCCGCGGCGGGTGGTGATCGGCAAGGCCGACCTCCCGGCGACCGCCCGCGTACTCGACGACGCGGCCGAGACCGTCCAGCTGCGCACCCATGACCTGCCCGCCGCGCTGCGACAGCTGTGGCAGGAGGACCGTCAGCACGCCTGGCTGGAAGGCGGGCCGACGCTGGCCGGCGCGTTCCTGGCTGCCGGGCTGGTGGACCGGGTCGTCGCCTACCTCGCGCCGGTGCTGCTCGGCGCCGGTCGGCACGCGGTCGACGACGCGGGCATCTCGACGGTGGCCGAGGCGTTACGCCTGCGAGTCACCGACGTCGCCCAGGTCGGCACCGACCTGCGCATCACCGCCGTACCCGATCGGGAGGATCACTGATGTTCACCGGGATCGTCGAGGAGCTGGGCGTCGTGACGGCGATCGAGCCGGTCGGCGGACCCGACAGCGACAGCGTGCGCCTCACCGTGCGGGGCCCGCGGGTGGTCGCCGACGCGCGCCCCGGCGACAGCATCGCCGTCAACGGCTGCTGCCTCACCGTCACCCACCACGACGCACAGACGTTCTCCGCCGACGTGATGGCCGAGACGCTCGACAAGACCTCGATCGGCCGTCTCGCGCCCGGGTCACCGGTCAACCTGGAGCGCGCGATGGCGGCCGACGGTCGGCTCGGCGGGCACATCGTCCAGGGCCACGTCGACGGCACCGGCACGATCCTCGAACGCATCCCGGGCGAGCACTGGGAGGTCGTACGTATCGGGCTGCCGCGTGCCCTCGCCCGCTACGTCGCGGTGAAGGGCTCGATCACCGTCGACGGCGTCTCGCTGACCGTGGTGTCGGTCGACGACGGCGTCGAGGGCGGCGACGGTGCCTTCACAGTGAGCCTCATCCCGACCACGCTCGCCGAGACCACGCTCGGCGAGGCGCGGGTCGGCAGCCCTGTCAACCTGGAGGTCGATGTGATCGCGAAGTACGTCGAACGGCTGCAGGCTGCGGGTGACGACCGATGACCCCGCTGCAGTGGTTGTTGGAAGGCACCATCAGCATCGGCGACTCGCACCTGCTGGTCCGCGAGGTCGTCGGCAACGGCTTCGGTCTCGCCAGCGCCGTACTCGGTATGCGTCGTCTGGTGGCCGCGTGGCCGATCGGCATCGTCGGCAACATCGTGCTGTTCACGGTGTTCGTCGGCGGCATCCTCGACAAGCCGCAGGTGCACGACCTGTGGGGGCAGGCCGGCCGGCAGGTGTTCTTCCTGGCGGTCAGCCTGTACGGCTGGTGGCGCTGGTCGCGCGCACGTCAGCGGCACGAGGCGGCGGACGGGGGAGCGGTGGCACCGCGCTGGGCGACGTGGACCGAGCGCGGTCTGCTGCTGGGGGCCGGCGCGGTGATGTTCACGGCCTTCGTACCCCTGCTTCGGGCGCTGGACTCGTGGGGGCCGCGGCCCGACGCGTGGATCCTGACCGGCAGCATCCTGGCGACGTACGCGATGGCGCGGGGCTGGGTGGACTTCTGGCTGGTGTGGATAGCGGTCGACGTCGTCGGGGTGCCGCTCGCGTTCCGGGCCGGCTACTACCCGTCGGGCACGCTCTACCTGGTGTACGGCGTGTTCTGCCTGTGGGGCTTCTGGGTGTGGCACCGCACCCAGGCCCGGCTCCGGCAGCAGGCCGACGACGACCGAGCGGCGGTGCTGACATGAGCGAGGTCAGGCTCGACCCGGTCGACCGGGCGCTCGACGACATCCGGGCCGGCCGCGCGGTGGTCGTCGTCGACGACGAGGACCGCGAGAACGAAGGCGACCTGATCTTCGCCGCCGGCAAGGCGACGGCCGAGCTGATGACGTTCATGATCCGCTACAGCTCCGGCGTCATCTGTGTGCCGATGGAAGGCTCGGCGCTGGACCGGCTGGCGATCCCGCTGATGACGCCGCACAACCGGGAGCGGCTGCGCACGGCGTACACCGTCTCGGTCGACGCCCGCGACGGGGTGACGACCGGGATCTCGGCGGCGGACCGGGCCCGGACCGCGCGCGTCCTGGTCGACTCGGCCACCGAGCCGTACGAGCTGGTTCAGCCGGGCCACATCTTCCCGCTGCGAGCACGCGAGGGCGGCGTGCTCGTCCGTCCCGGCCACACCGAGGCGGCGGTCGACCTGGCCCGGCTAGCCGGCCTCAACCCGGCCGGCGTGATCGCGGAGCTGGTCAACGACGACGGCACGATGAAGCGCGGGCAGGACCTGCGGGACTTCGCCGACGAGCACGGCCTGGCGATGATCGCGATCGCCGACCTGATCACGCATCGGCGACGGCACGAGAGCCAGATCGAGCGGGTGGCCTCGACCCGGCTGCCGACCGCGCACGGGGTGTTCTCGGCGTTCGGCTACCACAGCACCGTGGACGGCTCCGAGCACATCGCGATGGTGTACGGCGACCTCGGCGACGGCACCGACGTCCTCACCCGGGTGCACTCGGAGTGCCTCACCGGGGACGTCCTCGGCTCGCTGCGCTGCGACTGCGGGCCGCAGCTGCACGCCGCGTTGGCGGCGGTGGCGGCCGAGGGTCGCGGGGTGGTCGTCTACCTGCGGGGGCACGAGGGTCGCGGGATCGGGCTGCTGCACAAGCTCCGCGCGTACGCCCTGCAAGACGGTGGTCACGACACCGTCGACGCCAACCTCGAGCTTGGGCTGCCGGCCGACGCCCGTGACTACGGCACCGGGGCGCAGATTCTCGCCGATCTGCAGGTCAAGAGTGTCCGGCTGCTCACCAACAACCCGACCAAGCATGTCGGGATGGAGGTCTACGGCATCGGGGTGACCGAGCGGCTCCCGATGTCGGTCGTCACCAACCCCGAGAACACCCGCTACCTGCGCACCAAGCGGGACCGGATGGGACACGACCTGCCCCACCTCGACGAAGGGAACCCGACACCATGAGCGGCGAAGGCTCACCCACGATCGGCACCGTCGACGGCCACGCCCTGCGCGTCGGCATCGTCGCCGCGTCCTGGCACACCACCGTGATGGACGGACTGATCGCCGGCGCGCAGCTTGCGCTGGACGAGGCGAAGGTCGAGGCACCGACGCTGATCCGGGTGCCCGGGTCGTTCGAGCTGCCGGTGATGGCGCTGCACCTGGCCAAGATGGGGTACGACGCGGTGATCGCGCTGGGCGTCGTCATCCGTGGCGGTACCCCGCACTTCGACTACGTCTGCAGTGCAGCGACCGATGGCCTGAACCGGGTCGCGCTGGACACCGGCGTGCCGATCGGTTTTGGGCTGCTCACCTGTGACGACGAGGCGCAGGCGCTGGCCCGCTCCGGGATCGACGGCTCGTCGGAGGACAAGGGGTACGACGCGGCGCAGGCAGCCCTGGCGACGACGACCGCGATCCGTAAGCTCCACCACCGCGACTGACCATGGTGGCGCGGCTCGGACGGGGCGCGGCCAGGTGTTCGGGGAAACTCATGCACGCCAGAGGGTCGAAAAGTTTCCCCAAAGCCGCAGGTGCCGTTCGGGATCCGCGCGGCAGGGAGAAAGACATCCAGCGATGCCGGCTGAGACGGCGGTCCAGGTGACGGGCAGCACCGCCTAGGCTTGAGCACCATGAAGACGTTCGACGGGCTGTTCGCCGAGCTGACCGACAAGGCACGCACCCGGCCAGCCGGCTCAGGCACCGTGGCATGGCTCGATGCCGGCACGCACACGATCGGCAAGAAGCTGGTCGAGGAGGCCGCCGAGTCCTGGATGGCCGCCGAGCATGAGGGCAAGGAGCGCACGGCCGAGGAGATCAGCCAGCTGCTCTACCACGCCCAGGTCCTGATGCTGGCCTGCGGACTGACCCTCGACGACGTCTACGCCCACCTGTGAGGCCGGGAGCCATGCTCAAGATCGCCGTACCCAACAAGGGGTCGCTCTCGGACGCCGCCGCGCAGCTGCTCCGTGAGGCCGGCTACCGGCAGCGCAAGGACAACCGCGAGCTGGTCCTGACCGACCCCGACAACGACGTCGAGTTCTTCTACCTCCGGCCGCGCGACATCGCCGTGTACGTCGGCGAGGGCACGCTCGACGTCGGCCTGACCGGCCGCGACCTGCTGCTCGACTCATTGGCACACGCTCGCGAGGTGTTCGGCCTCGGGTTCGGCGAGTCGCGGTTCCGCTTCGCCGCGCCGCCGGGCACCGTCGACACGCTCGACGACCTCAAGGGCAAGCGGATCGCGACGTCGTACGCCGGCGTCATGGAGACCTTCCTCGCTGACCGCGGGATCGACGCCCAGGTGATCCGCCTCGACGGCGCAGTGGAGTCGGCGATCCGTCTCGGCGTGGCCGACGTGGTCGCCGACGTCGTCAGCACTGGCACCACACTTCGTCAAGCAGGGTTGGAGATCGTGGCCGACACGATCCTCGAGTCCGAGGCGGTGGTGATCACCCGGGCCGAGGCGCCTGAGCCCGCCGGGTTCGACGTCTTCCTGCGTCGCGTCCAGGGCGTCCTGGTCGCCCGGAGCTACGTGATGATGGACTACGACATTCGGGCCGAGCGGGTCGAGGAGGCGTGCCTGCTGACGCCGGGGATCGAGTCGCCCACGGTCTCGCCACTGCACCGCGAGGGCTGGGTCGCGGTCCGGTCCATGGTGCTGCGTGACCAAGCTCAGAAGATCATGGACGACCTGTGGGACCTCGGTGCCCGCGGCATCTTGGTGACCGACATCCACGCCTGTCGCCTGTGATGGCGATGAGTACGACCGCCCGACTCCCGTGGACGTACCGGCCGCTCGGCGTCCGCGTGATGCTGACGTTCCTGGTGGCGGTCCTGCTCGGGATGGTCGCCTTCTTGTGGTTCGCGCTGCCGGGCTCGGTGCGCGACGACTTCACGCCGTTCCAGGTGGCGACCCTGCTGCTCCTGCTCGCGGTCGCGCTGACCGGCGTGTACGGCCTGATGCGCTGCCGCGTGCGCGCCACCGACGACGGCGTCGAGATCGTCAACGTGTTCCGGCGCCGGCAGCTGGAGTGGGCGCAGATCCTGCAGGTCAGCCAGCGCCGGGGCGACCCGTGGGCGGTGCTCGACGTCGACGACGGCACCGCGGTGGCCGTGATGGCGATCCAGGGCTCCGATGGCGCCCGAGCCCGCGCAGCGGTGCTGCTGCTGCGCGGGCTCGTCGAGGCACACACCCGGACCAGCCGGGACGACT
>WHTB01000135.1 GCA_009379735.1 Propionibacteriales bacterium
CACACCGACGCTCAAGCTCAAGCGCGCCGTCGTGATGCGCGAGTTCAGCGCCGAGGTCGAGGCCGTCTACACCTAACCCGGCGTACGGCGCTACGTCGTTCGCGCCCGCGCCATAGCCCAACTGGGCCATATGTCTCATCCGAATAGCTGCTGGTGACTGCGTTTTCGGGTGGTTGAGTCCGAATTACGGCCGATCACCCCTTGCGTTCTTCTAACTTCACTTCGGGACCACCACCCCCCCAAAGGTCCCGAGGTGAAGGAGGCGCGACGTGATCTCCCCCCGGTCGCATCGCCCCGCAAAGAGGTGCCGTCGTCGCAGCAGCGACGACGGCGCCTCTGCGGTCGAGTTCGCTCTGGTGAGCGTGCTCCTCTTCACCATTCTCTTCGGCCTGATCCAGTACGGCCTCTATTTCTGGTCGCTGCAGTCCGGCTCGTCCGCCGCGCGCGAGGGGGCGCGGCGGGCGGCCGTCGGCGACCTCGGCTGCACCGACCTCGAGGCGTACGTCAAGGCACGGGTGCAGGGCGAGACCGACGCCGGCGACATCGCCACCCGCACCTACCACCAGGCGGACGGCACCACGGCCGCGAGTCCCGCCGTGGTCGGCGGGGTCGTCACGGTGACCGTCACCTTCAACAGCATCGACCTCGGCTTCCCCTTCGTGCCGTTCATCGACGACGGCTTGGTCAGCGAGGAAGCGTTCTCCCGGGTCGAGAACGTCGACCCGGCGATGTCGGTGGACTGCTCATGAGAACCCGCAAGAATGTCACCGAGCGTGGCGCAGTCGCGGTCATCGTCGCCATCTCGTCCACGATGATCTTCGGTCTGGCGGCGATCGCCGTCGACCTCGGCAACGCCCACGCCCGCAAGTCCGACGTGCAGACCCAGGTCGACCTCGCGGCGCTCGCCGCAGCCGCCAAGCTGCCTGCAGACAGCGCAGCGGCCGAAAACGAGGCCCGGCTCGCCGCCCAGGAGTACCTGGTAAAGAACTGGGTGTGGGGCCAGGACGAGGCCACCTGGGACCTCGCAGATCCCGACCTCGCGGACGGCTGGCTGGAGTTCCTCAGCCCGACCGACATCCGCCTGCACGCCCCCAACGCCCGGGTGAACTTCGGGCTGGCCGGCGCGATCGGTGCGGACGGCATGGATGTCACCGCAGTCTCGCGGGTCAAGCTCGGCTCCCCCGGCCGGCCGACCCCCTTCTTCCTCCCGCAGGACTGCAGCCTCGGGCGCCAGGAGATCAAGCACGGCGCGCAGGCACCCGAGCCGCCCGTCACGTTCCCGGCCACCGACCCCGACGGTCCCAACGGCAGCAGCCCGGACCCCGGGGTCGTCGACCCGCTCGAGGTGGACCAGGAAGACCCCGCGGTTCCGCCGGCGACCGAGATCTCCATCGAAGGCAAGAAGTTCGGCACCAACGTCGCCGACCTGTCGGTGCGCTTCTCGCGCGACGACAAGTCGTGGCCGCTGCCGCCCGGTCCCGCCGCACCAGCCAAGACGCTGACCATCAACGGGAGCAACGCCACGATCACCGTCGACGTGCCGGACGAGGTGCTCGCGGTCGCCGGCAGCGTCTGGTACGTCCGGGTCAAGAACGCCAGCGGCTGGTCGAAGGAGTCGCAGGCTCTCACTCTCACGGTCAAGAGCCCGGCAACTGTGAACCCGGGCTGCGGGGTCAAGGTCGAGGGCGACTTCGGCCTACTCGACAGCCCCCGCGACGGGTTTAGTCAGCTTGCCGACCGGCTGCGGCTCAACCTCAGCGAAGGCATCGACCACAACCTCGACCCGTGGCCGCTGACGTCGACGCCGCCTCCTCCGACGGGCGACAAGGCCTGCCAGCCCACGTCGTCGCCCGTGCCCGGCGCCGTGCTCGACCTCGTGTCACCGATCCCGCCCTCGTCACCCAACCCGAACTGCGTCAACATCCTCAACGGCAACAAGGTCGACATGCTCACCGACGGCCTCGTGACCGACCCGGGCGCTCGGCTGCAGGTGCCGACGACTCCCGGCTGCGACCGCAACGGCGGGTCCGCGACCCAGACCGTACTCATGCGGCAGATCAACGCCGACGTGCTGTCGTGCTTCCTCAAGCCGGGCATCAATGTCGGGGACGTCAGCCGGGCCACGGCACCCGCGGCCGACGCGATCACGCCGGCGATCTTCGACTCCCCCCGCTTCATGTGGGTGCCGATGATCAACACTCCGATCAACCCGTCCAACGGCTTCTACCCCATCGTCGAGTACCGCGGGGTGTTCATCACCGACGAGACGACCACGTCGATGAAGGGCTCCAGCACCGCGAACACCATCAACGGCATCAACGACGACGGGCACCACGTCACGTCAGTGTCGGCGGTCGCGATCCACCCGGATTCACTGCCCGCGTCGGCGCCCAGCTACTCCGGACCGATCGGCCCATACAACGGGGTCACCGCGGTCTTCCGGATGGTCGAGTAGCCACCCCCTCCACCAACGAACAACTCCCTCTCACGCAAGGAAACACAGTCATGGGACGTCGAACAGCTCTCCTCATAGCCGCGGTCCTCATCGCCGCCGCCGGGGCCGCGCTGATCCTGATGTACGTGCAGGGCATCAACGCCCGTGCGGTCGAGGGACAGGACCGGGTTGCGGTGCTCGCGGCCACCGAGACCATCACGGCCGGGGAGACCGTTGCCGACGCCCAGAAGGCCGGCAAGCTCGACAGCGTCGAGGTCGCCCGTGACGACCTGGTCGAGGGTGCGCTCTCGTCGACCGACAGCATTGCCGAGCAGGTGGCGCTCGGCGACATCTACCCGGGCGAGCAGATCATCGCGCAGAAGTTCGGCAAAGCGGGCAGCCAGGAGTCACTCACCATCCCGGACGACCAGATCGCGATCAGCGTCAACCTCGACGACCCAGCGCGCGTCGCGGGCTTCGTCAACCCGGGCTCGGAGGTCGCGATCTTCGTCAACGCCGAGTCCGGCAAGGACGAGACCGCCGGTCCGATCACCGCGCTGCTGCTGCCGAAGGTGCAGGTCGTGGGCGTCGGCCAGACCACCGTGCAGTCGACGACCAAGACGACCCCTGAGGGCGAGCAGACCGTCGAGCAGATCCCGCGGACGATCCTCACCCTCGCCGTCTCGCAAGACGACGCCGAGAAGGTCATCTACGCCTCGAAGAACCACTCACTCACGTTCGCGCTGCGCAACGACAAGTCCAAGATCACGGCCGGGCCCGGTGTCACGGCCGACGACATTCTTCCGGAGGCGTCGCGATGACCACGATCGTCGAGCTCGACCACACCCTGGTCGACATGTTCCAGTCGGTGCTGGGTGACAGCGCCCTCGCGGTGGAGAGCCTCGACCTGCTGCGGCGCCGGCTGGACGAGTACCCCCAGGAGTACGCCGTCGTGCTCGGCCCGTCCGTCGACCTGTCGGCCGCGGCGACGTTCGCCGAGAGCATGCGGCTCGCCCGCCCGACGCTGAGCGTCATCCTGGTCCGCAAGCGAGTCGACGCAGCCATCCTCGGCGAGGCACTCAGGTCGGGCATGCGCGAGGTCGTCGAGGAGCGTGACCTGACCAGGCTCGGCGAGGGAGTGCACCGGGCGTACGCGCTGTGGCAGGCGCTCACCGAGACCGACGGCGGCAGCACCGCCACCAAGCGCGGCCACGTCTTCACGGTGTTCTCCAACAAGGGCGGCGTCGGCAAGTCGACGCTGGCCACCAACCTGGCCGTCGCGTTCTCCGACGACGAGGACACCCGGGTCTGCCTGGTCGACCTCGACGTGGTCTCCGGCGACGTCGCGATCATGCTGCAGCTGCTGCCGACCACCAGCCTGGCCGACCTGACCAGCATGCAGCACAGCCTCGACCCGCACGCCGTGGAGTCACTGCTGACGCCGCACTCACCCCGGCTCTCGGTGCTGGCCGCGCCGGTCTCGCCGGACGCCAGCGCGATGGTCTCCTCGGATGCGGTCGGCCGCATCCTGCAGATGCTGGCGACGATGTTCGACGTCGTCGTGGTCGACACGTCGGGCGGCTTCGACGACTTCGCGCTGCAGGCCTTCGACCACAGCGACCTGCTGCTGCTGATGGGCACGCTCGACATCCCGGCGCTGAAGAGCCTCAAACTCGCCACCGAGACGCTCGACCTGCTCAACTTCCCCGGCGCACGTCGCCGGCTGGTGCTCAACCGGGCCGACTCCAAGGTGGGCCTCGACCCGCAGGAGGTCGAGAAGACCCTGCAGATGTCGATCACCGCCGCGATCCCGAGCAGTCGCGACGTGCCTGCCAGCATCAACCGCGGACAGGCCATCGTGCGCGCCGAGCCACGCCACCCGGTGACCCACAGCATCCGCACGCTGGCCCAGCACCTGCTGACGAGCGTGCGCACCGAGCTGCCGGTCGTCGACGCCGCCGAGCCCGAGCCGCGGCGCCGGCTGCTGCGCCGGAAGGTGCGCTGACGATGAGCCTCACCGACCGGCTGGCCCGCGCCCACCTCGAGCGCGGCAACAGCCTCGAGACCCAGGACCGGGCCGCCGCCCGCGACACCAACGGCACCCAGCGCGACAAGCCCCGGAGCACCGACCCGTTCGCCCCGATCAAACGCGGCGTGCACGCGCAGCTGGTCGAGGCGCTCGGCCCGAAGCTGTACGACGCCGACATGACGCAGTCCGAGCTCGAGCAGCAGGTACGGGTCTGCCTGCAGAACGTCATCGCGCTCGACGAGCGGCCGCTGCCGATGGCCGACCGCACCCGGATCGCGCAGGAGATCGCCGACGACATCCTCGGGTACGGCCCGATCGAGCCGCTGCTGCGCGACCCGGACATCACCGAGGTGATGGTCAACACCGCGCACGACATCTGGATCGAGAAGAGCGGCCGGCTGACCCGGGTCGACACCGCCTTCGGCGACGAGCAGCACCTGCGCCGCACCATCGACAAGATCGTCGCCCGGGTCGGTCGCCGGGTGGATGAGTCCAGCCCGATGGTCGACGCCCGGCTCCCCGACGGCAGCCGCGTCAACGCCGTCGTACCCCCGCTTGCCCTCGACGGGTCGATGCTGACCATCCGGAAGTTCGCGGCCGACCCGTACACCGCCGACGACCTGGTCTCGTTCGGCACGTTCACCCCCGCGGTCGCCAGCCTGCTGGAGGCCTGCGTCAAGGGCCGGCTCAACATCCTCGTCTCCGGCGGCACCGGCGCCGGCAAGACGACCACGCTCAACGTGCTCTCGTCGTACATCCCGGCCGACGAGCGGATCGTCACGATCGAGGACGCGGCCGAGCTCCGGCTGCACCAGGACCACGTGCTGCGGCTGGAGTCGCGGCCACCGAACATCGAGGGCAAGGGCGCGGTCCACATCCGTGACCTGGTGCGCAACGCACTGCGCATGCGCCCGGACCGGATCGTCGTCGGCGAGATCCGCGACGCCGCGGCGCTCGACATGCTGCAGGCGATGAACACCGGCCACGACGGGTCCATCTCCACGGCGCACGCCAACACCCCACGCGACGCGCTGTCGCGGGTCGAGACGATGGTGATGATGGCAGGTATGGACCTGCCGATCCGGGCGATCCGGGAGCAGGTCGCCAGCGCCGTCGACCTGATCATCCAGCAGACCAGGCTCAAGGACGGCAGCCGCCGGATCACCTATGTCACCGAGGTCGTCGGCATGGAAGGCGACATCATCACCATGCAGGACCTCTTCACCTTCGACTACTCCGCCGGCTTCGACGAGCACGGCCGCTCGCTCGGCGCACTGCGGTCGATGGGCCTGCGGCCGCGGTTCCTGGACAAGCTCGGGCACCACGGCGTCACCGTCGACCCGATGGTCTTCGCCGAGGGGTACGTCAGCCGATGAACCTCCGCCCCCTCCTCGCCGCCGGTGCGGCACTGGGCCTGCTGCTGACCGCAGCGCCTGCGTACGCCGCTGGCGACGCCGAGATCGACCACGTCGAGACGACAAAGGACGGCACCGTACGGATGCTGGTCAGCGTGCCCGGCCTGCCCGCCGGTGTCGCGGCCGATCTCGACAGTGTCGCCGTCACCGTCGACGGGAAGCCGGTCGAGTCGAACGCCAAGAGTGTCCAGGGCGGCACCATCGACCGGACGACGATCCTGGCGATCGACGCCAGCGGCAGCATGCGAGGCGACCGCTTCACGGCCGCCAAGGCCGCTGCTCAGACCTACCTCGAGTCGGCGCCGACTGACGTGTCCATCGGCCTGGTGGCGTTCTCCGAGAAGGTGGAGGTGCTCGCCGAGCCCACCACCGACCACGGTGCGGTCTCGGCGATGGTCGACGAGCTGAAGCTCGGTGGTGGCACGATCCTGTACGACGGCGTCATCGCCGCAGTGCAGGCCAGCGGCACCAAGGGCGCCCGCCGGGTGCTGGTGCTATCCGACGGCGCCGACACGTCCGACACCCCGATCGAGGACGCGGTCGCGGCAGCGAAGGCGTCCGGCGTCCAGTTCGATGCTGTCGCGTTGGAGCAGTCGGCAAGCGCCCGCAAGCGGCTCGACCAGATCACCGGCGCGGCCGGCGGCACCGTCATCCCCGCCGGCGAGCCCGACGCGCTCACGGCACTGTTCAAGACGCAGGCCGACGAGCTGTCCAAGCAGGTACTGGTGCAGTTCACTCCCCCCAAGGGAACCGGCAGCGAGGTCTCGCTCGCGGTGTCACTGACCGCCGACGGCGCCGGCTACACAGACTCTGCACTGGCCCGGCTCGCGGACCTCGACAAGGGTGCAGCCACCACGCCGGACAACGGACCCCGCCAGGTGGCCGCCCCGGCACCGCTGGTCGACCGGCGCGGTCTGCTGGTCGGCGGTGGCGCGCTCGCGGTCGGGCTGGCCGGCGTACTCGTGCTGCTGTTGCTCGGCCGCAAGAAGGAGTCGCTGGCCGAGCGGCAACTGGCGCACTACTCAACCAACGGACCTGCGGCGATGGCGCCGGTGCCGACGGCCTCCCCCAGCGTGCGTCAGTCGGCCGTCGCGCTCGCCGAGACCCTGGTGAAGGGCGACTTCGAGAGCCGGCTGTCCAAGCGGCTGATCGCCGGCGGCGTGTCGCTGACCGCGGCCGAGTGGCTACTCACGCACGCGGGCATCGTCATCGTCGCCACCATGGTCGGCTTCGTGGTCGGCCCCGTCGGCCTGGTGCTGGGCTTCGCGCTCGGCGCCGTCGTGCCGTGGCTCTACCTCGGCATCAAGGGCAGCCGGCGGGTGCGGTCCTTCAACGGGCAGCTGGCCGAGACGCTGCAGCTGATCTCGGGCGGTCTGTCGGCCGGCCTGTCGCTCCCCCAGGCCGTCGACACAGTTGTACGAGAGGGTGCGGACCCGATGGCCGGCGAGATGCGGCGAGCCCTGATCGAGCAGCGGCTCGGCGTGGACGTCGAGGACGCGCTGCAGGGCATCGCGGACCGGATGGACAGCGACGACTTCGCCTGGGTGGTGATCGCGATCCGGATCCAGCGCGAGGTCGGCGGCAACCTCGCCGAGCTGCTGCTGACGGTGGCGGCCACCCTGCGCGAGCGGGAGTACCTGCGCCGCCAGGTCAAGGTGCTGTCGGCGGAGGGCCGGTTCTCGGCGTACATCCTCGGCGGGCTGCCGCCGATGTTCGCCGCGTACCTCGCGCTGGTCCGCCCGGAGTACCTGCAGCCCCTCCACACGACGCCGATCGGGTGGGCCATGACGGTCACCGCCACGGTGATGATCCTGGCCGGCGGGTTCTGGCTGTCGCGAGTCGTCAAGGTGGAGGTCTGAGATGTCGCCCCTGATGGTCCTCACCCTCGGCGTCGGCGCGGTCTTCGCCGGCATCGTGCTCGCGCTCTCGCTGATCGGCGTCGCCACTGCCGAGAAGCGCGGCGTGAGCCGGTCCTTGGCCACGATCCAGGCCCTCAACGCCGCGCCCGACGTACTGCGCCAGGAGCTCGAGCGGCCGTTCTCCGAGCGGGTGCTCGCCCCGCTCGGCCTGAAGCTGGTCGGTCTGGGTCGGCGGCTGACCGCCGCCGACACCGCGGACCGGCTGCGGCACCGCCTCAACATCGCGGGCAACCCCGCCGGCTGGGACGTCGACCGGCTGATCGGCATGAAGGTGCTCGGCTTCGGCGTGCTGCTCGGCGTCGCCGTCGTCGGCTGCATGGTGGTCGGCACGTCGCTCCCGGTGATGCTGGTGGTCTGTGTGGGCGCCGCCCTACTCGGCTATGCCGCACCGAACCTGGTGCTCAAGCAGGTCGGCGACAAGCGCGAGGCGGACATCCGCAGGGCGCTGCCGGACGCGCTCGACCTGCTGACGATCTCGGTCGAGGCCGGCCTGGCCTTCGACGCCGCGGTCGGCCGGGTCGCCCGCAACACCGCGGGGCCGCTGTCGCAGGAGTTGTCCAGGGTGCTCCAGGAGATGCAGATCGGCGTCGGCCGGATGGAGGCGCTGCGCGCGCTCGGCGAGCGCTCGACCCTGGCAGAGCTGCGCGGCTTCGTCACCGCGATGGTGCAGGCCGACGCGTTCGGGGTGCCGATCGGCCAGGTGCTGCGGGTGCAGAGCACCGAGATGCGGGTCAAGCGCCGCCAGCGGGCCGAGGAGGCCGCGCAGAAGGTGCCGGTAAAGATCCTGTTCCCGCTGATCTTCTGCATCCTGCCGACGCTGTTCCTGATCATCCTGGGCCCGGCCGGCATCACGATCATGGAAAACATGGGCGGGATGGGCAAATGAGCGCACTCGCCCATCTCGGCGACCCGACCGACGCCCGCCAGCCGCTGCCCTGGGAGCTGCGCAACTGGCGTGTCACGACCGCGGCGCGGGTCTTCACGCTGGCGCTGGCGCTCGGTCTCGCCACGACCGACCTGGCGCTGCCGTCGCTCGCCACGCCGTTCCTCACCCTGTGTGCCCTGGCCGCGATCATGTCGGGCCTGCACATGACGCACAGTCTCGGCTGGGCCGCCCCGGTCGCCGAAGGCGCCGTCGTCGCGCTGATCCTGAGCACGGCCGGCAACCCCGATGCGTTGCTGGTCTCCCTGACCGTGGCCCCGCTGGTCGCGGGCATGACGTTCGGTGCAGCCGTCGCGTGGGCGACGGTCGGCGCCCAGGTCGCCACCGTGGTCGGTGCCGGCCTGGCCAGCCAGCGGGCCGACCTGGTGGTGGCCGACCTGCAGGTGGTCGCGCCGTACGTCCTGGGCGGGCTCGGCATCGGCCTGCTCGGCGCCTGGTCCCGGGCGTCGGCCCGACAGCAGGAGGCCGAGCGTGCGCCGTACGCCGCCGCGCACCGGCTGCTCGCCGAGCTGCGCACGGTGTCGCGCAAGCTGCAGGCCGGCCTCGACACGCACACCCTCGGACATGACCTGCTGGCCCGGGTGCAGGCCGGCCTGGGCGCCGACCGCGCCTGGCTGCTGGTGCAGACCGACAGCGGGGAGCTCACCCAGCTCACCCAGCGGGGCGTCCCCGACGCCGACCCAATATCGAACCCCGTCGCCGACCCGAACGCCAACCTGGCCGCCGACCCGGCCGTGCTGGCCTGCGCCGACGCCGAGTCCGCGCAGCAGCGACCCCTGTCCCGGACCGCGCCGCGGGTGGCCCAGCGGGTCGCCCTGCCGGTGCGGGTGGGCAGCCGGTTGATCGGCGTGATCGTCGCCGACCGCCCCAACCCGGCCGCGGCCGACCTGCTGGCCGCCGTCGAGGCCGGGCTGGAGGAGCTGAGCCTGCGCTTCGACACCGCCCTGCTGTTCGACGAGGTGCGCTCGGTGGCGACCGTCGAGGAGCGGCAGCGGCTGGCCCGCGAGATCCACGACGGGGTCGCCCAGGAGATCGCCTCGATGGGCTACCTGGTCGACGACATCGCCGCCGCCGGCAACCCCGGCGCCGCCCGCCGTGCCGCCGCCGAGCTCAGGGGCGAGCTGTCCCGGGTGGTCGGCGAGCTGCGGCACTCCATCTTCGACCTGCGGACCAGCATCGACGAGGACGCCGGCCTCGGCCGCGCCCTTACGACGTACGTCCGCGAGGTCGGTGCGCGCGCCGACCTGCAGGTGCACCTGACCCTGCAGGAGCGTCCGCCGCGGCTGCGGGTCGAGACCGAGACCGAGCTGCTGCGGATCGCGCAGGAGGCCGTCACCAACGCCCGCAAGCACGCCCAGGCCGACAACCTCTGGGTCCGGCTCGACACCGACAGCCCCTCGGCCGTACTCCGGATCGAGGACGATGGCGTCGGTGCCGCGCATGTTCGTGACCACCACTACGGCTTGCGCATCATGCGCGAGCGCGCCGCCCGTGTGGGCGCATCCCTGACCATCACCGAGCGCGCCGGCGGCGGAACCGTCGTCGAGGCCCGGATCCCCGCTGTTACCCCCCACCCGCAAGGAGTACGCAATGTCCATCACAGTGCTGCTGGTCGATGACCACGAGCTGATCCGACAGGGGCTGCGCCGAGCGTTCGAGCGTACCCCTGACTTCGACGTCGTCGGCGAGGCCGCCAGCCTCGCCGAGGCGGCCGCCCTGGTCCGGGCCACGTCGCCCGAGGTCGTGGTGACCGACGTACGGCTGCCCGACGGCACCGGACTGGAGCTGGCCGCGAAGCTGCGCGCCGGCAAGCCCGGCATCGGCATCGTCGTGCTGACCATGTACGCGGGCGACGAGACGCTGTTCGCGGCCCTGGAGTCCGGCGCGTCCGCGTTCGTCTCCAAGGACTCGCCGAGCGACGACGTGGTCGCCGCGGCCCGGCACGCGGCCGTGTCGCCGACGTCGTTCGCCGCCAAGGACCTGGCCGGGGCCATGCAGCGCCGGCTGGTCCCGTCCGGCCCCCGGCTGTCGCCGCGGGAGAGCGAGATCCTCGGCCTGCTGGCCGACGGTCTCGGGGTCAGCCCGATCGCCCGCAAGCTGTTCATCTCGGAGTCGACCGCCAAGACGCACATCTCGAAGATCTACGAGAAGCTCGGCGCCGGCAACCGGGCCCAGGCGATCATGCGCGCGGTGCAGTCCGGCCTGATCAGCTCGGCCCCCGCCCTGGCCGCTCGATGACTACCCCTGGCTGAGCGCGGACTAGTCACCGCGCTCGACCGTTCGGCCGTTCGGCCAGCCGCAGACGAACCGGTCGGCCGATACCGCAAAGCAGCAGCACAGAGAAACATTGTCACTGTTGGGCACCAGGCCCACCAGACAAC
>WHTB01000482.1 GCA_009379735.1 Propionibacteriales bacterium
CCTTCTTCATCAGGTCGGTCCGGTGGTACAGCAGCCCGGCGTCGGTGTAGTTCGGCACGCCGTACAGCTGGCCCCGGTACTTCGCGGCCTCGACGACCGGATCCAGCATCTTGTCCGTCTCGAACTCGCCCTCCGGCAGCGGCTCGATCCAGCGGTGCGCGGCGAACTCCGACGTCCACACCACGTCCACCGAGACCACGTCGTAGGCGTCCGACTGGGTCTCCGCGTTCTGGATGTACTGCTGCCGCTGCTGGTCCGCCTCTTCCGGCAGCTCGACGAAGCTCACCTTCTGGTCAGGGTGCTTCTCATTCCACTCCTTGATCAGATCGGGCATGCTCCCAGTGAAGTCCTTGCCCGCCACGAAGCTGATCGGGCCCCTGCCGGTGAAGTCGCCGACCTTGGGTGCCGCCGCCTCGTCATCGCCGCTGTCCCCGCTGCTACATGCAGACAGCAGGAGGGTGGCCGCCAGCGAGACACCCGCGGCGGCACGGATACGTGCTCGGGTCTTCACGAGATACTCCTTCGTTGTTCGGGCAGGTGGATAAACACCACTGACCGCATCGGTGGTGTTCGCGAGATGTTCGAAAGATCAGGCGGAGAGGCGCTGGCCCGTCTGGGTCGAGAACACGTGCGTCTCGCCGGGGCGCACCCGCAGGTTAATCCGGTCGCCCTTGGCGGGGAGGCGGCGCGAGTCGACCCTGGCGATCACGTCGACGTCGCCGAGCCGCCGGTCGCAGCCGTCGAGGGTGCCGTAGACGTAGGCGTCCGAGCCGAGTTCCTCGATCAGGTTCACGGTGAGGCCGAAGCCTTCGCCGTCGCGGACGATCTCCAGCGACTCCGGCCGGAAGCCGAGCGTCGCGGTCGTCGCGCCCTCGTCCGCGAGCGCGGCGATGGTGCCGCGGTGCAGCGCGACCTTGCTGCCGCCGACGTCGGCGTGGCCGTTCTCGACCTGGAAGTCGCGCAGGTTCATGGCGGGGGAGCCGATGAAGCCCGCGACGAAGACGTTGGCGGGCCGGTCGTAGAGCTCGCGCGGGGTGGCGCACTGTTGCAGCAGGCCGTCGCGCATCACCGCGACCCGATCGCCCATGGTCATGGCCTCGACCTGGTCGTGCGTCACGTACACCGTGGTGATCCCGAGCCTGCGCTGCAGCGCAGCGATCTGGGTGCGGGTCTGCACCCGCAGTTTCGCGTCCAGGTTGGACAGTGGCTCGTCCATGAGGAACACCTGCGGCTCGCGCACGATCGCCCTGCCCATCGCCACTCGCTGCCGCTGCCCACCGGACAACGCCTTGGGCTTGCGGTCGAGGTAGGGCTCGAGGTCGAGCAGCGCGGCGGCGTCAGCGACCCGCCTCCGACGTTCCTCTTTGGACACGCCGGCGATCTTGAGCGCGAAGCCCATGTTGTCCGCGACGCTCATGTGCGGGTACAGCGCGTAGTTCTGGAACACCATCGCGATGTCCCGATCCCTCGGCGCGAGGTCGGTGACGTTGCTGTCACCGATGAAGATCGCGCCGTCGTCGACGTCCTCGAGGCC
>WHTB01000260.1 GCA_009379735.1 Propionibacteriales bacterium
CGTACGCGGCACCCACCGCCGTCGGCTGCACGAGACGGCGTGGCGTGACGTGCCGGCGGGCGTGTTCGTGCTGCTGGACGGCGGACCGGCCCTGGTGCTGGCGGAGGCCGTCGTGCCGTGGACAACCAGGGGGTACGCCGACGCACTTCGCCGGCCGCCCACCGGCTCGGCCGACCTGATCACGCCGCCAGCGTCGGTCGCGGCGCTGCGCTCGGGCTATCGGCCGCAGATCGACCCGGCGGCGCTGAGTGGTGGAGGGGCGGCGGACACCGAGGTTCGATAAGCCGGCGATGCAACGGTCCAGGGGGCGGACCCGGCAGCCGCTTACCGCGCGCGACTGATCCGACCCGCTCCCGGTCAGCCGCCGGCGCGGGCCTGCTCCTGGTCGGTCGACTGGTCGCCCGGTTGCGGCTCGCCGTCGGCGACCTGTTCCGTCAGCTGCTCCTCGGCGCGGGGCTGCTCCGGCTCACCCTCGGCCGCGGGCTGAGCCTCCTGGCCGTACCCGCCGACCGGAGTGACCCGGACCCGTGAGACGCGGCGCCGGTCCAGCTGCACCACCGCAAGCCGGTGCCCGCCGTGTTCCACGGCGTCACCGGGAGCGGGCACCCGGCCGAGTCGGCTGACCAGGTAGCCGGCCACCGTCTCGTACGGTCCCTCCGGAAGCTCGATTCCGGTTTCGTCCTCGAAGTCGTCGAGGTTGAGGAGACCGTCCACCTCGACGGCCCCGCTCAGGTGTCGCGTGGTCTCGGTCGCCTTGTCGTCGTACTCGTCCTTGATGTCGCCGACGATCTCCTCGACCAGGTCCTCCATCGTCACGATGCCGGCCGTGCCGCCGTACTCGTCCATCACGATCGCGATGTGGGCGCCGCGCCCGCGCATGTCGGTGAGCGCGGACAGGATGTGACGGGTCGACGGCAGCGTGAGCACCTCGCGCGAGATGTCGCCGACCCGCACCGAGCGACCGTTCAGGTCGGGCCCGATCAGGTCCCGCACGTGCACGAACCCGACCACGTCGTCGACGGAGTCGCGGATCACCGGGTAGCGCGAGTGGGGTTGGTCGAGGGCGAGCTTGACCGCCTTGTAGACGGGCATCGTGACGTCGAGGAAGTCGACCTCGGTGCGCGGGATCATCACCTCGCGGATCTGCCGGTCGCCCGCCTCGAAGACGTCGTTGACGATCTTGCGCTCCTCCACGCCGAGCGTCTCGTGGCTGCTGACCATCTCGCGCAGCTCCTCGTCGCTGATCGTCTCGCGCTGCGACGTGGGGTCACCGCCGACGAGCCGTACGACGATGTTCGTCGACACCGAGAGCAGCCAGATCAGCGGCCCGACGATCTTCGCGATCCGGTCGACCAACGGCGCCAAGCGCAGTGCCGTACCCTCCGCTCGTTGCAGGGCGATGCGCTTCGCCGCGAGCTCGCCGAGCACGATCGACACGTACGAGATCGCGATGGTGATCAGCACCAACGCGAGGATGTCCGCAAGGCCTTCGGCGAGACCCAGGTCTTGCAGGACCGGCGACAGGTCTCCCGCCAGCGTCGCGCCACCGAATGCGGCCGACAGAAAGCCCATCAGCGTCACGCCGATCTGCACGGCGGACAGGAACCGGTTGGGGTCCTCGGCGACCCGCGCGACGGTGGCGCCTCGTTTGCCCCGCTGGGCGAGCGCCTTGATCTGGCCCTCGCGCAGCGAGACCAGGGCGATCTCCGCCGCGGCGAACACCCCGCCGATGAGCACGAAGACCAGGATCAGACCGATGTTCAGGAGCGTGCCGTTCACCGACGGGCCTCCCGGGGGCCGCGGCTAGGGCACTCCGTACTGCAGGACTCGTCCATGCGTCCGAGCGTAGGGCAGTCGGTGGGTACGGAGAAATGTGCTTGCCGCCAGATCGCCGGCGCGCCGATAGTTGCGCATGCGTTTCCCCGACGACGTGCCCGTGCTCGGCGACGGCATCGTCACGCTTCGAGCCCACTCCGCCGACGACCTCGCCCGCATCGTCGAGCAGTGCAACGACCCCGAGAGCATTGCGTGGACCACCGTGCCGGTGCCGTACGGCGAGTCGGACGCCCGCGACTGGGTCGGACAGAAGGTCCCGCAGGCCTGGGAGGCCGGCACGACCCAGTGTTTCGCGATCGAGCACGAGGGGCGCTTCGCCGGGTCGGTGGACCTGCGATCGCGCGGGAGCCGGGAGGCCGAGGTCGGCTTCGGCCTGCACCCGGACGCCCGTGGCAAGGGCGTGATGAAGCGGGCGGTCAACCTGCTCCTGGACTGGGGGTTCCGGCAGCAGGAGTACGACGTCGTGACCTGGCGGGCGAACGCCGGGAACTGGGCGTCCCGGCGGGTCGCCTGGGCGGCCGGCTTCCACTTCGGTGAGACGATCCCCGGTCTGCTCGAGCAGCGTGGGGACCGGTATGACGGATGGACGGGCTGGATCACGGCCGACGACGCCCGGGAGCCGCAGCACCCCTGGATCGACGTGCCCGTGCTGGAGACGGCGCGGCTGCGGCTCCGTCCATGGCGGGTCGAGGACGGTGCGCGGCTCGTCGAGGCTTCGAACGACGAGCGGCTGCGCCGCTTCATCCCCGCTTCGCCGGTGCCGCGCGACCTGGCCGACGTCCCTGGCTACCTGACCCGGGTGCAGCTCGGGGCGGCCACCGGTAGCCGGATCGCCTGGTGCATCGCCGAGCGAGCGACCGACCAGGCGCTGGGCAACGTGGCGATCTTCGATTTCGAGGGGCCCGATGACGCACGCACGGCGCAGGTCGGTTTCTGGGGACACCCCGACTCCCGGGGGCGCGGCATCATGACCGAGGCGGTGCAGCGTGTCGTCGACTGGTGCTTCGAAGCATCTCCCCACGGGTTCGGCCTGCGGCGGCTCGTCCTGTTCGCCGCGGTCGGCAACATGGCCTCTCGCCGGGTGGCCGAGCAGGCCGGATTCCTCCACGTCGGCACGGAGCGGTCCGCAGCCCGGGTCGGCGACGGCTTCGACGACAACGCGATCTACGACCACCTGCGCGACGGCTCCTGACCAGCTCCGCCCCCTCGCCTCCGCCCCCGTCCCTCGCGCCGAGGTTGCACGTATGCACAAGACTCGCCCGCACCTAGGCGTACACAAGCGCAACCTCGGCGCGAAAGGGGAGGAACACTCGCGCCGAGGTTGCACGTATGCACAAGACCCGCCCACACCCAGACGTACACAAGTGCAACCTCGGCGCGAAGGCGGTGGGTCAGGCGGTGAGCCAGTCACGGGCCGCGGTGACGAACGGCTCCTGCGCCCAGTAGGTGCTGTGGTCGACGCCGTCAGCCGCGGTGAACAGCACCGGTGAGCCGACCGGGAACGTACCGGCCGACGGCACGTCGTAGACACCCGCCGTCGGCACCACCAGGTCGTTGCCGGTCTGCCCGAAGACGAGGTCGGTGACGCCGTCTCGGGCGATCCGGAGCAGCGCAGAGCCGCTCGGCGGGTTGTAGTCGGCGGCGACTGCGCGGTACGCCGTCGTGGTCACCGCGTCGGCGACGTTCAGGTACTCCGTGAGGAACGCCTGGCGCGGGTTCATCGCGACCAGCCCGTCCAGCCCGTCCAGGATCCCGACCGCGACCTGCTTGACCACCGACAGCACGATGTCGAGCACGTCCGTGACGCCGTTGTCCGGCACGAACTGCACGAGGTTGGTCAGCCGGTCCAGCAGGTACTTCAGGTTCTCCGTGTCGACCAGCGGCGTCCCGGCGTTGGGGGTCGCCACCATCACCAGCGAACCCACCGTGACGCGGTCGCGCAGCCCCACGTCACCGGCCCGCTCCGTCATCACCCGGCCCACCAGACCGCCGCGCGAGTGGGCGACCACGTCGAGGTCGAGCCGCACACCTTCCGGCAGCTGCTCGGCGAACGACCGCGCGTTGACGTCGGGCGGGACGGAGATCGTCGGATGGTCGAACCCGACCACTCGACCGTCATAGCGCCGGTACAGCTCGGCCATCAGCTCCGGCGGGATCCGGCCAAACGCGGACCGGCAGCTGCTGGCCGTCCCGTGCACGAACAGCAGCGCGCGGCCGCTGGTCAGCCGTCCCCAGTCCGCGGCGCCGATCGCACGCCCGGCCTCGGCGTACGTGTCAGGCTCGAACGTACGGAGCCGGTGCGGCCGGTGGGTCTGCTCGTACCTTGCGGCGAACCAGTTCGCGGTCCGTCCGGCAGCTTCCTCGACCAGCCGGAAGAAGAGCACCTCCAGCACCTTCTTGCCGAGTACGCTGACGACCCCGCGCCCGCCGGACTCACCGTCGGTCGGCACGACCATCCGCGGTACCCGGTAGGTGAGCCTGGCTGGCCCGCGCACCGCGAGGTCCGCCGGCGGCACGCCCTCCGCGAAGTGCCACGACACCGACCCGTCCTCGGCGGTGTACAGCACCACCTGCCCGAAGCCGGCGCCGGGCCCGGGCACCGTGACCGCCAGCTGGGCGCTGTCGGCGCCGGCCCGCGACCCTCCGGCCGCGCTCACGTCCTGGTGGTCGCTGATCTCGACGGTCAGCTGGGACGACATCTCGGTGTCGGCCAGCGCCTGCCGGAACGGCTCGGTGGCACCCGCCGGACCACGCCCACCGCTGCTCCCCGGTCGGTGGACCTCCACCGTCCCGACCAGCCCGGGACTCACCACCTCCACGGTGTCGACGACCACCGGCAGCCCGTCGGGGTTGAGACGTGCCATGGGGCTCCTTCGTCAGTCGGGCGGATCGTCGCCGGGCACCCGCCGGAGCTGGAGTCGCGGATGCCCGTACAGCTGGTAGGCGATCAGGGTCGGGTCCGCGCTCTGGTCGACGGCACCGCCCTGGGTGTACCTCGCCCGGATCCGGCGCAGCACCTCGGCGGCCGACGGCGCGTCCTCCGCGTACACCCCGGCGTAAAACTCCCGCGCCACCTCACCGGCGACTGCGTCGTCGACGTTCCACAGCGGCGCGACGACACCGCTGGCCCCGGCCCGCAAGAACGCGACCGCCATCCCGCCGTAGTCACCGAGCACCTGCTTGGCCGCGCCGACCTGGCAGGCGTTGAGGAAAACGAACGACCTCGGCAGGTCACCGGTCTGCACCTGACTGGCCTTGAGGAACTCCGCGGCATGCGAGCCGTCGGCCTTCTCCGCCAACAGCACCAGCCCCTCGTTGATGCTGTCCGGGTCGAACTGGCCGTGCATGGCGAAGTGCAGCACGTCCGCCCGCGGCTGGCCGTTGAGGCACGCGATCACGTCACGCAACAACGGCTTGACCTCGATGGACGGCCGGTAGCCCTTGAGCAGGTCGGCCGCCTCCCGCTCGGCGTGGTCGAGCTGGGGCCAGCCCGGCACCCCGTCGTACCGCGCCGACACCACTGCGGTGCGGGTCACGTCGAGCCGCCGGACCGGGACCGGCTCCGGCGGCGGCGTGTCGGTCAGCGGCCACCGCGCGATCGCCACATGCGCGCCGAGGTACGGCGACGTGCCACCACCGGCAGACTCCAGCGGTGGGCGGAACGCCGCCAGCTCCCACGGGATGTGCACCTCCTCGGTCAGCAGGAGTACGGTCGCCGGCGTCTCCCGGCCGGTCGCCAGCTCACGCAGGGTCTCCCGCATCGCCACCGGGATCGCCCGCCCGATGTCCAGCGCGCGGCCGTGCAGCTGGGTGAACAGCCCCACCGGGTCGCCGCCCTGCGCCACACTGCGCCGGCCGTCGGTGGCGAACTGCTTGGACTCATCCCCGATCCGCCCCGACCGCTGCGTGTCAGGCACCGCGAACCCCGACATCGACGGGTACGCCGACCAGACGAAGTAGTCGCCGGTCGCATCGTCGGCCCGATAGACGGCCACAACCAGGTCGGGCGCCTCCTCACGCAACACCGGCGCCAAGTTGAGCAGCGTCCGCTCGCGCGGGTCGGGCCGGGGCAGGCCGGCCAGCTCGGACTCGTCCCACGCGGCGACGAACCGCTTCCACGCCACCCCGATCACGACACCGTCAAGCAGGTAATGGACACCGATCCGTCGCTCCGCACCCAGGTCGTCCCCGTCCAGCGCCACGAACCTGGCCGCCACCACCACGTACGGGTTGGCCGGGTTGACTCGGATCGTGGTCGGGAGCGGAGTCTCGAGACGGAGCGAGTCAGGGTCGTAGGTGACCATCAGCCCGACATCGATCGGCTTCCCCGGAGGCAACGCGACCGCTCCCGCCGTCACCAGCGACCGGTCCCGCCGCGGCGAAAGACCGATCGTGACATCGAACGGGGTGCCGACCACCACCGCCTCGGGCCCCCCGATATGCGGGTACGCCAGGACCGAGCCGGTGAACCGCCCGCCGCTGACG
>WHTB01000101.1 GCA_009379735.1 Propionibacteriales bacterium
CCGACCAGACAGGCACCCATCATGTAGTAGGCCGGCATCAGCGTGCTGCCGGTGGCGTCGATCAGCCGGTTGTTGACCGCCGGCGCCGTGCCACCGAACAACGACGTCGACACGTTGTACGCGATCGCGAACCCGGCGAACCGCACATGGGTGGGGAACATCGCCGGGAAGGTCGCCGAGATCGTCGACAGCTGCAGGACGTACAGCAGACCGAGCACGGCGAACCCGATGACCGCGAGCACGAAGCCCTGCTCGAGCAGCTGGAACATCGGGATCGCCATCACGAACAGTCCGCCGAGCGACGCCCACCACAGCGGCTTGCGGCCGACCCGGTCGGAGAGCGCGCCGCAGAACGGGATCGCCACCATCATCGTCAGCTGGCCGACGATGACCAGGGTCAGCGCCTGCTGGGAGTCCCAACCGACCTCCTTCTCGAGGTACGACGGCATGTACGCCAGCAACGTGTAGTTGCAGACGTTCAGCGCGATGACGAGACCGGACAGCAGCAGCAACGGCTTCCAGTACCCGAACAGCAGGTCCTTGAACTCGGTCGTGGCACCCTCCTCGGCGTCGCCGGCCTCCTCCAGCTCCCGGAACACCGGCGTGTCCTCGAGCTTGGACCGCAGGTAGAGGCCGACGAGACCCATCGGACCGGCCACCAGGAACGGCAGCCGCCAACCCCAGTCGCCCATCGCGTCCTTGCCGAGTACGAGCTCCGCGAGCAGCACCAGCAGGGCGCCCAGGGTGAAGCCGCCGAGCGTGCCGAACTCCAGGAAGCTGCCGAACAGGCCGCGCTTCTTGTCCGGCGAGTACTCCGCCATGAAGGTGGCGGCCCCGCCGTACTCACCGCCGGTCGAGAAGCCCTGCACGAGCCGGAGCAGGATCAGGATCGCCGGCGCCCAGAGGCCGATCGTGGCGAGCCGGGAAGCAGACCGACGCAGAACGTCGCCCCCGCCATCATCACGATCGTGTACGCCAGCACCCTCCGTCGCCCGATCCGGTCTCCGAGCGGACCCCAGACCAGCCCGCCGAGAGGCCGGACCAGGAACGAGACGGCGAACACGAGGAGCGCGTAGAACGCACCGTTCCCGCTGTCGCCCGGGAAGAACGCCTGCTCGATGTAGACGATCGCGAACGCGTAGACGCCGTAGTCGAACCACTCGGTCGCGTTACCTACGGCCGAGGCTGTGATCGCCCGCCTGAGTGTCCCCTTCGAGACTTCCTGCACCGGTTCGGTCCTGGCCACCATTGGTCTTCCTCCAGGTTGTCCCCCCGGGGATCAACGCGGTGCTTCCGCTGGCTGGTCAGACGGCTGCTCGCACCGCCTCGTGCCAGATGCTCAGGGCCTCCTCGATCTGGGTCTCGTCGACGACAAGGGCCGGAATCATTCGCACGACATTGCCATGGGCGCCGCAGGTGAGGAGCAGCAGCCCTCGCTCGTGGGCGGCCTGCTGCGCCCTGTTCGCGGTGTCGGTGTCGGGTCGGCCGTCCCCGTCGGTGAACTCGCTGGCCAGCATCAGGCCCAACCCGCGCACATCGCCGATCAGTGGCTCGCTGTCGCCGATCTTGACCAGGCCGGTCTCGAGCAGCGCCCCCATCCGAGCCGCACGGTCGACCAGCTGCTCCTTCTCGATCACGTCGAGGGTGGCCAGCGCGGCGGCGCACGCGACCGGGTTGCCGCCGTACGTCCCGCCCTGCGATCCGGGCCACGCCTTGGTCATCAGCTCCTCGGAGGCCGCGAGCGCGGACAGCGGGAACCCGCTGGCCAGACCTTTGGCCGTGACGAGCACGTCGGGCCGACCGTCGAAATGGTCATGCCCCCAGAACTTCCCGGTACGACCGAACCCGGTCTGGACCTCGTCGACGACCAGCAAGATGCCGTGCCGGTCGGCGCGCTCGCGCAACCCGGCGAGGAAGCGGGTCGACGCCGGGACGTACCCACCCTCGCCCAGGACGGGCTCCACGAAGAACGCCGCGGTGTCGGCTGCGGGGGAAGTCGTGGCCAGCACGTAGTCGAGCTCGGCCAGCGCGAAGTCGGTGGCGGTGTCGACGTCCCAGCCGTAGCGGTACGCCGACGGGAACGGCGAGACCACCACGCCAGAGGGCAACGGGCCGATCCCGGCCCGGAACTTCGTGCCGGCCGTGGTCAGTGCGGCGGCGCCGTAGGTGCGGCCGTGGAACGACCCGTGGAACACGACGATGTTGGGTCGGCCGGTGGCGTGACGGACCAGACGCATCGCGGCCTCGACCGCCTCGCTGCCGGAGTTGACGAAGAACAGGCTGTCGAGTCCGTCCGGCAGCACCGACCCGAGCCGCTCACTCAGCTCGCGCAGCGGCCGGCTCAGCACCGTCGTGTACTGCCCGTGGATCAGCCGGGCGACCTGGGCCTGCACGGCGGCCACGACCGCGGGATGACAGTGCCCAGTCGAGGTCACCCCGATGCCGGCCGTGAAGTCGAGGTAACGTCGGTCGTCCTGGTCGAAGAGGTAGACACCCTCTCCGCGCTCGGCGAGCACCGGAGTGGCCTGCAGGAGACGGGGGGACAGGGCAGCCATGCCGACGTCCTCTCGATATCGTAGGATTGTTGACAATCGCTTCGACCATACAATTGCACCCGTCATGCTGGCTAGGGCAGGGAGTCACGATGAGCGGTACCCACGACCGAGCAACCGAGGCCGCCGCCATCGAGGCGGTGCCAACGGGGCTGTTCATCAACGGGCGTTGGCAGGACGCCGACGGCGGCGGCACCCTCGACGTGCTCGACCCGTCCACCGGCCAGGTCCTGCGGCAGGTCGCCGACGCCACCGCCAAGGACGGCGTGGCCGCTCTCGACGCCGCCGCGGCGGCCCAGCCGGAGTGGGGTGCGAGCGCGCCCCGCGAACGCAGCGACATCCTGCGGCGGGCCTACGAGGCGCTGCTGGACCGGCAGGACGACCTGGCCCTGGTGATGACACTGGAGATGGGCAAGCCGCTCGCCGAGGCCCGGGGCGAGATCGCGTACGCCGCCGAGTTCCTGCGCTGGTTCTCCGAGGAGGCCGTACGCATCGACGGCGGCTATGCCACCTCACCGGACGGCAAGGCTCGCTTCCTGGTGATGCGGCAGCCGGTCGGTCCGTGCCTGCTGATCACGCCGTGGAACTTCCCGATGGCGATGGGCACCCGCAAGATCGGTCCGGCGATCGCAGCCGGCTGCACGATGGTGATCAAGCCGGCCAAGCAGACGCCGCTGTCGATGCTCTGCCTGACCGAGATCCTGCATGAGGCCGGCGTGCCGGACGGCGTACTCAACACGATCACGACCAGCACGGCCGGAGCCGTGATGGAGCCGTTGATCCGGGACGGCCGCGCCCGCAAGCTGTCGTTCACTGGGTCCACCGAGGTCGGCCGCACGCTGTTGGAGCAGTGCTCGTCGACGCTGATGCGGACCTCGATGGAGCTCGGCGGCAACGCACCGTTCCTGGTGTTCGAGGATGCCGACCTCGACGCCGCCGTCGAAGGTGCCCAGGCCGCCAAGATGCGCAACGGCGGCGAGGCCTGCACGGCGGCCAACCGCTTCTACGTGCACGAGTCGGTGGCCGACGAGTTCGCCCGCAAGCTCGCCGACGCGATTGGATCGCAGGTGGTCGGCCGCGGGGTGGACGACGGTGTGACGCTCGGCCCGCTGATCGACCAGGCCGCCCTGGACAAGGTCGAGCGCCTGGTGGCGGACGCGCAGGCCAAGGGCGCGACCGTCGTCACCGGCGGGCAGACCGTCGCGGGCGACGGGTACTTCTACCAGCCGACCGTGCTGTCCGGAGTGCCCGACAGCGCCGACCTGCGGCACACCGAGATCTTCGGCCCGGTGGCCCCGATCTCCACGTTCAGCACCGAGGACGAGGCAGTCACCGCGGCCAACGACACGGAGTTCGGCCTGGTGAGCTATGTCTTCACCGACGACCTCGCCCGCGCCCTGCGGGTCTGCGAGCGCCTCGAGTCCGGGATGGTCGGCCTCAACCTTGGCGTCGTCTCCAACCCCGCGGCGCCGTTCGGCGGGGTCAAGGCGTCCGGGTTGGGCCGCGAGGGCGGACGGGTCGGGATCGAGGAGTTCCTCGAGATCAAGTACGTCGGGCTACCGCGACCCTGACCCCTCCCGGTCCGCCGCGAGCGGGCCGGCCAGCCGGCCGACCGCATCGTCCATGTGGTCCTCCATCACCTTCCGGGCGGCGGCCTGGTCGCCCGACCTGATCGCGTCGGTGATCTTGGTGTGCTCGTCGGCGAGGTCGGCCGGCGCGACGTACTTGCCGGTGAGCGATGCCATGCACATCCGGGTCTCGACCAGCAGGGTGCTCGCCATCCGCTGCAGCCGGGCGCTGCCCGACTCGGCGACGAGCTGCTCGTGGAACGCCAGGTCGCTCCTGGCCAGGACCGGCCCGTCTCCCCGGGCGGCTGCGGTGTGCATCTTGGCGACGGCCTTGTCCAGCCGACGGGCGATCCCAGCGGCGTCGGGGCGACCGATGATCGCCTGCAACGCCGCGCCCTCGATCGCGGTCCGGGCGGCATAGATGTCACGGATGTCGTCGGCCGCGAGCTCGACGACGAACAGCCCGCGGTGCGGGATGCTGTCGAGCAGACCCTCCTGCACCAGCCGCTGCATGGCCTCGCGCAGCGGTCCGCGGCTCACGCCGAACCGCCCGGCCAGCTCGGCCTCCCCCACCTGTGAGCCCTGCGCCAACGCCCCCGACATCACCGCCTCGCGCAGCTGCTGGGCGATCAACGACGAGGTGGGTACGCGGTCGAGGGGGCTGATCTGGTTCACGGCTGTGGTGTCCTTCATCTCGCGGCTCCACCCCGGTGCAGCCCGCTGTCGTCCGCGGACGAACGGAACAGGCTCCCGAGGCCATCGTAAGTGCGGTCATGGCCGACCAGCCGGAGACCTTCCCAGGCGGTGACCTGGTTGGCCGTCAGCACGCACTTCCCGGCCGTATCCTCCAGCGCGTCCAGGTGGTCGACCGTGTGCAGGGCCGTGTCCGGCAGCAACACCGCCTCGGCCTGGTCGTCGGCGCCCTGCGCGACCAGGTCGACCAGCTGCGCCCGGTCCAGCGTGCCCACCTCGGCGGCGGTGACGATGTCGTGGCTGCGCATCGAGACCACCTCGACACCCGCACCCGACAGGAACTCCACGAACAGCGCGGCCACTTCCTCGGGGTACGTCGCGCTCACCGCGACCCGGGTCAGCCCGAGGCTCTGCAATGCGGTCACGAAGGCCAGTGACGTGCTGGACGCCGGCACCCCGGCGGAGGCGGTCAGCCGGGCGGCCTGGTCCTGGGCACCCGCCCAGCCGTACGCGAAGCTGCCGCTCGTGCACGCCCAGAGCACGGCGTCAGGTTGCCGGCTCGCCAGGCCGCGGGCGCCCTCGGCCAGTCGGTCGGCGCGGCCCCAGTCGAGCAGTGCGTCGAGCCGGTGCACGTCCTCGAGCATGGCGGTGTGCTGCACCGGCAGCGAGACGTCTGGAGCGAGCCGGGCCTCGAGCCGAGGATAGTCGTCCTCGGCCGAGTGGCCGGGGTAGAGCAGGCCGATCGTGACCGACACCGAGCACCCCTCCAAGATTGTTGACAATCCTACATTCTCACATCTAGCCTCAACGCGTCTTCGACGCAAGAGGGAGCTCCATGGCCCCGTCACCACGGCCGTACCTGCGGCTCGTGTGGTCCGACCCGGAGAGCGCGGCGACCGGATACGTCGTGGTGGACCGGCTGGTGACCGGGATCGCGACCGGCGGGCTGCGGATGCGGCCGGGCTGCACGCTCGCGGAGGTCGAGGACCTCGCCCGCGAGATGTCGCTGAAGACCGCCTGCTACCGACTGCCGGTCGGTGGCGCCAAGGGTGGGATCGACTACCCCGCCGACGCGGACGACGCGGACGCGGTACGGGAGCGGTTCGTGCGCGCCGTCCGCCCGCTCCTCGACAGCATCTGGACGACGGCCGGCGACCTCGGCACCCCGCAGTCGCGGCTGGACGCGGTGTTCGAGCGGCTCGGCCTCGGGCCTTCGTCGCTGCGCGCCGGGCTGTTGCGCAGCCCCGACCGGGCGACGACCGAGCGCCAGGTGCAGCGGCTGTTCACCTTGCTCGACGACGGCCTGGTCATGCCCAGCCTGATCGGCGGGTACGGCGTCGCCGAGGCGGCGCTCGCGGGTCTTGACGCCCTCGGCATCCCCGCCGGTTCGGCCCGCGCCGTGGTCCAGGGGTTCGGGGCGATGGGCGGGTCGTCGGCCCTGTACCTGCATCGGGCCGGCGCCCGGGTCGTGGGCATCAGCGACGCCGGTGGGCTGCTGGTCAACACCGAGCGCGGCCTCGACGTACCCCATCTGCTCGGCAACCGCACGCACGACGGCCTGATCGACCGGGCCGCCCTGCGCGCCGACGACGAGCAGCGGGCGCGCGACGACTGGCTCGACCTGCCTTGCGAGGTGGTGGTGCCGGCCGCGACGTCGTACTCCGTCACCGAGGACAACTGCGCTCGGCTGCAGACCCGGCTGGTGGTGGAGGCGGCCAACGTGCCGCTGACGCAGACCGCCGAGGCCAGCCTGCTGGGGCGCGGCGTCCCGGTCATCCCCGACTTCGTGGCCAATGCCGGCGCCGCGGCGTGGGCCTGGTGGGCGATGTTCGGGCTCGTCACCGATGCCGACGACTCGCGGGCGATGGTCACGCGACACGTCCGACCGCTCGTCGCGCACCTGATGGAGGAGTGGCTCACCGCCGGCGTCGCGCCGCGCAAAACCGCGGGCACCGTGGCCGAGCACAACCTCGCCGAGATGTCCGAACAGTTCGGGGACGTCGACGAGCGCGTACCCCTCTACACCGCCGGGGCGACCTCGGCCCGCCACGCCATGACCGACGACACGATGGGAAGACACTGGTGACCCGTTACATCGACATCACACTGGACAAGCGGGGGGTCACGTGTGTCGCCCTGCTGCTCGACGACCTCGCACCACGCACCTGCGACGCCGTGTGGAACGCCCTGCCGCTCGGGTCGAGCGCTTACCACGCGAAGTACGCCCGCAACGAGATCTACACCCTCGTGCCCGCGTTCGCCGACCCCGAGCCCGGTCGCGAGAACCCCACCATCACGCCGATCGCGGGCGACGTCTGCTACTTCTCGTTCGAGAAGTGGCAGCTCGCGACGGCGTCGCACGGATACACCGAGGCGGAGGAGCCGCACCAGGCCGACCAGATCGTCGACCTCGCGCTGTTCTACGAGCGCAACAACCTGCTGCTCAACCCCGACTACGGGTTCGTGCCCGGCAACGTGTTCGCCACCATCGTCCGCGGGCTCGACGAGATCCATGCCGCGTCGCAGGACCTGTGGATGCGCGGCGTCGAGGGCGAGACGCTGAGCTTCCGCCGGCACGACGGCGACCTCTGACCCACGCCCTCCCCTTCGCGCCGAGGTTGCACTTGTGTCGCAAATCCTCGCGTCGAGGTTGCACATCCGTTCCAATTCTTCGCGCCGAGATTGCACATCCGTACCGAATCTTCGCGCCGAGATTGATGCGATGAAGGGGTGGGGGCCTTGGGTGCTGTTGGTGACGGCCTCCCGTTCCTGTGGTTCGAGTCGCAGACTCGGGGTGTCAGTTCAGTCCACTCGGTCAGGAGGCCGTCATGAGTGGAGCGTACGTCGATGTGCCGGTGGTGGGTATCGATCTGCACCGCCGGCGGAGTGTGGTGGTGTGTAAGGACGCCGTCACCGGTGAGGTGGTGGGTGAGCCGGTCCGGATCGTGAGCGAGTCCCGAACTGGGCATAGCCCCCGCTATGCCCATCTGCGCATAGCGGGGGAAGATCCATACCGGAACTGCCAGGGCTTGATCGCGTATTCGGCCAGCCAGCGGCGCACCGTCGAGGCTGCCACGCCGACGACTAGACCCTCGCCCACCGCCTGCGCGGCTAGCTCAACCGAACTCCACCGCGACAGCGGCACCGCCCGAGCGCACGGGGGCTCGCACGCCATCGCCTTGACCCCGGCGACCACCTCGGCGGGGAAGGACCGCGGACGGCCCGACCGTTTTCGGTCCTTCAGCCCGTCCAGCCCCTCCTCACAGAACCGCTTGCGCCACCTGCTCACCACGTCGACGTTCACATCGAGCCGTTCGGCGATCGCGGTGTTCTGCTCCCCAGCTGCCGCCAGCAGCACGATCTTCGCCCGCACCACCTCGGCGAACGGCGCGGTGTAGGCACGAGCACGTTCCTCCAACACCGCCCGATCAGGGTCGGACAGAGCGATCACAAACGGGGGTTCGCCAGCTCGACGCGGTCGCCTCGAGGTTGTTGACCGGGCTGGCGCAGCAGACACCTGTAGTCGCCGGCCTCGACAAGGCCGAGGGGCATGTGCTGGTCGACATCGACGACGCGATCATCGAGGTCCACGGGCACGCCAAGCAGGGCGCTGGGTTCGGCTACTCCGGGGTGCGCGGGCTCAACGCGCTGCTGGCGACCGTGACCACCCCGGACGCGGCGCCTGTGATCCTCGCGCAGCGGCTGCGGAAAAGGATCGTGCGGGTCATCACGTGGCGCCAAGCGACTGGTCGCTGACGCGTTGAAGACCGTGCGTGGTCTGGGCTGCGCCAAGCCGCTGGTGCGGGCGGACTCGGCGGTTCTACGGACGCGCCACGGTCGCCGCCGCGATTCCCGACGACGCCTGGCAGCCCATCGAGTACACCGACGCAGTCTTCTACCAGACCACCGGTCGGTGGATCTCCCGCGCGGAGGTCGCCGAGATCCCGCTTGTCGCGTTCTCCGCGCGCAGAAAGGCCGACCACGTGCCCGGCCGGCTGGTGGTCCGCCGCATACCCGACCTCAACCCAAGGGTCAGGAACGGGCAGTCGGCGTTGTTCGACCTCTGGCGGTTCCACGCGTTCTTCACCACGGCCAGCGCCAAGGTGACCGACACCGTGGCCGCGGACAAGACCCACCGCGGCCACGCGATCATCGAACAAGTCCACGCCGACCTGAAGAACTCCGCCCTCGCGCACCTGCCCGCGGGTCGGTTCGCCGCGAACGCGGCCTGGCTGGTGCTGGCGGTGATCGCGTTCAACCTCACCCGCGCCGCCGCCACGATCATCGGGCCGACGCTGGCCAGAGCGACCACCGCCACCATCCGCCGAAAGCTGATCACCGTTCCCGCCCGCATCGCATCCTCTGCACGCCGCGTCACCCTGCACCTACCCACCGCCAGGCCATGGCAGACGGCGTGGACCCAGCTGTTCACACATAACTGCCGGCCGCCTACCACCACGACGACCTGACCACCCAGCTGCCGCGGCAGCGCGACCCGAGGAACCACATGGACGCCCCGGACAACAAGGTTCGGCTCCCAGCCCTGTCCACACACCGACCACCGCGGCCTCACCCCGAGCGGAACGAGTCCACCCTGCCGGTCGGTGGATCCGGGATCAAGAAGTTCGTGCGCACCGCTCGCCGCTACCGCACCATCCACATCCGCGCCGGCGCCCACACCCTGACCGCAGCCGACCCCCTCCCCGACGACCTCGGCGATGCGCTCAAGCAGATCCACAGACGCTCAAGTGCGCACCAATTGATAAGAGTCGGGTCGGCTGTTTGCCGTGCCGGCGGTGCCTGCCGGTAGCAGCCACCATTGGAAACCGCCGCGAAACACCCCATCTGCTGTAGTTCGGCGTGTGCCGCCAACGCGGGACGGCGGCCGTGCACGCAAGAGCGGACGCCCAAGGACGCCGCGTGCCCGTGACCCGGGACGCGTCGACCACGGGAAGTGGGCGCCGGCCATGCACCGCCGACCGCGTGGCACCCAGCCACTTCTCGGACTCTCCCAGAAAGGCAAAGGAATGGACATTCATCGAAACGAGGCGCAGCCCGGGTACGGCATCACACGGCGCCGAATCCTTGGTGGAGCGCTCGCCGTCGCCGCCGGGTTGGCCACATCGACCTCAGGCGGCGCGGCCCTCGCCTCCAGTCGGCGAGACCGCGTGCGGCTAACGATGCCGGCGCCAACCGGACCGCACGACATCGGCACGGTCTCACTGCATCTGGTGGACCACACTCGTCAGGACCCTTGGCTGACCACTCCGCAACCGCGCGAGTTAATGGTAAGTCTGTGGTACCCGGCAAGGGGTGCCAGCAGCGGTCACCTAGCGCCCTGGATGACCCCAGGCGCCCTCGCGCACTACCGGTCCGAGCTGACCGCGTTCCTCAACGAACCAACGGGTCCCGATGCTCCGCCGCCACCGCCTGAGCGGTCCGAGGCGGCGGACGGCTCCGACCAGGTCTCGCTGGACGGAGTGGACTTCCCGATTACCCACGCCCGCCACGCCGCGCCTGTCGAGAGGTTCGCGCACCCCCGACCGGTGGTGCTCTTCTCGCCCGGGTTCGCTTTCGACCGCGAGCACGGAACATTTGTGGCCGAAGACCTTGCCAGCCACGGCTACGTCGTTGTGACCGTCAGCCACACCTACGACGCCAAGGAGGTGGAGTTTCCCGGTGGGCGCGTCGAGCTCGGCAAGCACGACCTGGACCATCTCCCTCACCGCGCCATGCAGATACGCAGGGCAGACACGCGGTTCGTCCTCGACAAACTCGCCGACCTGAATACTGGCGCCGCGGCCGATCGGCAACACCACGGGCTGCCTGTTGGTCTGCGTGGCAGTCTCGACCTGGGCCGGGTCGGTATGTTCGGCCACTCGCTGGGCGGCGCGACCACGGCCCAGGCCATGGCCAACGACCCCCGGGTCCGGGCCGGCGTCAACCTGGACGGCAGTTTCTTCCCCGATGTCGATGCCCTGGAGGCCGGACCCGAGGTGGTCGAAAAGGAGCTGACTCAGCTCGCTCACAGGATCGGCAACCGGCCGTTCATGATCATGGCCTCCGGTGGGTTCGGACCCGACTACTTCGGCGATTTGATGAGCACGGTCTGGTACAACCTGCACGGGTGGCGGCGGTTCGTGTCGATCGTCGGGTCGACACACTTCACCTACACCGACCTGCTGCCGCTGCTTGCCGATTTGGAGGCAAACGGAATCCTCTCCGAGGATCCGCAGATCGGCGTCGGGCTCGACCCCGATCGTGCGGTCGCAATCATCCGCGCCTACATCCGCGCGTTCTTCGACCGTTGGCTACGCAACCGCCAGACCCACCTGCTCGACGGCCCCTCAGACCAGTATCCCGAAGCCAAGTTCTATCCTCCGGCCTAGCCCCAATACCGTTCAGTTACGCCGGATGACCTTGCGGAGGTTGCCGTTGGTGATCCCGTCCTTGGTCTTCATCCAGTCGGTGAGGCCCTCGGGGTTGGTGTTCTCCCAGCTGTTTTCGTCTCGGTTGACGATGACCTTCCGTCCGTCCGAAAGGACGACGGAGGGCACGACGTCGACGTGCATCGCGTTGTTGGCGTACTCGATGTAGACGCATCGGCACTTCCGCCCGTGCGACATCGACTTGTACGTCGGGTGGTTGTCGAGTGCCTTGTAGACGGCGTTGCTGTACTGCTTGACGTCGTCGGCCCAGGCGGGCTCTTCCTTCAGCTGGAGCATGAAGTCGGCGTCGAAGGGCTTGCCGTTGACGGGGTTGATGATCGTTCGCTGCGGCCAGGAGCCCCGAGGGATCTTGGCGACGATGCGGTCCTTGAGGTCAGCGTCGGCCTTGAGCGTGTTGTAGATCGCGTTGACGCGGTCATCGAGCAGTTCCAGCCGGAACTTGCCGAGCGCGAGGATCTGAAACGGCGTGCGGGTCTCTGTCACCGTGGCGTGCCCCCTAGCGAGCGGGGCTCCCGCCCTGCGCCAGGGCTGGCCTGAATGGACTTCTCGTAGACGTTGGTCCGGCTGCGACGCCGCACGAAGTCGTTTGGGTGCGGCTCCCCTGGAGGGACGTCATGCGGCGGCCTCAAGACCGTTCGTCCTCGCTCCGCTGCGGGCGCTCCGTCTTGACCCCATCGCCTTGGTCGACGCTGCCCGCACCTACGCCGGAGCCCCCACCAAACACGCACAAACAACACCACTGGCGTGCCTCCGACTTTCCGGACTGCGGACCCTTTAGGGTCCACTCCGGAAAGGACGGATGTTTGTGGCAGGGAAATACAGAAAGTTCTCGCCTGAGTTTCGTGAGGAAGCCGCTCGGCTGGTGATCGACGCGTCTCGGTCGATCGCGGATGTTGCTCGCGAAATAGGTGTTAGCGAAACCACATTGGGCAATTGGACACGGGCGTACCGGGAGGCGCACGCCGCCGACGAGCCGGAGCTGGAGCTCTCGGAACGGGCGAGACTGCGCGAGCTGGAGCGGCGCACCCGTGAGCTCGAGATGGAGAATGCCTTCCTGAAAAAAGCAGCTGCGTACTTCGCCAAGGAGCAGCGGTGAGCGAGAAGTATGAGTTCATCGACGCCGAGTACGCCGACAATCGCGCCGCCGACGATGCGGCGGCTGCTCCCACGATCGTGCAGATGTGTGCCTGGCTCGCGGTGTCGAAGTCGGGGTTCTATGACTGGCGCAACCGGCCGGCGAGCGCGACCGCGCGGCGCCGGGAGCTGCTCAAGGTCAAGATCCAGGCGCTGTTCGACGCCTCCGACGGCACCTACGGCTACCGGCGGATCCACGCCCAGCTGGCCCGTGCTGGCGAGCAGGTCGGCCCCGAGCTGGTGCGCAGGTTGATGCGTTGCTTGGGCCTCGTGGCCTGCCAGCCACGGCCGTGGCGGACCACCACGGTGCGCGACCAGGAGCACGCGGCGACACCGGACCTGGTGGCCCGCGACTTCACCGCCCAGACCCCAGGGACCAAGCTGGTCGGGGACATCACCTACGTCCGGACCTGGGCCGGCTGGCTCTACCTGGCCACGGTGATCGACTGCTTCAACAAGGAGGTCGTCGGCTACGCGATGGCCGACCACATGCGCACCAGCCTGGTCACCGACGCGCTCGAGATGGCAGCTCGGAACCACACCCTCGCCGAGGGATGCATCTTTCACACCGACCGAGGCACCCAGTACACCTCGAGCGAATTCGCGGCCAAGATCAAAGAGCTCGACCTGAGGCATTCCCTGGGCCGGACCGGTATTTGCTATGACAATGCACTCGCCGAATCCTTCTTCGGCACCCTGAAGAACGAGCGCGTCCACCGTACCGTCTACCCGACACGCAAGAAAGCACGCGACGACATTGCGAGGTACATCGAGATTTTCTACAATACTCAACGTCTCCA
>WHTB01000408.1 GCA_009379735.1 Propionibacteriales bacterium
GACGGCTTCTTCTTCCCACCGAACGCCGACCCGGTCTACCACGACATCCCCGACCGCTCGATCGACTGGATCAACGACCTCTACGGCGCGGCGATGGCCGCCGAGTTCGACCGCCGCGAGATCCCGTTCTTCAACTACGACATCTATGACCTGCTCTACATGGGGTACGGCGACACGGTGCCCACGACCGGCTTCCTCGGCGCGGGCATGACGTTCGAGAAGAACAACGGCGAGCCGATCGCCGACCGGGCCGAGGAGCAGCTCACCGCGGTGTGGGCGTCGCTGTCCGCGCTGGCGCTGGACAAGGACGACGTGCTGACCGGCTTGGCGGCGTCGCACCGCGAGGCGCTCGCGCAGGGCCGGTCTGGCGAGCTCGAGCCCAACCAGGTGTGGGCGCCGGGCAACGAGGTGGAGCGCGAGGTGCCGGACATCTCGGTACGGCACTACTTCATCGAGAACCACGACCCGGCCAAGCGGGTCGAGGTCCAGGCGCTGGTCCGGCGGCTGCAGCGGATGGACGTCGAGGTACGCCGGCTGACGCGGCCGCTGCAGGTGCCGGACTACACGCCGTACGGCCGCGCGGCCGGTAGCCGAACCCTGCCGACCGGCACCTACTGGGTGCCGATGGCGCAGGCCCAGAAGCACTGGGTGCAGGCGATGCTGCACGAGGACAGCTACGTGCCGTTCCCGTACTTCTACGACGTCACGGCGTGGAGCGGGCCGCTGCTGTTCAACGTGGCCGGCGGCCGTTCCGGCGCTGAGCTCCGGCCCCGGTCGGCGCCGGTCGGGACACTGGCCGGGCTGGCGGGACCGAGCCGGGCGGGCGACGCCGGGTCCGTCGGCCTGTGGCAGACCGACGACAGCACCAGCGCCGTCGAGTCGAGCGGCTGGCTGCGCTGGCTGTTCGACCAGAAGTGGCGCATCCCGTACCGCGACCTGACGACACCGGACATCACCGCCGCCGGGCTCGCACCGATCGACGTACTCGTGGTGCCGAACGGCGACGCGGAGGATGCCGAGGCCGACCTCGGCGACGCCGGCCGGCAGGCGTTGCGGGACTGGGTCGCGGCCGGTGGACGGCTGGTCGGGCTGCGTGGTGGCACCGAGCTGGCCGCCCGGCTGGGGCTGACCACGGCCACCCTGACCGCCCCGACGTCCGACGTCCCGGGCTCGCTGATCCGGGCCAAGGTCGCCGACAGCCCGTTGGGGGACGGCGTCGGCGACTTCGTGTGGAGCTTCTACGAGTACGACACCCTGCTGCGGGTCGCCGACCCGGCCGCGGCGGCGGTGGTGTACCCGGCCGCGGACAGCGCCGACTTCTTCGTGTCGGGGTTCGAACGCGGGGCCGCCGAGCTCGGGGGTACGGCGGCCGTCGTCGATGAGGGGTACGGCGACGGGCGGGTGGTGCTGTTCGCCGGTGACCCGAACTTCCGGGCCTTCACCGACGGCACCCAGAAGATCCTCTGGAACGCCCTCTACGGCAGCAGCCCGAGCCGCGCCTCGGGCCTGGCCGCGGACGAGCGTCGCTCCGCTCGCGTCCAGGCCGGTGCAGCCGCCGACCAGGTCACCCACCTGGGCGAGCGGCTCGTCCTCACCGTCCGGTCCGCCGGCGTCGAGGAGGCGGCCGACGCGCTCGCGGCGTACGACCTCCGACCGACCCGGCATTCGCTCGGTGACGGCGTGGTTCGTTTCGTCGCCGACGTACAACCGGCCGACGAGAGCCCGGTCGTGCGCGACCTCGCCCGTGACCTGCACAGGCTCGGCGACGACGTACTTGCGGTCCGCTTCCCGTGACCGACTCCAACAGTGGGGAGCACGAGCCCGACCCGCGGATGACGCTGGCGAACGAGCGCACGCTGCTGGCGTGGTTCCGCACCGCGCTGGCGTTCGTGGTCACCGGGATCGCGGCCGCCGCGCTCGGCGAGCTGGTCGAGCCGCACTGGTTGCTGGTGCTCGTCACCTGCATCGCGTGCGTGATCGGTGCGGTGACGGCGGTCCTCGCGTACGTGCGCTGGCAGGCCGTGCAACAGGCGCTGCGCGAGCAGCGGCCGGTGCCCGAGCCGCGGGCGGCGTTGCTGCTGGTGCTGGCCGTGGTGGGTCTGGCGGTGGTCGGGGTCGCGCTGCTGGTGATGAACCGGTGATCGACGACGGCGGGTTCCAGCTCGAGCGCACGATGTTGTCGTGGCAGCGCACGCTGCTCGCCATCGGGGCCGCCGCGCTGGCGCTCGTCCGGCTCGCCGTGCACGTCGACTCGCTGCTGGCGGTCCTCGCGGCACTCGCCTGTCTCGCCGTCGCCGGGGTTGCGACCGTCCAGGTGTTCCGGCTCGGCGGCGTCGCCGCCGCCGAGAGCCTGACGCGGGTGGCGCGGACCCGGAACGGCCCGGCGCTCGGACTGATGCTGGCGATCGTGCTGCTGGCCGCGTCCGGAGTCGCGATGGTGTGGTGATGCCTAGCCGGTTCCGGTGCCGGCGTCGTTGGCGCAGCGGAACCCGAGGTTGCCGGCCGACGACTCCGGCGTGTTGCTGGAGCGGGCCGCGACCCGGTAGCGGTGACAGTACGAGTCGTGGCAGAGGTAGGACCCGCCGCGCATGACCCGACTGTCGCCGCTGGGCGGGCCCGGCGGGTCGGCCGCCGGCGAGGCCGCGTAGTAGCGCGCCGAGAACCAGTCCGCGCACCACTCCCAGACGTTGCCGGCCAGCTGGTGCAGGCCGTACCCGTTCGGTGGGTAGCGCTTGACCGGTGCCGTGGTGAGGTAGCCGTCGTCCTCGGTGTTGTGCGTCGGGAACGTGCC
>WHTB01000239.1 GCA_009379735.1 Propionibacteriales bacterium
CCGCGCTCTGCGCGAGCCGCAAGGCGCCCGACTTGATCTCCTTCACCGTGAACGACCTGCTGATGGTCGCCTCCGGGAACACGCCGACGACCTCTCCGGCCCGGAGCGCGCGCAGGGCGGCGGCGTACGACGCAGCGCCTGCCTCGCGGTCGACCGGGATGTGGTGCATGCCGCGCATCAGCGGACCGGAGACCCGGTGCGCGAAGATCGGCTCCTTCGCCATGAACCGCACCAGGCGCTTGCTCGGCTGCGCCGCGAACCCGGCGAAGATGAAGTCGAGATAGCTGACGTGGTTGCTCGCGAGTACGGCGCCGCCCGTGCGCGGGATGTGCTCGGCGCCCGTCACCTTGATCTTGAGACCGAGCGCGCGGAACATCAACCGGGCGGCGCCGATGACCGGCGGATAGACGATGTCCACGCCCTGACCTTAGTCGAGCAGCAGTGCCGAGTCAGCGGAGCCGGGGACGTACGTGCAGGCCCACCTCGGGGTCGACCACGACCTCCTGCGCGGCCGCGACGCCGTCGGCGAGGACGTCGGCGTCGACCGGGACGTTGCGCTTGACCACCGCCAGCGCCACCGGGCCGAGCTCATGGTGGCGTACCGACGAGCCGACGAAGCCGACCACCCGGCCGTCGAGCACGACGTCACTGCCACGCGCCGGCAGCCGGTCGACCGACCCGTCGAGGTTCAGCAGGATGAGCCGGCGCGGCGGGCGGCCGAGGGTGTGCACTCGCGCGACCGTCTCCTGGCCCCGGTAGCAGCCCTTGTCGAGCGCGACGGCGGTGCCGACCCAGCCGACCTCGTTGGGGATCGTGCGATGGTCGGTGTCGAGCCCGAGCCGGGGCAGTCCGGCCAGGATGCGCTGAGCCTCCGCCGCCCAGATCCCGGCCGGCGGTCCGTGCTCCTCGGCGTACGACGGGAGCGACGACCGCGCGACCAACTCGACTGCCTCGCCGGCCTGCATGGCCGCCCACTCGGCGGTCTCGTCGGTGACCTCGACGCGCATCATGAACCGCATCCGGTCGAGCCAGTCGACCAGGTCGGCGACGCGGTCGGGCTCGGTCCACGCCCAGAACGCCTCGCCGTCGTCGTACCCGGTGAACGCGTGCTCGACATGACCCTGCGGCGACAAGATCAGCGACATCGTCGTGGTCCGGGGCGGCAGGCCTTCGAGCTGCTGGGTGGTGAGCGAGTGCAGCCAGCCGAGCCGGTCGGCACCGGACACGCGCAGCACGCCGAGGTGGGACAGGTCGACGAACCCCTCCCCGGCAGCCAGCAGCTTCTGCTCGGCGAACGGGTTGCCGTAGTGCGCCGCGACCCCCGTGTCGGGGACTTCGGCCTCGACCGCCCCCGGCAGGTCGAGCAGCGGGCTGCGGTAGGTCGCGGGACTCATCAGGTGCACTCCTTGCAGATACCGAACACGGTGAGGTGACGCACGTCGGTCTCGAAACCCAAGCCGTCGCGCAGCGACTGCACCAGCGGCTCGACCATGGCCGGCTCGAGCTCGCTCACGGTCTTGCAGGACCGGCACATCAGGTGCACGTGCTCGGGAACCGCGGTCGAGTGGTACGTCGGAGCGCCGTGCCCGAGATGGGTGTGAGCCACCAGGCCGAGCTCCTCGAGCAACTCCAAAGTGCGGTAGATCGTCGAGATGTTCACCCCGGCGGCGCGCTCACGGACATGGACCAAGATCCGCTCGGGCGTGGCGTGCTCGAGCTCGTCGACGGCCTCCAGCACCAGCTCTCGCTGGGGCGTGAGCCGGTAGCCGCGGGCGCGCAGCTCGGACCGCCAGTCGGCGTCCGTCTGCTTCGTACGACGATCGGTCACTCTTTGAGTCTAGGCGGGTGATCCTTCCCCATCTCGCCCACTGGACGCGTCTTTGTCTGCTGCACTTTTCGCATGACAGATCGGTTGCAGTCGCTCGCCGACGTTCTCGCGGTCACCGAGGACAAGCTGCGGGCTGGGGTCAGTGCGGGAGCACGGGTCTGGCCCACTGGCTTCGGCGTGCTCGACCAGCATCTCGCCGGCGGGCTCCGCTCGGGCGAGCTGACGCTGCTCGGGGGTGCCCCGGGGCTGGGCAAGACGACGTTCGCGCTGCAGGTCCTGCGTCACGCGGCGCGGTCGGGCAGCACGGGCGTGTACTTCTCGTTCGAGCACGACACCCACACCCTGCTCCAGCGGCTGCTCGCGATCGAGGCCGCCGAGGTGGACGGCGCCCCAGCGCGACCCCTGCGCCGGCTGGCGGAGGTCTTCGAGGCTCGCCACAACGCGGCGACCTCACTCGAGGAGATGCTGTCCGAGATGGTCGGAGGCCGGGAGGCGGTCCGGGCCCTACGCGGCTATGCGGAGCGGCTGAACTTGCATGGGTCCGGCGGCACGAGCACCACGGTCCAGACCATCCGTGACGTGGTGCGGCAGGTCGCGGAACGCAGCGGGCACCAGCCGTTGGTCGTCGTCGACTACCTGCAGAAGATCGCCGCGCCAGGACAGCCGGTGTGGGAGGACGAGCGGGTCACCACGATCGTCGAGGGACTCAAGGACCTCGCGCTCGACACCGAGATCCCCGTGCTCGCGATCGTCGCGGGCGACCAGGACAACCTCGCCGGCGGGCGACGGATGCGCGTGCAGCACCTGCGCGGCTCCACCGCACTGGCCCACGAGGCGGACGTGATCATGATCCTGAACGAGAAGTACGACGTGGTCGCCCGGCACCACCTCGTCTTCGACCTCGGCAACGCGGAGCGGTTCCGCAGCTGGGCCGTGGTCAGCATCGAGAAGAACCGCAACGGCATCGACCACGTCGACCTGGAGTTCCGCAAACAGTTCGAGGCCGGCCGGTTCGACCCCGACGGCGGGCTGGTCGACGAGCAGCTGGTCGACGAGCGCGTCTTCGTCGACTGATCAGGCGCGCTGCAGGCGACCCCACAGGTGGGACTGCAGCGGCTGCCCCATGGCCGCCATGTCGAACGTCCACATCAGGTCACCGTCGACCAGGCCGTACAGGCGGTGCCCCGCGTTGTACTCCTTGGCGGTCCGGGTGCGGACGACCGCATCGGTGCTGAGCTCGATCTTGGCGCCCTCGACCTCGCCGTACCAGACCTCGACGTACCCGGTGGCGTGCGCCAGCACCAGCTCGATCTGACGGTCGGGCTTGGGCCGGACGAACCCGGTCTCGATCGCGCCGGGCCGGACCCGCTTGCCCTCGTCGTCGGTGATCCAGGTCCGGCTCAGGTAGTGGAAGAACGGCCGCCCGTCATGGGTGAAGATCAGCTCCTGCGCGAACGACAGCGTGTCGATGGTCGGGTAGTCGCCATGCCCGTTGCCGCGCCAGGTGCCGAGCAGCCAGGCGATCGGCGCGCAGTCAGGGTGCAGGTCAGCGGGGATCTCGAAGGCCATGGGTACGTCGATTCGGGCGGCCGCTCAGGCCTGGCCCTTGAACAGCTTGTAGACGACGTAGAACGCGAACCAGGTGATGACCAGGCCGCTCAGCACCAGCAGCGTGATGAAGAAGGCTTCCACGACCGGCAGTCTAACGAGGCGACCGGCTAGCCTCTGACCATGCCTCGCACACTGGTCATCAAGGTCACCGCAGGTGCCGACGCCGCCGAGCGCTGCAACCAGGCCTTCACCGTGGCGGCGACCGCGGTCGCGGCCGGAGCCGACGTCTCGCTGTGGCTCACCGGGGAGTCGGCCTGGTTCGCGCTGCCCGGGCGGGCGGCGGAGTTCGAGCTCCCCTACGCCGCCCCGCTCGACGAGCTGCTCGCCGCCGTGCTCGAAGGCGGCCGGGTCACCCTGTGCACGCAGTGCGCCAAGCGCCGCGAGATCCAGGAGGCCGACATCATCGAGGGCGTACGCGTCGCCGGTGCGCCGGTGTTCGTCGAGGAGTCACTCGGCGACGGCGCCCAGGCCCTCGTCTACTGACCAGTTGTCAGACGACTCGTGCGGTAGAGCGCACGAACTGTCTGACAACTTTCAGGCGGCCCGGACCTGCAGTAGGTCGCGCGCCTCGGCCGTGGTCATCGCCGGGCGCTGCGCCAGCCCCGCCAACGCCGCCGCACGCTCGACCAGCTCGGCGTTGTGCTGCACCGGCCGGCCCTTGGCGAACGACAAGACGTCCTCCATGCCGACCCGCAGGTGCCCGCCCTTGGACAGCGCCGCCAGCGCCACGGCCAGCGTCGTCCGCCCCACCCCGGTCGCGGACCACGAGGTGACGGCATCGGGCAACGCGTGCACGGCGGCGACCAGTGCGTCCGCCGTGCCCGGCATGCCACCCGGCACACCCATCACCAGGTCGCAGTGCACCCGGCCGCCGAACGGCAGACCGTGTACGTCGAGCAGCCGGTGCAGGGCCGCCACCTGGCCGAGGTCGAACAACTCGAACTCCGGCACGACCCGACGCTCCTGGGTGCCCTGGTAGAGCTCGGTCACGAAGCCCCACGGGTTCATGAACACGTCGTCGCCGAAGTTGACCGTGCCCATGGTCAGCGAGCACGACTCCGGCGCCGCCTCCAGCACCCGGAGCCGGTCCTCGTACGGGTCGGTGACGGCGCCGCCGGTCGACAGCTGCACGACCAGCGTGGTCTCCGCCCGCAGCGCCGCCACGGTGTCCTGCAGCCGGCCGAGGTCGAGCGTCGGGAGGTGCTCGTCGTCCCGGATGTGCACATGGACCAGCGCAGCGCCCGCGGCCTCACAGCGCTGCGCGGTCTCGACCAGCTCGGGCAGCGTCGTCGGCAGCTGCGGGAAGTCGGCCTTGCTGGTCTCCGCACCCGTGGGTGCGACCGTGATCAGGGTGGACGGTCGAGTCATGGCGGTCATCGTGTCAGGTCCTGGTGTCGGGTCATGGTGCCAGGTGCTGGTGTCAGACTTCGGGCGACGCGTCGTCGCACGGACGGGAAGAGCTCTCGATGAAAGCAGTGGTCCAGCGAGTTTCTCAGGCCGAGGTGGTCATCGACGGGACGGCCGCCGCCGTGTTGCCGGCACCCGGCCTGCTCGTACTCCTCGGTGTCACCCACGATGACACCGCCGAGACTGCCGCGGCGCTGGCCCGCAAGACCTGGGAGCTGCGCATCCTCGACGGCGAGCGGTCGGCGTCGGATCTCGGTGCCCCGGTCCTCGTGGTCAGCCAGTTCACGCTGTACGCCGATACCGGCAAGGGCCGCCGACCGTCCTGGGGCGCCGCGGCGCCCGGCCGGGTTTCTGAGCCGATCTACGACGCGTTCTGCACCGCGCTGCGTACCCTTGGGGCACACGTGGAGACCGGAGTCTTCGGCGCGATGATGCAGGTCACGTCGACCAACGACGGCCCGGTGACGATCCTGCTCGAGGCTTGAGCCGATCCGACCTCGCGTGCATGGGGATGGACCTCGACCAGCCTGGGGGGCGCGTGACCGCAACGACACCGCACCGAGCACGCCGCCGTGGCGTGCTCCGCCGGCACAAGGTGCTCGTCGGCATGACCGTGCTACTGGCGCTGATCGTGGCGATGGGCGCTGCCGCCGTGTGGTACGTCAACGACACGCTCGGGTCGATCGACCGGTTCGAGAGTACGGTCAAACCCGAACAGCGTGCCGAACGCCCGACCGCGGGCCCCGCCGCCGAGGCGCTGAACATCTTGCTGCTCGGCACCGACAAAGGCCACAACGAGCAGACCATCAAGGCCGAGCTGGCCGACGGGGAGTGGACGCGCGGCGCGTTCCGCAGCGACACCATCATGATCTTGCACATCCCGAAGGACCGGTCGACCGCCTACCTCGTCTCGATCCCGCGCGACAGCTACGTCGACATCCCTGGGAACGGCCGGCAGAAGGTCAACGCGGCGTTCTCCTTCGGCGGTCCCGACCTCGCCCTCCGCACGATCGAGGACCTCACCGGCGTCTACATCGACCACACCGCGATGGTCGACTGGGACGGCTTCAAGGACCTCACCACCGCGATCGGCGGCGTCGAGGTCGAGATCCCGGAGTCGTTCACCAGCGAGGGCCGGACCTGGACGGCGGGTACGGAGCGCCTCGAGGGGAAGCGGGCCCTCGACTACGTGCGCACGCGGTACGGCCTGCCCAACGGCGACTTCGACCGGATCAAGCGGCAGCAGAACTTCCTCCGCGCCACCATGGAGAAGGCGGCCAGCCAGGGGACGCTGACCAACCCGGTCAAGCTGAAGAACCTGCTCGGCACGATCGCGGACAACACCACGGTCGACTCCGGGTTCAGCACCGGCACGATGCGCGACCTGGCCACCGACCTGCGGCCGATCCGCGGCGACGACTTCGTCTACCTGACCGCACCGTTCGGCGGGTACGACGACGTGCCTGGGGTCGGCAGCGTCGTCCTCCTCGACGGCCCGGAGAGCAAGGCACTGTGGAAGGCGCTCCGCGACGACGACATGGCCCGCTACCTCGAGGCCTACCAGGGCGACCGGCTCGGCAGCCCGGCGTCCGTGCGTTGACCCCCCGACACTCGCGCCGAGGTTGCGCGTATGCGCGATGTGTTGGTGGACCTAAGAGGCCGCCGCCGCTGACTGGCCGTTCCGTAGGGATAAACCGGACGCCCGGCCTACGCAACGCGTTGCGCGTATGTCGTGGTTCCTGGGAAGAAATGAGCCCGGCGATCGCCCCTATCTAGCCGGATGCGGGCGCCGTTCATCGGTTCGTCGCCACGGCGGCGCGGGGCCGAGTCGACGTGTTCGGCGAGATGCTCCGGCTCGTCGACTGGATGGTGGGTTCCGGTCAGTCGGGTGTCATGTGGTGGGCCTGACGCCGCGGGGCCGATGACACGCGCCTGGGGGCGGTGACCGGGTGCCGGCGGGCGGACCCGCGTGCATTCTGCGGACACATGTCGGCAGATCACGTGCGGCCCCGATTCCAGCCCCGATTCCGGGCTCAGAAGATCGGTCCGGAGGGCGACGTTGTGGCCGGCGGGCACGGCCAACATTTCCCCGGACACGGGTGCGGCGCCAGCCCCCCGAATACTCGCGCCGAGGTTGCGCGTATGTCGTGGTTCCGTTGCCAGCGGCGGCCATGAGACCGGTCGGTATGTCGGTCGGCGGGAACCCCCGGGTCAGGTTCGGCCGCTTGACGGGGTGGGGTGCATGGATGGACTCAGCCATGCAGGGTGGGCCGGTAG
>WHTB01000395.1 GCA_009379735.1 Propionibacteriales bacterium
ACACTCAACGGGAGGGGGACTACTCGAAGTCCCGGGTGCGTTGGGCGGGGACGTCCTGCGTGAGCAACGCCTGAACCTCGGCCTCGCGATAACGCCGGTGACCGCCGAGGGTCCGGATCGAGTTCAACCTGCCTGCCGTCGCCCACCGGGTCACAGTCTTCGGGTCCACCCGGAACATTGCCGCAACCTCGGCGGGTGTCAGCAACGACTCGGCGTCGTTGACGTGGATAGCCATGGAGAGCCTGCCTTGAAAGTGATCCCCCGAGGGACACTTGCAGCCGGTTACATACCGTATGTAACCACAAGTGGATACAGCCTCGCGCTCCTCAGCGTCCACCCATTGAGCAGCCCGCCGAACCGGTTCAGCCTCCGTAGGTCAGGACGGGGAGACCGCCGACGCCTACGTCGGCTCGGAAGAGCGCCCCCGACGCGGGCTGGGTCGCCGGGTCGATGCCCTGCCGCGAGGTGGTCACGTACAACACAGCGAGGCCGGGGCCGCCGAAGGTACAGGCCGTCACCTGGCTGACCGGCAGCTCGACGACGCCGTCGAGCCGGCCGCTCGGTGCGTACCGCCGCACCGCCGACCCACCCCACAACGCGACCCACAGATGGCCGTCGGCGTCGACCGTCAGCCCGTCGGGCGCGCCGTCGGCGTCGTCAACGCGGACGAGCGTGCGCCGCGCGGTGAGCCCGGCGACCTGGTCATAGTCAAAGGCGTCGACGCACTGGGTCGCCGTGTCGACGTAGTAGGCCGTCGTGCCGTCGGCGCTCCAGGCGAGCCCGTTCGAGACGCCGACACCGGTGAGGACGGTCGTCACGCTGCCGTCCGCGTCCAGCCGGTAGAGCGCACCACGACCCGGTGCCGCGTCAGAGGCCATCGAGCCGCAGTAGAAGCGGCCCTGCGGGTCACAGCCGCCGTCGTTGAACCGCACGGCCGGGTCCGGCCAGATCTCACCGAGCGGGCGCAGCGGCAAGCCCGCCTCGAGGCCGGCGGCGTCGAGCAGGGCGAAGCCGCGCTCCAGCGCCAGCACGGCGCCACCGGTCGCCCGCGGACGCAGCGCCGCGACGACGTCGCCGACGTGGTGCCGGCGCACCTCACCGGTGGCGGAGTCGAGCGCGAGGATGTCGCCGGCGAGCATGTCGACCCAGCGCAGGCCGCCCCAGCCGTCGTGCCAGACCGGCCCCTCGCCGTGGTCGGCCAGCGGAGCAGTCACCTGCTCAACACCGGTCACCCGTCTGAGCAGGTGAGGGTGGCGCCGGCCCACACGGAGTGGTCGAAGTTGATCCCGTCGCCGGCGTCGGTGGACACCAGCCGCAGCCAGTGCCTACCGCTCAGGTCGACATCCAGCGGGACCCCGGCGTCCGCCCCCACGACTCGGCCGCTGTCGAAGACGCGCTCGCCGTCCGCCCAGACCTCGAACGTGACCGATCCCTGGCTCCCGGTGACGTCATCGATCCCCAGCGTCGCGGTCAGCCGGGAGCAGTCACCGCCCACGTAGTACCCGAGCGACGAGGGCGCATGGGTCCACACTCCCTTCTCGTACGTCGTCGCGTCGATGGACAGCGGGCTGCCGTAGTAGTTCCGGTCGAGCAGGACCGGACCGTAGCCGTTCGACGCCTCCACCCAGTCGACGTCGCTGAGCCAGGAGGTGCCGGCCGGCGGCGCCTGTGGCACGGTCACCGTCAGGGTTCCCGACGTGCTTCCGGGTACGTCGGCCGCCAGGTAGTCCAGCGTGGCCACCAGGTCGTACTCACCCGCCGGCGTGTCGTCCGGCGGAGTCACCGTCCACGGCGCGGTCGTCGTCTTCTTCGGATTCACGTCCACCGCTTGTGCGGTGTCGGGTTGGACCGTCCAACCGTCCGGCACCTCGAGCGTCGCGGCTGCCTCTTCGATCAGGGGTACGCCGTCCACCCGCAGCTGACCGAGGATGCTGTTCGGAGAGCCTGGTGACACGACAGACTTGCTCAGGCCGCTGGACGAGTCGTCGAGCCCGATCCCCCAAGCGACGTGGGGCATGGGTGGCGTGTCGGCCGGCTCGCTCAGCCGGAACATGGCGGAGCCGTGTGCGGGTAGGTACGCCGAGAGGGTGCCGCGGGCACTCGTCGTCTCGTGCTGGTAGAGGTCGCGCACGGCGAACAGACCGTCCATGCCGAGCTCATCGGCAGAGATCGTTCCCATCCGAGCCTTCGCGGTGCGGTTCACCAGCAGCACGGCGGTGTCGCCGTTCTCGAGCGGCCGCACCCACACATCTTCCTCCGCCGTCGCGCGCACCTTATGACCGGCCACGCCGAGTCGGTCCTGGTCGACAGCGAGGACCTCCCGGTTGGTCAGGATGCCGACGGTCTCGTCGCTCATGTCGCGGAGGTCGTTGCCGGCCAGCAAGGGAGCCGCCGCCATCGCCCAGGTGGAGAAGTGTGACTGCTGCTCGGTCGCGTTCAGCTGGTCGAACCCGACCATCAAGATGTCGGGGTCGTTCCAATGGCCCGGCCGCGCGTACTGCCACAACGGAGCAACATCGTCGCCGTTCTTCAAGATCTGCGGCCAGGTCGGACCGTAGTCGGTGCTGGTGCGCCACATGTTGGAGAGCGCCGGTGCCCACTCCCACGACTCAACGGCTTCCTCCCACACACAGATGCTGAACACCATCGTCCGCTCGGCGGCCTCGAAGGCTCGGGTCCACCGGCTGTACAGCTCGACCGCGACCTCCTGCTTGCTCTTGCCCGGGAAGTCCGCGAACGGCACGTTGCACCAGTCGACCTTGACGAAGTCCACGTCCCATTCGGCGAAGGTGTTCACGTCCTGGGCCTCGTGTCCGTAGCCGCCGGGGTAGCCCGCGCAGGTCTTCGTGCCAACGTCGGTATAGATGCCGAGTTTCAGACCACGCGCGTGTACGTAGTCGGCGAGCGCCTTGATGCCGCTCGGGAACCGCTCCGGATCGGCGACGAGCTCGCCGTTCGGCCCCCGCTCCATGGCGGACCAGCAGTCGTCGATGTTGACGTACTCGTAGCCGGCATCCCGCATCCCGCTGCTGACCATGGCATCGGCGGTCTCCTTGATCATCTCCTCGTCGATGTCACAGAAGAAC
>WHTB01000275.1 GCA_009379735.1 Propionibacteriales bacterium
GCCGCCAACGGCGCGAGGACCGGTGCGATGCCGAGGACCGGCGGGAGGATGAGTCCGATCGCGGCGAGGATCTCCAGAACGCCGATCGACTCGATCATCCCGGCGCTGAAGTCCTCGGTCCACGCTAGTCCGGAGGCGGCGGGCTTCTCCTTGGACTGAAGCACTTTCATCGCCCCGGAGGCCAGGAAGAGCGCAGCGAGCAGCGCGGCGACGATCCACAGGAACACGTTCATCAGGGTTCTCCAGTTCGTAAGGTCAGGGCACCAGTTCCATGGCCGCACGCCCGCTCGCCATCTCAACGGGCAGTGAGACATGTTCGTGCGTGATCAACCACCCGTGAGGTGACCGTTGGCAGCAATCGGTCGCGCGTACCCAGTAGCCGACCTCGTGCCCGTTCGTCAGCGTTCCGCTTGCTCGGATCAGCATGTGAGCGACCGCGATATCCCCGCTCACCGAGATGGCCAGCTCGTGGAACTCCTGGCCGATCGAGCTCTGCCAGCGATCAAACCACTGCAAGAACCGACCCCGCATCGCAGCAGACCCGACGTATCGGAGCGGCGGCACCACATCGAAATAGACAATGTCGGGGGAATACGGTGACATGAGTCGATCGATGTCCTTGACCCGAACGGCCTCGGATCGACGGTCCAGCAGCGCTCTCACTTCGGACTGGGTCGAAACCATTACGTCCTCCTTCTCAAGGCGCCGGCCTCGCCTCGGGGTCGACAGCCACGTCCACGCCGGCGGTGACGTCGGCGCCGGGGGTGGTCAGGGTGCAGGTCGGGCGCGATCGCAGGACGGAGAAGTCGGTCATGATGTCACCGAGCCTTCCTGTTCCTGGATGTGTTCGTCTCATCAGTACGACGACATAGCCCCTCGGATTGTGAGGCGACGCGCCAACCTCACAGTTCGGTGCGACGTTTCGTCGGACTAGTGAAGGCAGCTGCGAGCAAGGGAGTCGTCGACGCCATGAGCACCCAGTCCGAGCCTGGAGACGGTCGGCTCGATCCGAGCTTGAACGCGATCATGAGCGAGCGGCGTCAGCTGATAGGTCTCGCGTACCGGCTCCTCGGCTCGCTGGCCGATGCTGAAGATGTCGTGCAAGAGACGTACGCCCGCTGGTACGCCATGTCCCAGCAACAGCAGGAAGCGATCGAGTCCCCGGGCGGCTGGCTGACGACGGTCGCCAGCCGGGTCTGCCTCGACCTGCTCGGCTCGGCACGGGCCCGGCGGGAGCGCTACGTGGGCGAATGGATCCCCGAGCCGCTGCCCGATCGTACGGAGTGGATCAGCGGGCGGTCGGGCGGCACCACGGTCGACCCGGCCGACCGCGTCACCCTCGACGAGTCGATCACCATGGCCTTCCTCGTCGTGCTCGAGTCGATGACCCCGGCCGAGCGCGTCGCGTTCGTCCTGCACGATGTCTTCGGCTACCCCTTCGCCGAGGTGGCCGAGATCGTCGGCCGTACGCCGGCGGCATGTCGCCAGCTGGCCTCGTCGGCCCGCCGTCGCATTGACGCGTCGCAGGCTCCGGCGACTCCGACAGCCCAGCGCGCCGACATCGTCAGGGACTTCAAGGCGGCCTGGGAAGCCAAGGACATCGACGCCCTCATCGGCCTCCTCGACCCCGACGCCACCGCGGTCGGCGACGGCGGCGACCTCGTCAGCGCCGAGCTCCACCCGGTCGAAGGCGGCGAGCAGATCGCGCGCTATTACGTCGATCTCGTCGGCCGGGCGCCCGCCAACCTGACGATCCTGGAGCGCACGGTGAACGGCCAGCCCGGTCTGGTGGCGATGCAAGAGGGCGTCACCGTGGTGGTGATGGCGTTCGACGTCGCAGGGGACCGGATCAAGCACATCTGGGCAGTACTGAACCCCGAGAAGCTCCGGCCCTGGACGACGGGCTGACGCGCGGCTCCTGCCACGGCCATGCCGCCACCAGGCCGGTCGACGCTTGACCTTCATGTGCAGGACAGGGTTGACGATGGACCCGACCGCAGTTGGAGGGAGCCTTCGTGACGACAGGACCTTCGGCAGACCTGACCAAGACCGACGCTGCACGGTTGTTGCCCCCCGCAGCGCGCCGTCTGCACCTGGACGTGCTCACTGCGTTCGTCGGGACCGGTCGCCCACTCACCCGGCAGCAGCTCGAGGTGGCCGCCGGTCGGGGCGGCGCGGAACCGGCTGCGGTGCTGGCCGAGCTGTCACAACGCGACGTCCTGGCGTACGACGACGACGGGGAGATCCGCGCCGCCTACCCGTTCTCGCCGTCCCCGACGACAATTCGCGTGGCCTGGGCGGGCAGCCCGCCGATCTTCGCGATGTGCGCCATCGACGCCCTGGGCATGTCCGCGATGCTCGATCGACCGGTCGCCATCGTCGCGGAAGAACCCGACAGCGGCAGACCCGTCAAGGTGACGGTCGACCGTCAGCTCGCCGAGTGGAACCCCGTCACGTCCGTGGTCTTCGCCTGCGCTACGACGGACCGGTGTTGTCCCTCGGTCGACTGGACCTGCTCCCGGATCAACTTCTTCACCAGTCGCGCCGCCGCCGCCGACTGGGCCGTCCGTCATCCCGACGTTGCCGGAGAGACGCTCGAGCAGGAGTTGGCCCTCGCCCGTGGTGTCGCCGAGTTCGGCGCCATGATGCGGACAGATCGGTCGGGACCCTGACCGCGCCGTACCGTGGTTTCGGCCTGGGACTCGGTCCGCGCTTGGCTGGGCGCTCTCGCGTACGCCACTGCCGTCTCTGAGGGAGAAGCATGACCCGCACACCGACCGTGATTGTGTTCGACGTCAACGAGACTCTGTCCGACATGGCTCCGATCGCCAGCAGGTTCATCGACGTCGGGGCACCGGGGCACCTGGCCACGACCTGGTTCGCCGCACTGCTACGCGACGGGTTCGCCCTGACCGCGGCCGGGTCGTCGATGCCCTTCGCCGAGATCGGCGACGGTGCGCTCCGGGTCGCGCTGGCCGGCCTCCCCCTGGACCGAGATCTGGACGACGCCGTCGCGCACGTGATGGACGGGTTCCGGACGCTCGACGTGCACCCCGACGTCGCGGAAGGTGTCCGTTCGCTGCGGGCGGCCGGGCTGCGCCTGGTTACGTTGAGCAACGGCTCGGCCTCGATTGCCGAAGACCTGCTTTCTCGGGTCGGGCTGCGCCAGGACTTCGAACGATGCTTGTCGGTTGAAGACGCCGGGTTGTGGAAGCCGGCCGCCGGTGCCTATCGCTACGCCGCACAGGCCTGTGGCTGCGACGTTGGCGAGATGGTGCTGGTAGCGGTGCACCCGTGGGACGTGGACGGCGCTGCGCGCGCCGGGATGGGTACGGCTCTGGTCAACCGCTCCGGGGGACCGTACCCGGCGTACTTCACCCCGCCCCAGATCACCGTGGCTCGACTGTCCGACCTCAGCCGGGAGCTCGGCGTCTAGGGCTCGACGTGCGCCGGGTTGCCCGGGCACGTTTCTTCGGCCCCACGAGGTCCGCGATGCGCAGCTCGAGGCCGTCGAGGATGCACCGGAGCCCGAACTCGCGTCCGTTGTCGGGCGACGACCCGGACCTGTCCGACGCCACGGCGGTGAGGGCCGGGAAGCGGTCGCCGTGGTCGCGAAGCAGCTCCAGCTGCTGCTCGGTGTCCCACGGCTGGGTGCCCGCGGTGGCGGTCGACTGGGTGTTGCGGATGTGTCCGCACAGGAGGAGGACAGCGTCCATCTGCTCCTGACGGTCGAGGCCGGTGGGAGCGAGGACCCCGACAGCGCTCTCGATCCAGCCGACCTCACGGGGACCCATCACCCGGTCGCCCATGGTGACCCACGGCAGCCACGGGTGGAGCCGCCACGTGTTGCCGAGCAACCTGGCCCACTCCTCGATCTTCGCGCGCCAGCCGCCTGGCACCGCGTCGAGGTCCGGCGGATCGTCGACCGCGAGCTCGATCATGGCGGCGACCAGCTCGGCCTTCCCGGCGACGTAGCGGTACAACGACATCTTCGTAAAGTCGAGCTCGCCGGCGACGCGCTGCATCGAGACCGCCGACAGGCCTTCGATGTCGGCGATCGTCATGGCCGTACTCGCGATGCGGTCGACGCTGAGCGCCGGCTTGGGTCCTCGCGCCGGCGCTACTCGCAGCCCCCAGAGCAGCTCGACGGTCCCCAGGACCTCGCTGCCGTTGTCATGGCTGGCCGACATAGGTGCACCTACCTCATCCTTGCGTTCGCCCCGTAACTGTGTCTAGTGTACACAGAGGCCAGTAGACACAGTTTACCGGGTCGTCACGGGTGAGATAGTGAGCAGCGCGACCCGAGAGCCTGGGGTGGATCAGACGACCAGCCGGCCTGGCAGCCGAGGAGGCGAGGACGACCATGCGCGTCATGGTGATAGTGAAGTCCGACGAGACGAGTGAGATGGGGGTGCTGCCGGCCGAGGAGTACCTCTCCGCCATGGACCGCTACAACGAGGAGCTCGTGCGGGCCGGCGTGCTCCTCGCGGCTGAGGGCCTGACCTCCAGCTCGGAGGGCAAGAAGGTGCGGTTCACGGGGAGCCGCACGACCGTCATCGACGGGCCGTTCACCGAGACGAAGGAGCTCGTCGCCGGGTTCTGGCTGCTCGAGGTCAGGTCGATGGACGAGGCGGTCGAGTGGGTCCGGCGTATCCCGGTGCCCGACGACCCCGAGTACGGCGACGGCGACGTCGAGATCCGCGTCGTGGCCGACCTCGACGGACACCCCAGTGGCCCGAAGCTGATCGCCCAAGGAGCAGCGGGCGACACCGCCGGAGCCTGACGTGCTCGCCGGTTGCCGGTCGCTGTGCCGGATGCTCTAATCGGGCCTCATGGTGGCCACCGACACCCACCGCGCGGTCGAGGCGGTGTGGCGGATCGAGTGCGCGCGGGTCGTGGCCGGGGTCGCCCGCATGGTCCGCGATGTCGGACTTGCCGAGGAGCTGGCCCAGGACGCCCTGGTGGCGGCGCTCGAGCAGTGGCCGCAGAGCGGTGTGCCGCGCAACCCGGGAGCGTGGCTGACGTCAGTCGCGAAGCGCCGCGCGGTCGACCTGATCCGTCGCCGGGAGACGTACGCCCGCAAGCTGGGCGAGATCGCCCACGAGCTGGAGACGACCGGGACTGACGTACCCGATCCAGCGGCAGCAGATCTGGACGGCGAGGAGATCGACGACGATCTGCTGCGGCTGGTGTTCGTCTCCTGCCACCCGGTGCTGTCCACCGAGGCGCGTGTCGCCCTCACGTTGCGGCTGCTGGGTGGCTTGACGACCGACGAGATCGCCCGCGGGTTCCTCGTCCCGGAGGCGACCGTCGCGCAGCGGATCGTCCGCGCGAAGCGGACCCTGGCGCAGGAGGAGGTGCCGTTCGAGGTGCCCGGGCCGGGCGAACGTGCGGACCGGCTCGCCTCGGTGCTCGAAGTCGTCTATCTGGTGTTCAACGAGGGCTACACCGCGACGGCCGGCGAGGACTGGGTACGACCGTCGCTGTGCACCGAGGCGATGCGGCTGGGCCGGGTGCTGGCGGGCCTGATGCCCGACCAGCAGGAGGTGCACTGCCTGGTCGCGCTGATGGAGATCCAGGCGTCGCGGCTGCGGGCGCGGACCGGGCGCTCCGGGGAGGCCGTCTTGCTGCTCGACCAGGACCGGGCGTTGTGGGACGAGATGATGATCCGGCGGGGGCTGGCCGCGCTGGATCGGGCGGAGGCGCTCGGCGAGGGGCTCGGCCCGTACGGTGTGCAGGCTGCGATTGCCGCGTGTCACGCCCGCGCGCGGACTCCCGACGGCACCGACTGGCCCCGGATCGCGGCACTCTATGCCCGGCTGGCCCAGCTCGTGCCGTCGCCGGTGGTCGAGCTCAACCGGGCGGTGGCGGTGTCGATGGCGCTCGGCCCGGCGGCCGGGTTGGCGCTGGTCGACCAGCTCGGCGACGAGCCCGCCCTGTCGACGTACCACCTGCTGCCCGCCGTGCGCGGCGACCTGCTGGCCAAGCTCGGCCGGCACGCCGAGGCTCGGGTCGAGTTCGAGCGCGCCGCCGCGCTCACCCGCAACGAGCGGGA
>WHTB01000466.1 GCA_009379735.1 Propionibacteriales bacterium
CAGCTGCCCGCGTGGTTGTCGCTGACCCACAGGCTCGACCGCGCTCCGTCGACGCAGTTGGCCCACAGCGCCCACTGGGTGGTCGACAACCTCAGGTCGCCGCCGTCGCACGGGTTGTCGCGCTCCGTCCACGGCCCCTCCCGGACACTCAGCGCGAGGACCGGCCGACCGTCGGAGCGTCCGACCAGGCCGATCACGCCGTTGGCGACCACGATCGACTCGATCGCGTCGAGGTCCGTGCCGATCTCGACCGGCACCCACTCGCCGCCGCCGATCGGCGTGACCCAGAGCTGGTCGCCCTGGCTAGCGTACAGCGAACCGCCGCGCGCCTCGAGCTGCTCGACACCCGCGTCGGTCGGTGCGGGAAGGTCGGCCCAGGTCTCGCCGCCGTCGTCAGTGACCCAGAGCGAGCTGTGGCCGGGCGTGTAGACCCAGCCCTTGTCGACCGACGCGAACCTGATCTGCGCGCCCGCGAGGTCGACGTCCGACGGCCCGCCGGGCGACCCGACCGTCTCCCACTCGGAGCCGCCGTCGATGGTGCGCGAGACGGCGGCGCACGACGCGTCGCCGCAGCCCTGGTCGCTGAGCACCCACTGGTCGTCGCCGCTGACCGCGCTGAACGACAGCACCCGCGGCCCGGTCGGTGCCGCAGCCGCGTCGCTGTCCGGCGCGGACGGACCTCCGGCCGGCTGGGGCGAGGTCGCCGAGTCGGTGCCCGGTGCGAGGAGCGGAACGGCCACGAAGCCCGCACCGGCGAGTACGGCGACGGCAGCCGCCGAGCCGAGTACGGCCCGACGCTGGCGGCGGCGGCGTACCCGTCGATGGATGGTGCCGAGCACCTCATCGACATCGCGCGTGGCGACCGGTGCCCGGTGCATCAGCTGCCTCATCTCGTCGTCGAAGTCGTCCACTCAGCACCCCTCCAGGTGGGCCTCGGCGGGCACGAGCGCGCGCAGCTTGGCCAGCCCTTTCGAGGCTTGGCTCTTCACCGTGCCCACCGAGCACCCGAGCGCCGCGGCGATGTCGGCCTCGGAGAGGTCCTCGTAGTACCGCAGTGCGATCACTGCGCGCTGCCGCGGTGGCAGCTCCTGGAGCGTCGCCCACATCGACGCGTCGCGCGGCTGGTCCACGTACCCCTTGTCCGGGAGTACGTCGGTCAGCCGCTCGCGCCGGAGCCGCCGCCAGATCGAGATGTTGCGGTTGACCATGGCGCGCCGGACGTACGGCTCAGGGTTGTCGGGTGTCTGCAGTCGGTTCCATCCCATCAGTGTCCGCTCCAACGCGTCCTGTACCAGGTCGGCACCGGCCTGGGGGTTGCCGGTGAGCGCGGTCCCGAAACGCACCAGATCGTGGTAGCGGGCGCGCACGAACGCGTCGAACGCCTCGCGCTCCGTTCCGTTCACCCAGTCCCCCATCTCGAACCGATGCCAACGACACGTTCACACCCCACCGACGCCCGAAGGCCCGGCGAGGTTGCCTCCCGGGTACCGCTGACCTGATGAATTATGCGGCTTCACCCACCAGAACGACACCTGGTCCGGTCATTTCGGGTGTGGGCCGGTTGTCGGCGACCGGGCAGCCGGGGAAACCGATCGAGGGCTGTCCAGGCACCGGGATAGAGTTCGGCCACGTGACCGAGGGTGCGGAGATGGTGCAAGACCAAGGGGCCGGGCTCGAGGCGTTGATCGACGCTCGGGGGCTGGTCAAGCGATACGG
>WHTB01000478.1 GCA_009379735.1 Propionibacteriales bacterium
CTGCTCAACGTCGCCGACTTCTACACGCCGCTGCTCGCCTTCCTCGACCACGCCACGTCCGAGGGCTTCATCCGTGACGCGCACCGCGGCCTCGTACTCGCCGACACCGACCCGGCCCGCCTGCTCGACGCCCTCGACGGCTGGGTCGCCCCGCCGACCGCGAAATGGGTCGACCGGGCGCCCGCCCGCTGACCCCGACCGGCCCGCTGCGCGGCCGACGGGGCGGTCCGCGCAACGCGCCGGTCAGTGCTCAGCGGAGCCGGTAGGCGGTCTCGATCGTCTGCTCGACCCGGTTACCGGCCTCGTCCGACGCCTCCACTCGCAGACCGACCGAGCCGGTCGTGTCCGCGAGCCGTGGGTGCTCGATGGTGGCGCTGAACGTGTTCTCGACGGTCCGCCGGGTGGGCACCGGCTGCCAGGTGCTACTGCCGGATGCACCGGCGCGCTACACGGCCTCGCGGCCGGAGGTGGCGTTGGAGGCGTTGGTGCTCGAGCGGCAGCGCGAGCTCGACGTCGCGCGTCGGCATGCTCATCGCCTTGCCACCGTCTACCACGAGCACACTGCCGCGCAGCCGTCGTCGAGCGTGGTCAAGGTGGTCACCGGGCACGACGCGATCGCGCTGCCGATGAAGCTGTTCATGGTCGACGACCGGTTCGCCGTACTCCCGTTGCAGCGCGAGCCGGCTGGCGCCGTACTCATCGTGCACGCCTCGTCCTTGGTGGACGCGCTCGGGAACCTGTTCGACGGACTGTGGCAGCGAGCGATCCCGCTCGACCCCGCAACCGCCTGGTCGGCCGCCGCCGAGTCGAGCCCGCCCGACGACGTCGACCGGCGCCTGGTCGCGCTGCAACTGTCCGGGCTCACCGACCAGGCGACGGCCCGGCAGCTCGGGGTCAGCTATCGGACGGCCCAGCGCCGGATCGCCGGGCTGATCGAGGCACTCGGTGTGCACACGCGGTTCCAGGCCGGGGTGCAGGCGGCGTTCCGCGAGTCACGTCGGTCAGTCGATTGACGGTGCCAGGTCCCGGACCGAGCTCAGCGGTCGCGGACGGAGACGAGCACGCCGATCTTGTCGATGCGGTGCTCGGGGTTGCCGAGCTCGTCCTGCCAGAAGTTCCCGGCTGCGTGGTCCTCGGGAGTCGCGCAGGTCGACAGCGTGATCATGGCCTGCGTCGGCTGCTTGCCGGGATGCCCTGGCACCGGTGCCGACTGGCTCATCCGGGAGCGCTCCGAGCGGAAGGAGACCGTCAGCGTGCGGGTGACCCGGTAGTCGTAGACCTTCGCACCGGCGGCGATCAGCACCTGCTCGCCGTGACGAAGAGCGGGCAGGTCGCGAAACGGCGCACCGTGCGTGGTGCGGTGCCCGGTGACGATGTAGTTCCCGACCTGTCCTGGCCGCACCCCGCCCTTCGGGCCGCGGGGAGTGGCCGCGTGTCCGCGGTCCTGGATCCGCGTGCCCGGGAGATCGTCGGCCGTGCCCGTGTACGCGACGACGCGTACCCCCTTGACGCCGATCGACGGGATGCTCATCGTGGTCGGCCGGGCGGCCTTGGGGGCCTCGACCTGACTCGGGGTCTTCGCCGGGGGGC
>WHTB01000023.1 GCA_009379735.1 Propionibacteriales bacterium
CTTCCTCACCGCGGATGCGGCGAATGAAGACGATGAAGTCCAGGGCGGTCGCTACCAGACGGACGGTCGCCTCCCACGGGAGCCGCTCCGGAGCCTGGATGGCGTAGGTGGCGATCTTGTGAACAACGTCGGAGGAAGAGTTCGCGTGGATGGTCGACAGTGATCCGTCGTTGCCCTGGGTCATCGCGTTGAGCATCGTGACGACCTCGTCACCCAGCACTTCCCCGACGATCACTCGGGACGGATTCATGCGCAGGGTGTCGCGGACGAGTTCGGCCATCGTGACCGCCCCGGCACCTTCGGTGTTGGGGAGCCGCTCCTCGAACGCGATGGCGTTGGGATGGTGGTCAACGTCGCCGTCGAGCCCCAGCTCCAGCGACCGCTCGACAGTGAGGATCCGTTCCTCTGGGCCGATCTCCGATGCCAGTGCCCGGAGCATCGTTGTTTTCCCGGCACTGGTGGCGCCGGCGACCATCACGTTCTTGCGTGCCTGAACCAGTGCAGCGAGGAACTCGGCTATCTCTTGGTCGAGGGTGTCCAATCCGACGAGGTCCTTGAGGGTCACCCGAGTGTGGCGGTGACGTCGGATCGAGACAACCGGCTGCTTGGTGACCGACTGGACGGCGTAGAGGCGGGAGCCGTCTGGCAGGCGAAGGTTGACGCGCACGTTGGCGACGTCGAACGCGCGAGCCGACAGGCCCTCGTGGGCGGCGAGCGTCTGGATGGTCTCGACCAACTCTTCGTCGGACCCGGCGATCGGCCGCACCTTGGCAGTCGTGCCGTCGGCGTACTCGACGTAGACGTGCTGGAAGCCGTTGATGTCGATGTTCTCGACGTTTTCGTCGTCCAGGAGCGCCTGCATGCTCCCAGCGCCAAAGAGCCGCGCCTCGAGCGCTTCCACGAGATCCTGCCGCGCCTCCCAGGCGAAAGCATCGCCACCCGACTCAGCCAATCCGGCCTCGTAGTCGCCGACGACCCGCTGGACGAGTGACTTGCCGTGCTGGACGGCATCTGGGCCGACGAGCGCATGCAGGTTCGCCGAACGGCGGCGCGCGATGTCCTCCTGCCGAAGCCGCCCCAGCTCCGCCTGGAGGCGCTTGATCAGCGTGTAGTCGAGGTCGGTCATCGGTGGCCTCCGACCATGGACGATTTCGGGGCCGTGGCCGATGATCCGGCCAGGGACTCGATACGGCTGGTCACCGCCCGGGCGGTCCGAAGGAGGTCCGTCCGCGAGAGCCTTCCGCCGGGCTCGTCGCCTGCCTCCAGACGTCGGACCCCGGACGGGTCGTGCGCCAGGAAACCGCAGTCCACGACGAATGGCTTGACCGGTGTCTCGGCGAGAATGCCTCGTAGGTCCGCCACGTCGGGCGCACCATGTCGGCTGGTGGTGACCAGGAGGGGAAGAAGCCGCGGAGCCGCGCCGCGTAGGTGCGCCAGATCGGGTGCCACGCGGATCAGGCGTTCGCGGAGACGGATGACCGAGGAAGTGTCGGGGCGCCCAACCGCGATGACCAGGTCAGCACGCGCGGCGACACCAAGCATCGGCGACGAGGAGTGGAGGTGGCCGACATCGACGAAGACCGGGGACGCGCAACGCATGAGTGCGTCGGTGAGCGGCGACAAGTCGCCGATGTTGGCCATCTGCTCCGCCAGCACCGCCCCGGGGACGACCGCGGTTGTGGAGTTCAAGGCGTGGGCGTGAGTAGCAACGGGATCCTGCTCGCGCTCGGCGCGCGCTGCCGTTGCCACCGAGAGCACCGTGGGTGTCTCGGGAAGGGCAGACCCTCCCGGGTGGATGCGGATCGCGAGATCGCCGCCGCCAGGGTTTGCCTCAACGGCAATCGCTTGTCTTGCCCACGCCGAGGCGAGCGCCACCGCGGTCGTGGTCACCCCCGGCGATCCCTTGTCTCCACACAGCGCAATGAACATCATTCGTCACCGCCGATGGGTGCCTGGACCACCGCCACCCGACCCGCGGCCACGTAGGCAGTGACACGCTCGGCGACCGGCTCAGGCACGAGGAGCGTCAGGCGGGTGCCCGCACCTTCAATCGCCGTCGCCGATGCGACCGTTGCGCTCGGCGCCAGGACCGTCGGGGCGTCGAGTTCGCCCGGCGTGCTCGGGTCGCCCGCTGGCGGCACCGCGAGCACCACGACGGTGTCACCCGGCATCAGCCCGGCTGGGGCACGGGTGGCATCCAGCTGGAGTCCGACCACCCGCTCGCCAGGTCCTGGGAGCGGGTCGGTGGTGACCATGTCGCGCGTCAGGATCTGGCCGTCGACAAGGCCGACCGCTGCGGTGCTGCCGACGACGCTGCCGCTGTCGACGCTCGGGATGGCGCCCCTGACGCCCGAGACTTCGACGACGTCGAGGTCCTCGGATGTGATGACGGCGCCAGCCGCGACGGGCTCGGCGATCACGAGCACGGCCTGTCGGTCGCTCTTCTGCTGCCAGAACCAGCCGGCGAGGAGCACGGCCATGATGACGAACAGCACCGCGCCTGCCCATTGGCCGTAGCGACGTGGCATTCGCGGAAGGTCGTGACCAAGCGACATAGCCCGCGGAGCAGGATTGGGAGGGCGCCGCCCATCGGAGCGCGTCTGCGGATCGGTTTCGGTGCTCACTGGACCACCACCGTCTGGCGCTGGAGGACTGTCATCGAGCTGGCGCCGGCGGGCGCGTCGACCAGACCAAGGTCGCCGCCCGTCGTGGGACACGCTCCGCTGCAAGCCCACGTGACCTGATAGCGAATCGTCGCGGTGATCGCGAAGCTCCCGTCGGGCTCGTCGACGGAGCTCTCCAGGTAGGTGAAGCTGCAGGTGGTCGATGCCGCGTCGGTCATGCCTTTCACCCATGCCTGCCCCGGCCCATGGCAGGTGACGGTCTTTGGCCCAAGATCCCAGTCGACCCGCGACGGGGTCGCAGTAACGGTCACCTTGGTTGCGCCAGCCGTCACCGACTTGGTGAGGGTCGCCCACTGCCCTTCCGGAAGCCACAACCAGTTCTCGACGCCGACATATGTGGGGGCCGGCGCCGCCGGCGCCGTGCGCACATCAGCCTGGGCGAGCGGCATCTGCCCAACGGCGACAGTGGCGAGCTCCTCGGGAGTCGGCGGCCCGGGCCCTTCTCCCGGCGCTGTCCATAGGATCTGGACGTTGCAGGTGGTCGCGGTGCCTACCGTTTCGCAAGTCGTGCAATGCCACAGCGAGCCATCCGTGTGCCCCTGCCAGGCAGGGCTGCCCGGCGGTGCGTCGAACGGAGCGGCGTAGCACTGGTAGCCCGACCACCAGTAGCCGTCGGCGGTCTCGCATGGAACCTTGGTGCCGTTGGACTTGTAGCACCCGACGGGCTGTTGCTCATCTCCGCCGTCGCCCGGAACTCCCGGGTCGCCCGGATCGGTGACCACGACGCAGATGACGCCGGAGCCCACGCTCACAGGCTCGGTCCCTGGCGGGCACTGGGCATCTCCCTCGGCCGCGGCGCGCGGGGTCGAGACGATGGTCAGTACGACGGCGACCAGGAGGATCCCGAGAATGCGGCTCAGCATGTCTGACCCTGCTCCGCGACCCCCGAGCGCCACCGGTCTTCGCTCGGCCGCTTCTCCAGGCGGATCGTGTAGATGTGAGGATCCTTGAACTGCGGCTGCTCCAGCTCATGGCCGTTCTGGGTGACGACACGACCCGACTCGTCAAGACAGCGACGTAGGACGATCACATCGCCTTTGACGGTCCCGAGCTCGATGGATCGTGGCTTCGTCCACACCGTCTTCGTTGTGCCGGTGACGGTGACCTTGTTGTTGGCGACCTGCGCCAGGTTGCCCCAGGCGGTTGACCAGTCGACGGCATAGCGCTGGTAGAAGTTCTTCGCCTCGACGGTTGTTTCGCCGGCGGCATAGAACTTGTCGTTGCGCTTGATGAAGGCGTCGTACGCGGTCACCGCGGCCTCGTACGCCGCTTGCTCGTCCTCGCTGTAGCCGGCGAGTTCGGGTTGAACAGAAGACGCCGGCGCCGACGGCGCCGACGTGGTCGGATCAGGGTTGGCAGAGGGGGCGGGAGACGCCCCGTTCTGGCTGCAAGCAGCGCACGTCACCACCAGGAAGGTCGCGAGCACAACCCGAGATCGCAACATTCCAGGCTCCTCCGAGTTGGCGCGCGGCGATGTTGAGTCACTGACGATACGCCCGAACTGTCCCTCCGGGACAGACTGCACCTTCAGCCACATGCGGCACATCGCGGCCTGCCTCCTCTCCAGTTCCGGTTCCTTCAAGCGCACGTCGGTGCGCGAATGGACACGAAACCCAGCGTGATCCCGCGGTCGGCAATCCCGAACTAGAGCCCACCCGGCCTGTGGACGAAGGGCTACGAAGCGCGGGCTGTGGACCCCCTTGGCACCGGGAGGCGTACATTCGGTCGACTGTCATCGAGTTCGGCCATGAAGCGATCGAGCTCATTGCTCGGCACCCGGCGCGACCGGCCGACTTTCACCGACCTCAGCTCGCCGCTGGACAACAGTTCGTAGACCTTCGTCTGGCCGACCGCTAGGCGCGCCATGACCTCGGGGATCTTCAGCAGAAGCGTCTCCATCTCCACTCCTCGGGATTCGGGATCCTCTTCAAGCGCAGCAGGCCGACCGAGTGGACAAAGAGACGCAGCCAGTGTGGTACGTCATGGCTCACGATGTGCCTCACCGCCAAGGTGCACGACGACCGCCCGGAACCCGGCCGGCGGGTTTGGTTCAGCTGAAATTCATCCGCACCAGAGGTGGCACTGATCGAAGCGCGACCGCGTCGTCCCCGGTAGGCGAACGCCGCATCGAGCATCTGCACACTGTTCGTAGGACCTGCGCTCCTCACAGGCTCGGTTCGGCTCGCCAGGACTTTCTGGGACGCAAAGACGCATGCTTGACCCGCGGCCGCCTCAATTCGTCAGGCTCACCGACACGCTCACCAAGTGCCTCACCCAGGGGCTCACAGGTGCCTCACTGCACCGGCACCACCGCTGACACGCACGTCTGGACGCCCGGCTTCGCGGCAGAGGCTGCTGACATCCTGCTGACATTCGGTCCCATCAAGCGTCAGAGGCGGCCTCCGGATCTCTCCGAAAACCGCCTCTGACCTGCTGTCTTTACTTTGTAGCGGGGGCAGGATTTGAACCTGCGACCTCTGGGTTATGAGCCCAGCGAGCTACCGAACTGCTCCACCCCGCGTCGTGGTCACAAGACTACGGGCGCCCCACGCCGCAAGCAAATCGGCTCGCCGGCGGTCAGTCCGACGGCGACGCGCTCGGCACTCCCTGTTTCTCCAGCGCCTGCTGGAACAGGTCGCGACCCTCCTCGTACAGCTTGCTCCACTCTTGCAGGTCGCCCGCGCGCAACGCCTCGTCGGCGGCGACGAACTTGTCCCGCGCCTGGGCGAGCAGCTCCTCGGCCGACTCCCCGCCGGCCGGCGGCGGCGTCGGCTCGTCCGTGGGCTCGTCGGTGGGCTCGGCAGTCGGCTCGTCGGTCGGTGGTGGGTCGGGCTGGCCCGGCTGGTTCTCGTCGTCGATGCCACTGTCGGCGTCGAGCACGACGTCGATCGCCTCGCTCAGGTTCGTGCCGTAGCCGACCCTGTCCCCGAACGAGGCCAGCACGTACGACAGCACCGGGTAGTTGCCCTCGCCGCGTTCGCGCTGGGTATAGACCGGCTGCACGTACAGCAGCCCGTCGCCCACCGGCAACGTGAGCAGGTTGCCGAACAGCGCCCGCGCCCCTTCCTGCTGCTTGAACGGCAGCAGGATCTCGGCGATGTCGCGGTCGGAGTTGAACGCGTTGGCGACCTGGCCGGGGCCTTGCACCTGGGTGTCGTTCGGGAGCTGCAGGATCCGGATCGTGCCGTAGTTCTCGCTGGCGGCGTTGGCATCGACCGACATCATGCCGGCCAGGATCTCCCTGCTCTGCGGGGTGAACACGCCGGTCAGCGAGAACTCCGCCTCCTGCTGGTCGGGCATCCGCAGCGACAGGTAGAACGGCGGCTGCGAGTTGCCCGGGGACGCCGGGTCCTCCGGGACCTTCCAGCGGTCGTTGCCCTGGTAGAAGTCACCCTCGTCGGTGACGTGGTAGCGGGTCAAGATCTCCCGCTGCACCTTGAACATGTCCTCGGGGTAACGCAGGTGCTCCATCAGCTCCGAAGGGATCTCGTCCTTGTCCTGCACCGCGTCCGGGAAGACCTCGCGCCACGCCGCGAGGACCGCGTCTCCCTCGTCCCACTCGTACATCGTCACGCTGCCGTCGTACGCGTCGACGACGGCCTTCACCGAGTTGCGCATGTAGTTGAGCTCGTCGTCGGGCTGCGCCGCCAGCGCCCGCTGCTCAGTCAGGCTGGTGTCGGTCGCGTCCTCGAGCGAGAGGCGGCTCGACAGCGGGTACGAGTTGCTGGTCGTGTAGCCGTCCACGATCCACACGATCCGCTCGTTGACGACAGCGGGGTACGGGTTGCCGTCGACGGTCAGCCACGGCGCCACCTTCTCCACCCGCATCCGGGGCTCACGGTCGTAGATGATCTTCGACTCGTCGTTGACCCGACTCGACAGCAAGACGTTCGGCTGGCGGAACTTCACGGCGTACAGCAGCTGGTTGAAGAACCCGCCAACGGGCACGCCGGCCTCACCGTCGTACGTCGACGTGCGGACCCGCTCGCCCTCACTCTCACTCGCCGGCAGCTCGAGCTCGACCGGGCGGCTCCCCTCCGGCGAACCGACGATGGAGTACGCCGGACCGAGCTCGCCGAAGTAGACCCGCGGCTCGTACGGGCCGAGCCGGCCGTCCGGCGGACGCCCCGAGTCGGCGAAGCTGGGCTCGCCTTCCGGGGTGCGCCGGTTACCGTACGCCGCGACGAGGCCGTAGCCGTGCGTGTAGACCGTGTGGTCGTTGTTCCAGTTGCGCTGGTCGTCGGGCAGGCCGGAGAGGTTGAGCTCGCGCAGCGCCACCACCATGTCCCGCTGCTCGTTGTCGATGGTGTAGCGGTCGACGTCGAGGGTGTCCGGAACCCGGTAGAAGCCACGCACCTGCTGCAGCTGCTCGAACGCCTGCGACACCAAGGTCGGGTCGAGCAGCCGGGTGCCTGGCAGGGCCTCGGCATCGTCTCGCAGCTCCGCGGGTGTCAGCGTCGTCTGCGCGTTGTACTCGGCCACCTCGCTGTCCTGCACGCCGTACGCATCCCGAGTGGACGTGATGTTGCGGGCGATGTAGGGCGCCTCCTTGTCCGGCTCGGACGGGCGCACCTGGAACTGCTGCACGATGAACGGCCACAGCCCGCCGATCAGGATCGCCGACAGGATCAGCATGCCGATCGACAGCCCGGGCAGCATCCAGGTGCGGCGCACGACGTTGGCGAAGAACAGCAGCGCGCAGATCACGGCGATCACGGTGAGGATGTTCTTGGCGGGGAGTACGGCGTTGGCGTCGGTGTAGCTGATCCCAGTGAACAGCCTGCCGTCCTCGATCGCGAGGCCGTAGCGGTCCATCCAGTACGCCGCCGCCCGCAGCAGCATGAAGACGCCGATCAAGACCGACAGCTGCACCTGCGCCGCGCCGGACACCTTGTCGGTGGGTGCCTGCAGCGAGATGCCGCCGTAGATGTAGTTGGTCACCGCGACCGCGATCAGCGACACCACGACGATCGCGAAGCCGAAACCGATCAGGTAGCGCAGGAACGGGTAGTCGAAGACGAAGAACCCGATATCGATCTTGAAGTACTCGTCCTTCTTGCCGAACTCCCCGCCGTTGCGCCACAGCAGGTAGTTGTCCCACTGCGAGGACGCGCTCGTGCCACCGAAGAAGAACATGGCGACACCGAGACCGATCAGGATCAGCCGTCGCACCGGTTCGACGACGTCGCGGTAGCGGTCGAGGCTGCGCTGCTCCGGTGACAGCATCCGGTGCAGCGGCCTGGTCTTGTACGCCACCACGACATTGCCGACGACGGCCACGGCGAGCAGCAGGCCGAACACCAGGAACAGCAGCGCCTTGGTGCCGAGCAGCGTGCTGAACACCGGCGAGTGGCCGACCGAGGAGAACCACAGCCGCTCGGTCCACAGGTCGGTGAAGGTCGACCCGATGATCAGCAGGACCAAGACGATGCCGAGGGTCGGCAGCAGCGCTCGCGGAGCGCGCTGACGTTCCGTCGGTGGCCGCGAACCGAACACCTTGCCTTCGTCGAAAAGCCCACTCACGCGCCCAGTCTCCCTTAGTCCTCGTCCTCGAGTGTTCCGTGCAGCAGTCTGGCCAGCTCAGGAACCAGGTCGGGCCCCTGCACAAGGGCTCCCTCATGGCTTCGAACGCGCAGGACACAGTGCTGAGTTCCATCCCGCGAGACGCCGACCGCCATCCGCACCTCGTGCCGGTCCGGGTGGCTGCCGGCATACTCCTGCGCCGCTGCCGGGTCGTCGGGCAGATCTGCCTCGGCCTCGGTCGGCAGCGTCAGGCGCTCGAGTACGGCGGCACAGCCGGTGACCTGCGGCGGCCACATGATCCGAGCCAGTGTCTCCTCCAACGGCGTGTTCAACGGAAGCTGGTCCTGCTCGACCGGTGTCAGTGTGCCGGCCGCCGTCGTGGCGTCGAGACCGAGCTGCTCGGCCAGGGCCGGCTCGCCGGCCATCAGCTCGTCGGTCGGCACCAGAGCATACAGCCGGGGCGGGCTGTCCCAGCCGCTCTCCTGGGCATGCGCCTCCACCTCGACCACCGCGCGCGCCAACGGACCGAGCGGGTCGGCGACCTCATCGCTCACCGGATCTCCTCACCTGCTGGTCAACTCCTGCACGCGGGCACGTCGGCGTCACGATCCTCGGCCAGCGCCTCGACGGCATCGCGCGCCTCGGCGAGCGTCGCGACCCGCACCAGCTCGAGGTCGTCGGCCCGGTCGGAGTGCACAGCCTCGGCACAGTTGTCGGCGGGCACCAAGAAGACGTCGGCACCGGCCTCCTCGGCTCCGGCGATCTTCTGCTGGATGCCGCCGATCGGGCCGACCTCCCCGGTATTTGCGATCTCCCCGGTGCCGGCGATGTGCAGCCCTCCGGTCATCGGGCCTGGGGTCAGCTTGTCGACGATGGCCAGCGAGAACATCAGCCCGGCACTCGGCCCGCCGATCCGGTCACCGAGCTCGATGCTGATCTCGAACGGCAGCCGCGGTGCGTCGCCGACCTGGATGCCCACCACGGTGCGGTCGGCGTCCTCGGGGGACGGCCCGGTCGGCGTGACGACCTGCCGCTGCTTGCCGTCACGACGGATGGTCAGGGTCGCGTCCTCGCCGGGGTCGATGCTCTGCAGCAGCTCGCCGACCTGCGCCGCCTTGTCGACCCGGTCCGCGCCGACCTTGACGATCACGTCGTCCTTGCGGAGCTTGCCCTTGGCGGGCGCGTCGTCGAAGACCTGCGCGACGGTGACGTCGAACGTCAGGTCGTACTCGAGCTCGGTCAGGGCCGCCACTTCGGCCGCGCTCTGTGAGGACGTCATCTCCAGCGAGCTCTGCTCCTCGGCCTGCTCGGCGGTCTGCTTCTCGGGATAGACGACCTCGCGCGGGAGTACGGCCCGGTCCGGGTCGAACCACGCGGTCACCGCCTCGGCCAGGGACAGCCGCGCGTTCGGGGCGGTGACCGAGACGGTCGTGAGGTCGAGCTGCCCCTTGGTGGGGTACTGCTTCTCACCGCTGATCGCGACGATCTGCTCGCCGTCGACCTTGCCGAGCGTGTCCTGCACCGGCCCGGGACGCATCGCGACGTACGGCACCGGCCGCATCGCCGCCACGGCGACGAGCGCGACCAGCATCAACCCCGCGGTGACCAGGGTCAGCGTGCGGCGACTCATCCGGGAAGCCTCTCACCGCCGCGAGTCGCGGGTGGGGCCGGGTGTGCCCCGGCGTACGGCGACGCCGCTCACCCGCCCCAGCGCCGCGGGCGGAACCCGACGGCCGGCGCCGGGGTGCGGCTTCTGCAGCGCGCTCGCGAACCGCTCGTACGCCGCGTCGGAGTCCCGCTGGCTCGGCGGACGCTCCGGGCGGCCGGCCCAGGCGGCCCACACCATCGCCACCAGCGTCACGCCGACGGGGAAGGCGAGCCACCACAGGATCTCCACGCAGCAAGGCTAGGGCTCACCCCCGCCACCGCCCAAGCCGCCACACCCGGTGCCGGTGCGGCGTCAGGGTGTGCCGACCCACTCCTCGCTGCCGTCGGTGAAGATCTGGTGCTTCCAGATCGGCACCGTCGACTTGAGGTCATCGATCAGCATCCGGCAGGCGTCGAACGCCGCGCCTCGGTGCGCACAGGACACGGCCACGACGACCGCCAGGTCACCGATGGCGAGACTGCCGACGCGGTGCGCGGCCGCGAGCCCGAGCACCGGGTGGGTCGAGCAGACCTGCTCGGCGACCGAGCGCATCACGTCGTCGACCGTCGGGTGGGCCGAGTAGTCGAGCCGGGCCACGTCACGGTCGGAGTCATGGTCGCGGACTGTGCCGACGAACGTCGCGACGCCGCCCGCCCGCGGGTCGGCGACCGCGGCCAACACCTCGTCGACCGAGAGCGGGGTCTCGCGAATGTCGAGGAGCCTGATCTGGTCGGACACGCTCGCAGCCTAGCGGCCGGTGGCGCGCTTCAACCGGTCGACGACGGTGCCGAGGTGGTCGACGAGCTCCTCGGGCTCGTGGATGTCGAAGTCGAACCCGAGCAGCGCGACATAGACGCCGAGCTGGTCCAGCGAGTTCGAGCCGACGTGCAGGGTGCAGCTGCGGTCGTCGATCGGCTCGACCCGGCCCGAGGTCGGCGTGACGACGTCGCGCACCGCGGCCGCAGACGCGTGCATCGTGAAACGGCCGCGGTAGCGGTAGACCGACGACGAGATGCCGGTCGACGTACGGGTCGCGACCTCGTCGTCGGACAGCTCGCGCGGCGTGAAACGGGGACCGGTCGGCAGGCGCGGCTTGAGCCGGTCGACGCGGAACGTGCGCCAGTCCTCCCGGTCGAGGTCCCAGGCCACGAGATACCAGCGCCGTCCGGTGTGCACCAGCCGGTGTGGCTCCGTCTTCCGTATGCTCGGCAGTCCGGCCGTGTCGAAGTAGTCGAACCGCAGCTGCTCGTTGTCGCGACAAGCCGCGGCGACCGCGGTCAGCACCCCGGGGTCGACGGTCGGCACCGAGCCGAACAGCGGAACGGTGACGGAGTGCAGGCCACTCACCCGGTGCCGGAGCCGCGAGGGCAGCAGCTGCTCGAGCTTGGTCAGAGCGCGCACCGACGTCTCCTCGATCCCGGCGACGGTGCCGCCGGCCGCCGTCCGCAGTCCGACGGCCACCGCGACCGCCTCGTCGTCATCGAGTAGCAGTGGAGGCAGCGAGACCCCCGCACCCAGCCGGTAGCCGCCGGCCGCACCATACGTCGCGTTGACCGGGTAGCCGAGACTGCGCAGCTTGTCGACGTCGCGCCGCACCGTCCGTGGTGTGACGTCGAGCCGCTCGGCGAGCTGCCCGCTGGTCCAGTCACGATGCGTCTGCAGCAACGTGAGCAACCGCAGCAGCCGCGCCGAGGTCGCCAACATGTCCTGGAGTCTGGCAGATAAAGCGGACGGAACCTGTCCGGGTTCGTCGATAGCGTTTCTGCCATGGAGACCACCACAGAGATCCGGCCCTTCCGTATCGACGTCCCGCAGTCCGACCTCGACGACCTGAACGCCCGGCTGGCCAACACCCGGTGGCCGGCCGAGCTGGCCGGTGCCGGATGGGAGCGCGGGGTGCCGACCGAGTACCTCAAGGAGCTCGCCGAGGCCTGGCAGCACACGTTCGACTGGCGGGCCCACGAAGCCGCGCTCAACGCGTACCCCCAGTTCGTCACCACGATCGAGGGCGCCGACGTGCACTTCCTGCACGTCACCTCGCCCGAGGCCGGGGCGACTCCGCTGTTGCTGGTGCACGGCTGGCCGGGGTCGGTGCTCGAGTTCCTCGACGTGATCGGGCCGCTGACCGACCCGCGCGCCCACGGCGGAGACCCGGCCGTCGCGTTCCACCTGGTCATCCCCTCGTTGCCCGGCCACGGCTTCTCCAGCCCGGTGCACGAGACCGGCTGGACCGACGGACGCGCGGCGGCGGCTCTGACCGAGCTGATGGCGAGGCTCGGGTACGAGAAGTACGGCGTGCAGGGCGGCGACATCGGTGCCTTCATCGCCCCGCAGATCGCTCGGCTGTCCCCCGACAAGGTGGTCGGCGTGCACGTCAACGCGCTGACGACGTTCCCCACCGGTGACCCGGAGGACATGGCAGCGCTGACGGAGTCCGAGCAGCAGCGGCTCGCCGCGTTCAAGAAGTTCCAGGACGACCAGATGGGCTACATGAACCAGCAGGGCACCCGGCCGCTGACCGTGACGTACGGGCTGACCGACTCCCCGGTGGGCCAGCTCGCCTGGATCATCGAGAAGTTCAAGGAGTGGACCGACCCGGCGAACGAGCTGCCGGAGGACGCCGTCGACCGCGACCGCCTGCTCGCCAACGTCAGCGTCTACTGGTTCACGGGCACAGCGGGCTCGTCCGCCAACGCCTACTACGAACGGTTCCACGATCCGTCCATGTGGATGCCGAAGGAGAAGTCACCGGTGCCGATGGGGGTTGCGGTGTTCCCGAACGACGTGGCGATCCGGCGGTTCGCCGAGAAGACCGCGACGATCGTGCACTGGAATGAGTACGACCGGGGCGGCCACTTCGCCGCGCTGGAGGCACCCGACCTGCTGGTCGGAGACCTACGAGAGTTCTTCGGCTCCCTTGCTCCTGCGACGTAGGTTGGGTGCATGGCAGAACCGCCCAGCAAACGCCCCGGCGACGACTCCGGCGACGACGACAACCAGCAGAACCCGTTCGCCGGCACTCCGTTCGAGCAGATCTTCGCGGCCTTCGGCGGCGGCGCGGGTGCCGGCGGGTCCGGAGCGCCGGACTTCTCGGCCCTGCTCCAGCAGGTGCAGCAGATGTTCACGCCGTACGAGGGCACGGTGAACTGGCGACTCGCCAAGGACACCGCCCGGTCGACCGTGGCGCAACAGGCTGACCCCTCCCCCGCCCCGTCCGACCACGCCGCGGTGGACGCCGCCGTACGCCTGGCCGACCTGTGGCTCGACACCGCCTGCACGTTCGCCGCTGCCGGTGGCCGGGCCGTCGCGTGGAGCCGGGCCGAGTGGGTCGAGGCCACCATGGGCGCCTGGCAGGAGGTCGTCGAGCCGATGGCCGGCCACCTCACCGGGGCGATGCAGAAGGCGATCCCGCAGGAGGCAGCTGCGATGGCCGGCCCGATGATGGGCATGCTCAGCCAGGCCGGCGGGTCGATGTTCGGTGCCCAGGTCGGGCAGGGCGTCGGGGCCCTCGCCGGCGAGGTCCTCTCGTCGACCGACATCGGGATCCCGTTGACCGACGGCAGCCACACCGCCCTGGTGCTGGCCAACGCCCGGGCGTTCGCCGAAGGTCTCGACGTCGACGAGTCCGACGTCTTGCTCTACCTCGCGCTGCGCGAGTGTGCACACCAGCGGTTGTTCCACCACGTGCCGTGGCTGCGCAGCCACCTGATGGGCGCGGTCGAGGACTACGGGCGCGGCCTGACGATCGACCTGTCGCGGATCGAGGAGGCCATGGGCTCCCTCGACCCGAGCAACCTCGAGGCGATGCAGGAAGCCCTCTCCGGCGGCTTGTTCGTCCCTGAGGAGACCGAGGCGCAGCGGGCCGCCCTGCAACGCCTCGAGACCGCCCTCGCGCTGGTCGAGGGCTGGGTCGACGACGTGGTCGGCCAGGCCACCCGCGACCGGATGCCGGCAGCCGGCAAGCTGCAGGAGGCCGTCCGCCGCCGCCGGGCCGCCGGCGGACCGGCCGAGCAGACGTTCGCCTCACTGGTCGGCCTCGAGCTACGGCCGCGCCGGCTCCGCGACGCCGCGGCGCTGTGGGGTGCGCTGCGCTCGGTCAAGGACCTGGACGCGCGAGACGCGGTCTGGGCGCACCCCGACCTGCTGCCCACCTCCGCCGACCTCGACGACCCGCTCGGCTTCTCGGCCGGCGACGACGACGGGGAGACCGCGACCACCGACGCGGAGTTCGACGCGGCGCTGGAGGCGCTGCTGTCCCGAGAGGACGAGCCGGACCAGTGACCCTGCACGGCGACGCCGTGCGGGTGCTGACGGCATGGGCACCGTCCGACGCCGGTCAGGCACGGCTTCAGGCGCAGTATCTGGAGCACCTGGCCACGCATGCCGACGCGATGTGGCGGGAGTGCCGACCGGACCACCTCACGGCCAGCGCCCTGGTCGTCTCCGCCGACGGCCGCGACGTCCTCCTCACCCTGCACCGGCGGATCGGGCGTTGGCTCCAGATGGGCGGCCACTGCGAGCCCGCCGACGGGTCGTTGGCAGGGTCCGCGCTGCGCGAGGCCACCGAGGAGTCGGGCATCGCCGGTCTCGCCCTGAGGGCGGTGCCGGCCCGGTTGTCGTACCACGAGGTGCCGTGCGGTCCGGTGCGTCCGGCGCATCACCTCGACGTGCAGTACGTCGCTGCCGCCCCCGCCGACGCAGTGCCGGTGATCAGCGACGAGTCGGCGGACCTGCGCTGGTTCCCGCTCGACGAGCTGCCGTCCGACGCCGACGGCGCTCTGCGCGCGCTGGTCGCCACCGCCGCGGCCGGCTCAGCCCGGTTGCCTTAGCGGCCGCCCCGCCAGCAGCAGGCGGGTGACGTCCCAGCCCTCGAGGCCGGGGTCGAGCATGGCCAGGTCGTGGGTGGTGCGGATCCGGTGCCAGCCGGGCGTCGCCGCAACCGCCGTCCGCCGTGGTGCGGCGGCCCGCAGCCGGCCGGCCGCCGACGGGTCGTCCAAGCTCGGCGCCACCTCGGCGACCCACGACGGCAGCGGCAGCCGCGCCGCCAGGAAGACGGTGCTGCCGTCGGTGGCCGGGCAGTAGGCCACGTCGGCGCTGCCGAGTGCCCGCATCGCCTTGCCCACCAGCAGCGGCGGAAGGTCCGGAGCGTCGGCGGCGAGGACCAGCCCGACGTCGGCGCCGAGGTGGGCCAGCGCGGCCAGTGCCGTCGCGGCGTCCGGGGGCGTCACCTCGGCCAGCGGGGTGCCCGGCCAGATCAGCGGCTCGACGTGCGGGCCGAGGCCGGGCGCGGTGAGCACCGCTGCGTCAACCAGGTCGAGGCCGGCGACCAGCTCGTGCAGGTCCTCGAACATCGCCAGTGCGAACGCCCGCGCGTCGACACCCGGAGGTGCCGCCGGCGGCGCGAGCCCGGTGAGCCAGGGCGCGGCCATCCGTCGCGTCACGGGTGCCGCCGGTCATCGGCGACCGTTTCGATGTCGTCCTCCACCCCGTCGAGGTCGTCGATGTCGTCCATCGCGTCGCCGAGGTCCAACCCGGCCGCAGCGGCGACGCCCTCGAGGTAGCCGCGGGCTCGTTCGGTGCGCGGGTAGCGGTCGACCAGTGCCCAGAAGCGCTTGTCGTGGCCGGGCTCGATCAGGTGCGCGAGCTCGTGCACGAGGACATAGTCGATGACCCACGACGGCATGCCCTGCAGCCGCTCCGACAGCCGGATGCTTCGGTCGGCGGGTGTGCACGACCCCCATCGGCGGTTCTGGTTGTCGACCCACCGCACCGACGCCGGTTCGGCCAGCCCGTCGAGATGCCGGCGCGACAGCTCACGGGCGCGCCGCTGCAGGGAACCGTCGGTCGGCTTGCGCCGTCGCTCCTGCTTGTCGAGCCGCTCGAGCATGGTCGAGACCCACTGCTCCTCTTCGGCGCGGGTCATCCGGGCCGGTAGCAGCACGATCACCCGGTCGCCGTCACGGTAGGCGGCGACCGTGCGACGACGGCGACGGCTGCGGCGCACCTCGACCGCCGGGCGGTCGGCGGTCTCGTCGGGAAGTCGAGCGGTCACCTCGCCAAGGTACCGCCCGCCGGCCCCAAGAAATCTATGTCCACAGCCGGTGGATGATCGAACCTGCTGGTCAGCTCGGATCTGCCCGGGATGTCGGGCAGGTGCGGTACACAGGCTTTGCACCGGTTCGCGACCGGGCTCCACAGGATGTCCCCAGCTCATCCACAGCGTTGTCCACAGGGGTGGACAGTTTGCCGTTGACCCGTTCGGCCCGGGAGACCTAGCGTCGGACGCAGTCCAGGCCCCCGGGATGTCGGGTCGTTCGCAAGGGGAAGGCGAGCGACGTGTTCGTCCCGGGGGCCTCGATCATGGGTCGCAGCGCATCATTCGGTCTTGATAAATCTGGAGAAACCGGATAAAACACCACAACGGCCCGGTGTGTCACCGCGTGGGAACGTGGCGAATGGGCACGACTCACGTAGGGTCACGCAATGTCGGGGTTCGTCACCGGGTTCATTACGGCGATCTCCGCACGACCACACAGCCGGAGCCCGGACGCCGGTAACTCTGGGTAACCAATACAGGCAAGGAGTCCGTAATGGCGGAGACGTGGAGCGGTGAGTTCTACTGCGTGAAGTGCAAGGAGAAGCGCGAGGCCAGCGGCGAGGTGCGCGTCAACGACAAGGGCACGCGGATGGCCAAGGCCCAGTGTCCCGTGTGCGGCACCAACCTGAACCGGATCCTCGGCAAGGCCTGAGCAAACCCACGAACGATGAGACGGGGCGCCCGATCGGGCGCCCCGTTTCGCGCGTGCGGGCCTGTGGACAGACGACGTCGCCGAAGCGGCGCGCATGGCACGCTCGTCGGATGTGCCCGTCCATGCGGCCCGTCCTCCGACCCGGACTCCGGCTAGCGACCGTCGACGGCCGCGCCGTCCTGACCGACGCGACCACCGTGCTCCCGATCAGCCCGGCCGCGCGGGCGCTGGTCTCCGCGCTCGACGGACTGCGTGACGACGCCGCCGTGCAGGCGGCCGCCGTCGCCGCCGACGTCGCGGCGGAGGAGGTCGCGGCCCAGTGGTGCTGGCTGCTCGACCGGCGCGTGGTCATCGATGCAGCCGCCCGAACCACCGCTCCCGAGCTGCTCGCGGCCCCGGACAGCGACGCGCGCTGGGCGGCGCGCCGGTCGGCGGTCATGCGGGTGTACGGCAGTGGCCCGACCGCCGAGGCACTAGTCGGCCATCTCGCCGACGCCGGCATCGGGCGACTCGACCCGGCGCCGACCATCGACGCACCGGGTGCACCGCCGGACCTGGTCGTGTTGGCAGCCGACCACGAGGTCCCGCTCGACGTACTCGAGCCGCTGGTCCGCACGGATGTGCCGCACCTGGTCGGGGGCACGCGGGACGCTACCGCCCGGATCGGTCCGCTCGTCGTACCCGGTTGGAGCGCGTGCTCGCGGTGCTACGACCTGCGCCGCAGGGCCGCCGACCCCACCTGGCGCTGGCGGCGACCGCTGCTGTCGCACCCGGCGCCCGACCCGGCCGGCCTCGGCGTCGCCTCCAGCCGGCTGGTGGCGGCCACCGCGGCGCTGCTGGCGCACGAGGCCGTGGCGTACGTCGACGGGCGGGCGCCACGCACCCTGTCGTGCACGCTGGTCCTCCGCGAGGACGACCTGATACCGGAGCCGACGGCGCTGGCACCGCATCCGTGGTGCGGTTGCGTGTGGCCGGAAGAAACCCAAAACAAGTTGCCTTCCTCGGCCACAATGGAGATATGACCGACCTGCCTCGCAGCGCCGTCGCGCGCACCGCCCGGCTGGCCGCCCTGCCGCTGGGCTTCGCCGGCCGTGCCACCGTTGGCCTGGGCCGGCGGATCGGCGGCGCCCCGGCGGAGGCCGTGGTGACGGAGATGCAGCAGCGCTCCGCCGAGCAGCTGTTCCGGGTGCTCGGTGAGCTCAAGGGCGGCGCGATGAAGTTCGGCCAGGCGATGTCGATCTTCGAGGCGGCGCTGCCGGAGGAGGTGGCCGCGCCGTACCGCGCCACCCTGACCCGGCTGCAGGACGCCGCACCGCCGATGTCGCCCGCCGTCGTCCACCAGGTCCTCGCCCGCCAGCTCGGACCGCGATGGCGCACCCAGCTGGTGGAGTTCGTGGACGAGCCGGCCGCCGCCGCGTCGATCGGCCAGGTGCACCGCGGCCGCTGGCAGGACGGCCGTGAGGTCGCGATCAAGGTTCAGTACCCCGGTGCGGGCGAGGCCCTACGGTCCGACCTGCGCCAGATCGGCCGCGCCGCGCGGCTGTTCGCCGGCTGGATCCCCGGCATCGAGATCAAGCCCCTCGTCGAGGAGCTGCAGGAGCGGGTCGCCGAGGAGCTCGACTACCGGCTCGAGGCAGACGCCCAGACCCGGTTCCACCAGGCGTACGCCGGCGACGACTCCTTCGTCGTACCCGAGGTCTTGGCCCACACCGACGCCGTGCTGATCAGCGAGTGGCTCGAGAGCCCGTCTTCGCTGGCCCGGTTGATCGCCGACGGCAGCCAGGCCGAGCGCAACCACTTCGGCTCGCTCTACGCCCGGTTCCTGTTCTCCGGGCCCGAGCGGGCGGGCCTGCTGCACGCCGACCCGCACCCGGGCAACTACCGGGTCCTCGACGACGGCCGGCTCGGCGTCGTCGACTACGGCGCCGTGGCGCGGCTCCCCGACGGCTTTCCCGAGGCGATGGGCCGGGTGCTGGGCATCGCGGTCCGTGGCGACTACGACGCCGTCGTCGACGGGCTGCGTGCCGAGGGCTTCATCCGGCCCCACATCAGGGTGGAGCCGGACGCGTTGCGCGACTACCTCGAGCCGTTCGTCGAGCCGGCGCGCAGCCCGACGTTCCACTTCGGCCGGGCCTGGATGCGTACCCAGTTCGCCCGGCTGAACGACCCGCGACGACCGGAGTACGCCACCGCGCTGAAGCTCAACCTGCCCCCGTCGTACCTGCTGATCCACCGGGTGTGGCTCGGCGGGATCGGGGTGCTCTCGCAGCTCGAGGCCGAGGCGGCGTTCGCCGACCTGCTGGCCGAGTGGCTGCCGGGGTTCAGCCAGACCGCGGCCTGAGCGTCACCACCACGCGCTGTCGAGCTTGCCCTCGATGCTGCGCAGATGCTGACGTGAGCACCGGTCGCAGAAAAGCTGAGTCTGACCGCGCTCGTTCGCCATCACCCAGGTGAGGGGGACTCGATCGCCGTCGCTCTGTGTGCCGCAATAGTTACAGATAATGACCACCTGTTCTTTCTACACCTCTCTCGCGCTCGCTGGCGGCGTGTCTCATCGCGACACGCCGACGAAATATGCTAAGTCATACCACTTGCTATCAAAAGGCCTGGATCCCCCGCCTGATGGCGGGGGATCCAGAGCGTCAGAACGCGCGGGCCAGCAGCAGGCGGGCCTGCAAGGCGGAGCGCTCGGCGCGCTTCGCGAGGTGCTGAGCGCGGGCCACGACGGCCGCACGGCGAAGCTCGCGCGCCTGCTCGAGGCGCGCGTCCATATGCGCTCGAGCCATTGCTTCATGCATGAGTTCCATCTCGTTGCTCCTGTTCAAGCTGTTCTTGGTCATCTGAGTGGTGAGGCTTTCTGTTCGGGACCACGGGCGCTCTGCCCATGGTGTGGTGCGCAGCTCAGGCCGCCACTTCGGTCTTGCGTGGCCGGCCTCGGGGCCGCTTGCGCGGAACGACGACGCCTTGGATCACCAGCTCGCCGCCCCACACCCCCCAGGGCTCGCGACGTTCGAGGGCGCTCGCCAGGCACTCGAGCCGGACCGGGCAGTCCAGGCAGAGGCGCTTGGCGTGCTCCACATCGGCGGGGGACTCGGCGAAGAACAGTTCGGGGTCGTTGGACCGGCATGGCAACTGTTGCTCGTCGACCTCCCCGTCCGCGATCACCGCGTACGCGTCGAGGACGCTGAGACTCATTGTTGTTCTCACCTCCTTGTGACACTCGTCTGTCGGCCGGTGGGTCGACGTAGGGAATGAAAAAGGCCGCGGATCCCGGGGTTCGGGTTCCGCGGCCTGGAGGCGCCGGTCAAATTTCATCGCTAGACCGGTGGACTCCAAGCCAGGACACCCGGGAGGTCGTGCTTCACGACATCCACGATGGCCGGGGTGTACGCAACCGACACCACACCCGTGGAATCGCTGCGACGACCCTGACCGCCGAGAGCGCCGGCACCCGTGGAGGCGCCCGTAAACATGCGGACGCGCGCCTGTGCGGGCATCGCTGCCTGCGGCGTGGTGGTCATCGTGTTCTCCATGTCGAGCACCTCCTCTCGGTGTCGTCGTCTACGACCCATCAGTCATGCAAATCCAGCAGACGGGCTGCTGGAGTTCCTGCAGAATACGCCGGGGGTCCGGCGGGGTGCAAACGAATTAAACGTGTTTCTTCGAAGTTCTCGAAATCTTTGCTGCGCGGGTCAGGTCTCGGCGCAGATCTCGAGGACTTCGTCGGCATATTTGTCCAGTTTGACCTGGCCGATGCCGGCGATGCCGAGCAACCCCGTGGGCGTGCTGGGACGGATCTCGGCGATCGCGGTGAGTGTCGCGTCGGTGAACACGACGTAGGCCGGGACCTTCTCGGCGGCGGCCCGCTCGGAGCGCCATCCGCGGAGCCGCTCGAACAGCTCCTCGTCGAAGCTGGACGGGCAGGTCGAGCAGCGGCCGAGCTTACGCTCCGCCGCGTCGGCGAGCGGCCGCTGGCAGATCCGGCAGCGCGCCGTCTTCGTCTTGCGGCGGCCGGACCGGCCGGCCGTGGCGTCGGCATCGTCGGCCGTACGGGGACGCACTCCGTCGAGGAACCGCGAGGGCTTGCGGCTCGAACGCGCGCCCGGGTTGCGCGCTCGCGACCACGACACCTGCAGCTGGTCTCGCGCCCGCGTCACCGCGACGTAGAGCAGCCGGCGCTCCTCGTCGACCGCGGCGGCGGTGTCGGCGTAGACGATCGGCATCGTCCCCTCATGCACGCCGACCACGAAGACGACGGGCCACTCCAGACCCTTCGCGGCGTGCATCGTGGCGAGCGTGACGCCCTCGGCGACCGGGGCGTGCTGAGCCGCCTCGCGACGGTCGACCTCGGCGACTAACCGGGTCAGACCGGCCTCCGGCGTCGTCGCCACCAGGTCGGCAGCCATCGCGCGCAGCGCGTCGAGCGACTCCCAGCGGGTGCGGCCGCTGCCGCCGCCGGACGGCGGCTCGCTCTGCCAGCCGAGACCCGACAGCACCCCGGTGACGTCGGCGACCAGCCCGTCGTCGCCGGTGCCGGCGTCGGCGCCCGCCCGGGCGGCTCCCCGCAGCAGGGCGACCGCCTGCCGCACCTCGGGTCGCTCGAAGAACCGCTCGCCGCCGCGGAGGACGTACGGCACGGACCGCGCCGCCAGTGCCTCCTCGAACGCCTCGGACTGGGCGTTGATGCGAAACAGGACGGCGATGTCGCGGAGCGGGACGCCGGCGTCGCGCGCCGACACCACCGCGGCTGCCACCGACTCGGCCTCGTGGACCTCGTCGGCGTGGCCGGCGAACTCGACGGCTGTGCCGCTCCCCCGCTGCGCGAGCAGCCCGGGTCGTTCACCCAGCCCCCTGCCGCCCTTGAGCAGACCGTTGGCCACCTCGATCACCTGTGGCGTCGAGCGGTAGTTGCGGACCAGGCGGACCACCTCGGCGCCGGGATGACGCCGGCGGAAGCCGAGCAGGTGGTCGGCCGAGGCACCGGCGAACGAGTAGATCGTCTGTGCCGGGTCGCCGACCACGCAGATCTCGTCACGGCCGCCGAGCCACAGGTCGAGCAGGGCCTGCTGGATCGGGCTGACGTCCTGGAACTCGTCGACGACGAACCAGCGGTACTGCTCGCGGACCAGCTGAGCGACGCGCTCGTCGTCGGCCAGCATGGCGGCCGTGCACAGCAGTACGTCTTCCATGTCGATCCGGCCGCGGTCGCGCTTGACCTGCTCGTACGCGCCGAAGACGCGGGCCACCGTCTCGTGGTCGAACGACGCCAGCCCGCGGCCCTCGCGGCCGGCCACGGCCGCATAGTCGTCGGGGCGGACGTTGCTCACCTTGGACCACTCGACCTCGGCGGCGAAGTCCTTGAGGTCGGCCTGCTCGACCCGGAGCCGGCAGGCCCGTGCCGCCTCGGCCAGCAGGCTCAGCTTGGACTTGACGAGGGTCGGCACCTCCCCGCCGTACACCTGTGGCCAGAAGTAGCGCAGCTGGCGAAGGGCGGCGGAGTGGAACGTCCGGGCCTGGACCGTCGGCGCACCGAGGTCACGGAGCCGGGTGCGCATCTCGCCGGCCGCGCGGGTGGTGAAGGTGACCGCCAGCAGCCTGGTCGGCTCGAAGGAGCCGGTGAGCACGCCGTGGGCGATCCGGTGCGTGATCGCTCGGGTCTTGCCGGTGCCGGCGCCGGCCAGCACGCAGATCGGTCCGGACAGCGAGGTCGCGACAGCACGCTGCTCGGGATCGAGGCCCGCCAGCAACTGCTCGGGGTCTCGCGTGTGCAATGTGTCACCTCAGGGAAGGATCGACTGCGGGCGGTCGTTGTCACGACCGAAGCAACCATAGACGCGCGGGAGGACACTCGATGTCGTTCACCATGTACTCCACCTACTGGTGCGGCTACTGCCACCGGCTGAAGGCACAGCTGGACCGGGAAGGTATCGAGTTCGAGGTGGTCGACATCGAGCAGCAGCCGGACGCCGCCCGGATCGTGGAGCAGGCCAACAACGGCAACCAGACGGTCCCGACCCTGGTGTTCGCCGACGGCACGGCGCTGACCAACCCGTCCATGCGCGAGGTCAAGGCTCGGCTCGCCGCGGTTTGACCGCCTCACCAGGTGCCGGGCAGCTCCCCTCCGTACCAGTCCTCGATCAGCCGGCGGGCGATCGACACATGCCCGGGCAGCACCACGTCACCGTTGGTCGCCTCCGCCATCAGCTCAGCGCGGGTGAACCACCGGGCCTCGCCGATCTCGTCCCCGTCGACCGTGATCTCAGTGGTGTTCGCGCGTGCGTAGAAGCCCACCATCAGGCTCGCCGGGAGCGGCCAGGGCTGGCTGCCGAAGTACGTGACCCGGTCGGCCCGTACGCCGACCTCCTCGGCGATCTCGCGGGTCACCGCATGCTCGAGGGACTCCCCCGGCTCGACGAACCCGGCCAGTGTAGAGAACCCGCGCGGCCGCGGTGAGTGCTTGTTGTGCCCGAGCAGGCAGCGGTCCCGGTCGTCGGTGACCAGCATGATCACGGCCGGGTCGGTGCGTGGGAACTGGGTCCGGCCGCAGTCCGCGCAGCGCAGCACGTGACCGGCGACCTCGGACTGCAGCCGACCGCCGCAGCGCGAACAGTGCCGGTGCGTGTGGTGCCAGTTCGCCATGCCGACGGCATGCACCAACAACCCGGCGTCCAGGTCGCCCAGCCCGGCCGCGATGGCCCGCAGGCTGACCAGCTCGAAGCCGTCCGGTGGGTCGTCGAGCAAGATCGCGAAGTACGTCGTGCCGCCCTCCTCGCCGAGCAGAAGACGCGCGCCGGGACCCGTCCGGGACGGAGAGACGAACGCGGGCACCTGCTCGGCGGTGACGGCGACCTGGCCACCATGCAGCAGCAGGACCCGGGTCCGGTCGTCGGCCCAGCGCTCGGCCAGCCAGGCGTCGTCGACGCGATGGTCGCCGATCCGGTCGTGGGCGTGCCGAGACAGCGCGAGGGGCGGGTCGAGCGGGTGGGTGAACGGGTGCGGTGCGGTCACGGGACTGACTCTACGTCTGGCAGGATCGCGGCCCATGAGCACCCACATCGCCGCCGAGCCCGGCGCCATCGCCCCGCGCGTACTGCTGCCCGGCGACCCGCTGCGGGCCCAGTGGATCGCCGAGACCTACCTCGACGACGCCACCTGCTACTCGACCGTCCGGAACATGCTCGGCTTCACCGGCAGCTACCGCGGTGAGCCGGTGTCGGTGCAGGGATCGGGGATGGGGCAGCCCTCGCTGGCGATCTACGCGACCGAGCTGTTCACCGAGTACGACGTCACGCAGGTCGTGCGGGTCGGGTCCTGCGGCGCGCTGGCGTCGTCGCTGCAGGTGCGCGACATCGTCCTGGCGATCAGCGCGTCGACCGACTCGGCGATGAACCGGCTGCGGTTCGAGGGCCTCGACTACGCCCCGGCGGCCGACTTCCTGCTGCTGCGGGCCGCCCACGACGCAGCCGTGGAGCGCGACATCGACGCGACCGTCGGCCAGCTGATGTCTGGCGACCTGTTCTACAACGACCGGCCGGAGCTGGCCGAACGGCTGGCGGAGTACGGCGTGGTCGCGATCGAGATGGAGGCGAGCGCCCTCTACACGCTGGCCGCCAAGCACGGTGCCCGCGCGCTAGCGGTGTGCACCGTGTCGGACCACATCCGCACCGGCGAGTCGGTGTCGGCCGAGGTCCGCGAGACCGGGTTCGGCGACATGGTCGAGATCGCCCTCGACGCCATGCTCGCCGTGCCGCTCAAGGGGCCGCTCTGAGGCGCCGCCACGCTCAGCCCGGGCTCTCGAGCAGCAGCAGCCGTTCGATCTCCTTGCGGCCGAGCAGGTCGGCCGGGGTGACGAGCTCGCCGGAGCGGACGTAGTAGAACGACCCGCTCACCTGCTCGACCGGCACACCGGTGAGCTCGGCCCAGGCCAGCCGGTAGATCGCCAGCTGCAGCGGGTCGGCCGTCTGCTGCTGGTTGGTCTTCCAGTCGACCACCCGGTAGCCGTCGCCCTCGGCGTAGACGGCGTCGATGCGGCCGCGCACGACCTCACCGGCCAACGCCAGGGCGAACGGCGCCTCCACCCGGTGCGGCGCCCGCTCGCCGAACGGCCCGTCGGCGAAGGCCTGGCACAGCGCCCGCAGGTCGGCGTCGTTGTCGATGCCCTCGTCGGCCGCTCCCGGGATGTCGGCCGGGTCGAGCATCTGCTGCTGCCCGACGTAGGCCTCGACCCACGCGTGGAACCGGGTGCCGAACCGCGCGGCCGGCGACGGCCGGCGGGGCATCGGCCGGGCCAGGTCACGGGCCAGGCCGGCCGGGTCGGACTGCAGCCGCAGCACGGTCGTCGCGCTGAGCGACCGGGGCAGCTCGACTTCGCGGTCGGTCAGCCGGGCCCGCCGAGCCTCGTCCACCAGCCGGTCGACCGTGGCGTCCCAGTCGGCGACCATCGCCGCGTGGTCGAGCAACAGCTCGTCGTCGGCGTCGTAGCTGCCGCTGTGCTCGTGCCGCGTCCGCGCCTCGGCCAGCAACCGCGCGGCGTCCATACGCCGCCGGACCGCGTCGGCGTCCAGCGGCGCAGGCCACGGCGAGGTGCGCTCGTCGCCGAGGTAGGGGTTGTCGTCGTCGGCCGGCTCCGCGCACCACGGGTCGGCCGTGTCCCCGACCAGGTGGTGCAGGTGCTTGAGGTAGTCGGACGGACCGCGCTTCTTCTTCTGCGTCGGACCCCACCACGCGCCGCTCACCACCAGGGCCCGGCGGGCACGGGTGAAGGCGACGTAACCGAGCCGGCGCTCCTCGAGCCCTTCGTGGGCAGCACTGTCGGCGCGGAACGCCCGGTCGCCGGCCGTGGTCCACTCGAGCAGCTCGGGCAGCGTGTCGGCGTCCCCGCGCAACGGCGAGGGCAGCGCCTCGGCGTTGCTGGTCCACCGGGGACGGCCCAGGGCACTGGGGAACACGGTCTCGGTCAGCTCCGGCACGAAGACGACGTCCCACTCCAGGCCCTTGGCCTTGTGCACCGTCATCAGCTTGACGCTGTTGGACTCGGTCGGCGAGGCCACCGGCAGACCCTGTGCATAGTCGTCCTCGGCCTTGAGGTACGCGATCAGGCTGTGCAGCGATGCGTCGCCGTCGTTGCCGGCGAAGGTGGCCACCGCGTCGACGAACGACGCCAGGTTGTCGCGGGCCTGGGCGGCGACGGCCCCCGGCGACGCCACCAGCTCGATGTCGACCCCGATCACGTCGATGACGCGGCGGACGAGGTCGACGAGGGGCTCGCCGGCGAAGGCGCGCAGCCGCCTGATCTCGCGGGTGAGCTGCGCAAACCGGTCCAGAGCCTCCGGCGAGTAGTCGCCCTTGCCGGGGTCGTCGAGGGCGTCGGCGAGCGACACGATCTCGGTGAGGTCGACACCGGCCACGGCCTGCTCGAGCGCGACGGCGAGGTCGGTGGACCGCGGGCTCCGCTCGACCGCGGCGAGGTGGCGAGCCCGGTCGCCGAGCAGGGCGAGGTCGCGCGGCCCGATCCGCCAGCGGGGCCCGGTCAACAGCCGCAGCATCGCGGCGTTGGCGGTCAGGTCGTGGACGACCTCGAGGGTGGCCACCACGTCGGCGACCTCGGGGCGAGACAGCAGGCCGCCGAGGCCGACGACCTCGACCGGAACGTCGTGCCCGCGCAGCTCGACCTGCAGCGCCCGGGCGTCCGCCATCCGGTGCACCAGGACGCCGACCTCCGACCAGGCCACCCCCGGATGGACGGTGGGCACCGCGGCGACCTGGCTGGCCACCCACGCCATCTCATCGGCGTACCTCTCGAACAACGCCACCCGGACCGAGCCGGCCGGTGCGTCGGCGGGCGCCACCAGCGGCTCGACCCCGCGGTGCGTGGCGTAGAGCTCGGTCGCGTGCGCGTTGGCCACGTCGAGGATCCGCGACCCGCTGCGCCGGTTGACACTCAGCGGGTACGTCGGGGTCGGGGTGTCGTCGGCCTGGACGAAGTGCTGCGGGTACTCGTCGAGGTTCGTGACCGACGCACCACGCCAGCCGTAGATGCCCTGGCAGGGGTCGCCGACCGCGGTGACCGGATGGCCTCGGCCGTCGGGTGACGCGTCGCCGGCGAACAGCCCGGACAGCATCAGCCGCTGCGCCACCGAGGTGTCCTGGTACTCGTCGAGCAGCACCACCCGGTAGCGGTCACGCTCGAGCACGCCCACCTCGGGACACTCCTGGGCCAGCCGCGCACCGACCGCCATCTGGTCGGAGAAGTCCATCACGCCGCGGCTGGTCTTGAGCCGCCGGTAGGCCTCGACCAGCGCCACCAGCTCGTCTCGCTTGTGGGTCGTGCGGACGGCGTCGAGCACCAGCTTGAGCTGCTTCGGCACCGCCGCCAGCTCGCCGCGCAGCGCCTCGTCGAACTGGCGTACCGCGTCGGGTGAGACCAGGTGCTCGCTCATCTCGGCCTCGAGCTTGAGTACGCCGGCCAGGGTCGTGGGGAGGTGTGTGCTGACCTGCGCGAGCGAGCCGGGGTACTGCTCGCACGCCATGGCGGCCAGCTGGAACCGGGAGGCGTCGGCGAGCAGCCCGGTGTCGGGCTCGAACCCGAGCCGCAGCCCGTGCTCGCTGATCAGCCGGCCGGCGTAGGCGTGGTAGGTGGCGACGGTCGGCTCGCCCTGGTCGGCCTCGTCGCCCTCGCCGGGCGGCCGGTCGTCGGGTCGGCCCAGCAAACCGGCCGTGTCGAGGGCTCCGCGGACCCGGAGGCCGAGCTCGGCGGCGGCCTTGTTGGTGAAGGTGAGGCCGAGCACCTCGTCGGCGCGGACCTGGCCGGAGCCCACCAGCCAGACGACCCGAGCCGCCATCACCGTGGTCTTGCCCGACCCGGCACCGGCCACGATCACGTTGGGCACCAGCGGCGCGGTGATCGC
>WHTB01000047.1 GCA_009379735.1 Propionibacteriales bacterium
GACCAACAGCTCTGATGTCGAGCTTTGCCGGACGGCCTTTGAGCAAGTCTGGGCCCTAGCGATACCGCACAGTGAGTACAAGCCCCTCTAACGCCGCCAAGCAGGCACAGCAGGCACTTGGCCAGCGTCTTCGTGACGTACGCAAAGATGCGGCATTGTCCGGGCGTGCTCTAGCGGCCGCGACCGGATGGCACTTCACCCGGGTGAGCAAGATCGAGAACGGGGTCCAGTCCCCGACAGACCTGGATATTCGAGTGTGGTGTGCCGCGTGCGATGCCGACGAACAGGTGACCGATCTGGTCGCGCAGGCGCGCGCGGTTCAGTCCATGTACATGGAGTTTCGGCGCCGCAGTCGGGGCGGGATGAAACAGCTGATGCAGGCGCCGGTGGCGCTGTATGAACGAACCGAGCGTTTCAGGATCTATGAGCACAACGTCGTCCCCGGCCTGTTCCAGACGGCAGAGTATGCCACTGCCATGCTCACATTCTGGATCGGTTTCCTGGAGACTCAGAACGACATCGCCGCCGCTTTGGAAGCCCGGATGGAGCGGCAGGCGGTCATTTACCAGGGCACGAAGACGTTCGCCGTCCTGCTCGAAGAAGCCGCTTTGCGCACTTGGTTCGGTGGCGCTGAGACCCTGGCTGGGCAAATGGACCGTCTCCTCGCCGTGATGACGCTGCCGAACATTTCGTTGGGCATCATTCCGATGATGGGAGAACGCCAAGCGATTGGCTCTACTGGTTTCTGGATGTTCGACGACTCACTCGTCGCGCTGGAGACGCCAACCCCCAGGCCCGACCGTCAACCCGGTGAAGCCTCTGGATCCGGGGTCAGACGGACATGAATCGCCTGCGCAGCGAGGTTGCGAGCCATGGTCGTCGGCCCCAAGCCAGGACCTTGCCGGTGATGGCCGGGCCGATCTGGCCGACGCGGCCGTAGGAGGTCAGAAGCGCTGTCACGGGGTCGGCGCTGATGTGCGCGTCGACTCGCCGGGCTGCTGGGGGGTCGATCTGGAGTCGGCCGTCGGTGAATTCGTAGATGTAGGCGGTTGATCCGCGCAGCCGTAGCTCGTAGGTCGCGGTGTGGCCAGCTGCACCTTTCGGGTCGACCCAGCCGGGGAGCACCTGGTGGAGGCCGAGGTAGACAAGCGGCACCATCGCGGGCTCAATCGGCCAATCCTTGCCCGCGGCATGGGCGATGTCGCGGCCGTGGACGATCAACTCCCCGAGGAACGTTCCCGCCTGCAGGTCGGCGGGCACGAACTGGTCTCCGTCGAAGCGCATGAGCGGGGGCTCGTCGAACTCGGCAATGGTCGCCACCAACCGCTGGGTGTGAGAGGTCAAAAGGTCGGTCAGTTCGCCGATGTCACGCGTCGGCAGATCAGCGACCTGCTGGGCGTTGAACGCGGGGAGGTCCGCCACCCGATGTGGCCAGTCGCCGCCGCCCGCAGCGAGCTCGAGGTAGCGCATGGGCTCCATCGCGACATGACCGACCACGTCGGTGATGGTCCACGCGGGAGTGGCAGGAACTCGCAGGTCAGCCGGAGACCCCGTGGCCAGCGCGACGAAGCGCGGCACCAACTCCGCGATCGCGTCGAGCAGCTCGCCGGCGCGCGCGGTCACGAGGTCACCTCCGGCGTCCCTCGCCAGGGAGTGAGCCGCGGCAGCCAGCGCGGCACCGCCGCGCGGAACTCGTCGTACGCCGGACCGAAGGTCTCCCGCAGTGTGGGTTCCTCGTAGGTGCGCACGAACGCGTCCATGACGACGGTGATGACGACGAGGTACGTGAGCAGCCACCAGCTCGTGAAGAGCAGGGCCTGCCCAAGCACCTGGGCGACGACCGCGACGTACATCGGGTTCCGCACATACCGGTAGGCGCCCTGGACGACCAGTCGTTCGGTGGGGGCCGGCGGCGCGGGCGTTCCGCGGCCGTGCCAGGCGAAGGCGACGAACGCGTGCAGGATCACGGTTCCGCCAGCGAGGGCGAGCGAGAATCCGAGGAAGTCGACCAGGACCAGCGGGTCGCTGGGTCGACGCCAGTGCGTGATGAGCCAAGGGACGAGGCCGCACACGGTCCCGGGTGCGGCCACGAGCCAGGCGAGGCTGCCGACTGCGGCTGAGGCGATCTTCATGACAGCTCCTAAGTCAACGGCTGTTGACATGAAAAGTAGTCATGCCCTCTCTGAAAGTCAACGGCTGTTGACATACGATCGTGTCGTGACGAAGACGCGGCGAGCCATCGACACCAAGGCGGCGATTCTGGCCGCGGCGCGCGCACGCTTTGCCAGGGAGGGCTACCGGTCGACGACGATCCGGGCCGTGGCCCAGGATGCGGGAATCGATCCGGCACTGGTGATGCGCTACTTCGGCACCAAGCCGGAGTTGTTCGCCGCCGCCACCGACATCGACCTGCGGCTCCCCGACCTCGCCGACGTGCCCGCAGGCGAGCACGGCGAACGCCTGGTCGAGCACTTCCTCTCCCGCTGGGACGGCCGGACCGCCGAGGGGGAGGTGCTCCTGATCCTGCTGCGGTCCGCTACGACGGACGCCACCGCTGCCGCCAGCATGCGCGAGCTGTTCGCGCGCCAGCTCATTCCCTCCCTACGCCCCCTGATCGCCGACGAGTCCGAGTTACCGCAACGCGTGGGACTCGTGGCCAGCCAGATGCTCGGCCTGGCCCTGACCCGATCCGTCCTCGAAATATCGCCCGTCGCTGCCATGCCGGCGGAAGCAGTCGCGGCGAACGTCGGCGCGACGATCCAGCGCTATCTTCACGAACCGTTACGTCCGTAGCAGGGTTGGGATGGACAGCACCTGTCACTCAATTCCACGTGTGCAACGCCCTGCAAAGTAGCTCGACGCCGAGGAACTCAGCGATTGACCCATCGGGCCCATCGCGGGACACTGTCGCCTCGCTGGTCGGAGGTGCGTGAGGACAGTCCCTCTGGCACGAGACAGCCAGAGCCAACTCCCAGTAGTTGGCCGGGTCGACCGTGAAGTCCATGACCAGTCACATCGAGGTCACCCACGTCTCGCAGATGACGGGCGGGGTCACGCGGGCGGCACCTCGGTACGCATCACCCAGCGCCACTTGGCGACCTTGCGATCACGGACGAAGCCGAAGTGCTCGTACAGTGCCTCCGGGCCGGTGTGGAGGTAGGCGCCACGCTGGGGTGGCCGCTCCGCGGTCTCCTCAGGGTAGGCCTCGACAACGCCGCCGCCGGCGCGGGCGATCGCATCCAGCGCGGCACCGACGGCGGCGCGGGCGACTCCCTATCCTCGGAACTTGCCCGAGGTGAAGATGCACCCGATCCGCCACGTGGGAGGATCCGCTGCTCCCTCGTCGTACTTCTTTCTGTTCTTGATGTTCGGCAGCTCGGACGGTGTGCCGTACTGGCACCAGCCCACACGATCGCTGTCTGCGTAGACCAGGATCTGGTGGACCGTCCCGGGCCAGGGTGTGTGCTCTCTTGGCGTCTCGGTTGCCCGCGGGCGTGTGACCCTGGCCGACCCCTTCGGGGTGGAAGGCCATGCACCAGCATCCGCCCCACACGCCGTTGTGGGCCTCGACCAATGCGGCGAAGTCGGCCCATGTCTCAGCGGTCAACGGCCTGGTCGTGTAGACGGGTGGCATGGCCGGCTCCTGGGTGGCGCCGGGCGCTCGCATAGTCATGGTGTCGAGGTGGTCGTGATCGCGACCGGGGTCCGGGTGAGACCGTCGGGACGGGCACACGCCAGCACCTGGTCCAACGAGTCGTGGCTTGGGCTCACGGAGGCGGCCGCGACCGTGGTTTCGCCTGTCGCGTCGCGAAGGCGGATGACGGCGACGGCGCCCAGCCGGGTCTCGGTGAGTTCGAACCGCACAGTCGCGCCGGCGACCTCGAGTCGGCTCCAGCCCTGGGTGGTGCCGACTGCGCAGGACTGTTGGCCGGAGGCGCGACCGCGGTAGCTCGCGAGCACGTCGTCGAGCCGGCGGTCGCTGCCGTCGGGCAGCGTGAGGACTCCGCTGCAGTGGCCGGCCGCCCGGGCATGGGTGGTCGTGCTGAGGGCCGTCGCACCGAGACCGGGATCGAAGCGCACTTCGCCGGTCAGGGAGCAGGACCCCCGGAAGGTGGCCGACTCGCCCCCGGCCGCCGCCGGGCCCGGCGCCACGCAGCAAACGAGGAGCGCGGCGACGCTGGCGACGTACCTCATACGGCTCCCTCGGCGTTACTGCCATCATGGCAGTAGTAGGGTGCCATCGTGCGCTCCCGGATCTCGTCGGTCAACCCCACGGCCCCCTCCGTCCGCCGCCGGCGCCGTCCGGAGGAAGCAGAGGCCGAGATCTTGGACGCGGCGCGGGCCCTGCTCACCGAGAGGTCCGCCCAGGACGTCACGGTCAGTGCGGTGATGGCGACGACGACGCTGAGTCGCAAGTCGTTCTATGTGTACTTCGCTGACCGCCATGCCCTCCTGCGGCGGCTGCTCGAACCGCTGGCGGCCGAGCGTGACGCCATCATCGAACCGGTCTACGCGGCCGAGAGCCTCATGGTCGCCGGACCGCCGGCGATGCAGGGACTCGCACGGTTCTACGCGCGACACGGGCGGCTGCTCCGGGCGCTGGCCCAGTCCTCCGCGCAGGACGAGGACACCCGGCGGGCGTGGCTCGGCTTCATGGAACCCGTCGTTCAGGCGCACGTGAAGGTGCTGCGGACCGAGATCGCCGCCGGCCGCGTCCAAGGACTCGATCCGGAGCCGACGATGCGGGCCCTGATCGCGATGAACCTGCAGTACTTCTTCGACGAGCTCGTAGACAGCGACCAACCGGACGTCGGCGGCGTCGCCGCCACCCTGGTCACGATCTGGGGGCGGACGCTCTACGCCAGTTCCGGGGGGTCAGGACCGGGTAGTCGTGGTGGAACGCGCCGCTAGGGTGCCGGTCATGGTCACCCAGCATCCCGACTGGCAGCTCGACGAACTGGCCTCCATCGGCCGGGAGAACCTCGACCCCGAGCACGTCGCCCGCTACGACGACAAGGAGGATGCCGGTGCGGCCGCCGAGGTCGCGCTGCTCACCTCGCTGGGCTACGGGCCCGACTCGGTACTCGTGGACCTCGGCGCAGGCACCGGGCAGTTCGCGCTCGCCGCCGCCGCGTCGTTCGGCCGGGTGGTCGCGGTCGACCCTTCTCCGGTGATGCTGGGCCGCCTGCGCGAGGCCGTGCGGCGGCAGGGCTCCCGACTGGAGGTCGTCGAGGCCGGGTTCCTGAGCTACGCGCACCAGGGCACGGCTCCCGACGTGGTCTACAGCCGGTGGGCCCTGCACCACCTGCCGGACTTCTGGAAGTCCGTCGCCCTGCACCGGATCCGGGCCATGCTGCCGGCAGGCGGCCTGCTGAGGTTGTCCGACGTGGTGTTCTCGTTCGGCGTCGCCGAGGCGGCAGAACGCATCGAGGCCTGGTGCACGGCGATCGGTCACGACGAGACGCAGTGGACGCGGGCAGAGGCCGCGGAGCACGTGAGCGACGAGCACTCGACCTACTCCTGGCTGCTGGAGCCGATGATCGAGGCCGCCGGCTTCGAGATCGCCGATGCCGTCTACAGCGAGGACCGCTTCCTCGCCGACTACTTCCTGACCGCCACCGGGTAGCCGACGCCCTGCCGGGACCTCGCAGCCCGTGCGCGCCATGGTCGCTGCATCTCGACAGCATGCAATGTCTACTGAATAAGTAGACCTTGACAAGGGCGAATATCGAGGTGAGCCAGCCACAAGAGATTGCCTTGTACGCGCGGATGTTCGAGTCGCTCCGGCAGCCGGCCGTGTACGGCCGTGACGCTCGGGCCCTGATCCTCGAGGTGCTCGACGAGCTCACCTGACGCAACTCCACGCAACTGCCTGTCTCGCTCGTTCATGGCGCTTCTAGAGTCCCGAGCAAGAGCCCTACCCACAGCGGCGGATGGATCGGTCGCCAGCCAAGGCCTGGGTTCATGCTGCGGGTCGTCAGACCTGGGCCCGAAGGCTGGTCATGACCTCCCCGCTGGCGGGGTAGCCCGCAGCTAGGTACCGGGTGCGGGTGTGGTTCGGGAACGTTCCCATCGCTGATCATGTCGCCGAGCAGGCGCTTGCAAAACGGTATGTGGCAACGATGCGGCGGCGGTTTGACGGCCTGCGGGTCACCATCGAACCACTGCGGCCGCACGACCCGTCGACGAATTACTGGCCGACCTCCCGACCGTATGGCCGAAGCTACGCCTGTCCCGTCCCCGCAGCCGGCGGTGGTGGCGCCTCGATCCCTTGCGTCGGCGCTAGTCCCGCCGTTCCAACTTTCCGCCAGCAGAGTCCGCCACACGACAGGAGAAGTCGATGAGTCAGGTGACCGCCACTGTCCCGTTCGGGGCTCGCGCCGAGCAGCGGCCGCACACCATCACGCTTGAAGCTGGGTCGTTGAGCTACGACCCGGACCGCCAGCTGAACGTGATGATCGACGGCAGCTTGAGGTGCCAGTGCACGATTCCGTCGACCTGTACGAACACCACTACGACGAAAAACGACGACACGCCCGACCCGTACCTGTTCGTCTGATGCCAACCAGACCGGACCCACGGGTCCTCGTCGTCGCCGAGGAGCTCGACCAGACCGCCGACCTTGTCGTCGAAGAGCTCCATCACCGGGGCGTGCCGCTGATGCGGTTCGACCTGGCCGACTTTCCACAGCGGCTGCGAGTGGTGGCGGACCACAACGAGTCCTGGCGCGGCGTCATTGACGACGGCCGGCGGGTCGCGCGGTTGGAGCGGGTCGGGCGGTGCACTGACTCCGTCCCGGCCTTCCAGTCATCGCCGATCGTGTGCCAGCACCGTACGACGACTGGGCCCGCGAGCAAGCCCTCGGCGGACTGCTGGGCATCCTGTACGCACTTCCAGCGGTGTGGGTGAACCGCCCAGAGCTCGACGGCATCGCCTCGCACAAGCCGGTGCAGCTGCCCACCGCGACCACGTGCGGGCTGAGGGTGCCGCGCAGCATCATCACCAACGACCTCACCGCCGCCGGCGCTTCGCTGGCTCGGTTGCCGGTCGGTTGATCTGCAAGCCGGTGATGGGAGGTCAGCTGCAGTATCAGGTCGGCAGTCGCCACGGTGTCCCGACACACGTGATCGAGCCCGGTGACCTGGGCGAGACGATTGAGCTGACCGCCCACATCTGCAGGAGTGGATACCCAAGCGTCACGAGGTCCGCCTGATCGCCGTCGGCACCAGGCTGTTCGCGGCCACCATTCACGCCGGTAGCGCTGCCGCTCGGTCGACTGGCGTACCGATTATGACGACCTGACGTACGGCATTGCTGACGTACCTGACGATTTGCGTGTGGGTGTGCTGGCTTGGATGAAGCGATTTGGGCTCACCTTCGGTGCCTTCGACTTCGCCGTCACACCGGCCGGGCAGTGGGTGATGTTCGAGTGCAACCCAGCCGGGCAATGGGCCTGGATCCAAGACCGAACCGGCCTGCCGATCTGCGCCGCTATCGCCGACCTCCTCGCCGAAGGACTGATATGACCGACGACCACCAGATCGAGGATGTCGTTGTCGACCCGCAGCAGGTTCGGCAGCGGCTTCTAGCCTGGCTGATCATCGGACCGCCATCGGTGCGTTGCGCAGCACGGCCTGGCGAGACGCCGTACTCGCGACGCCTCGACTCGTGTTCGTGCCACGGTTCTTCCGCCCCGAATGCGACAGTGCGGAGGCAACGCCAGTCTCGTCAGCAGATCCGGGTTGGCTCGACGCGGTCTACAGCGACGAGCCGCTGGTCACCCAGTTCGACGAGGATCCGGCGGCCACCGGAGGCAACCCCACGTCTTCGTCGACCGCGCCGGACCTCATGCTGCGCATGCTCGAAGTCCTCGACATCGATGACGGGCACAACGTTCTGGAGATCGGCACCGGCACCGGCTACAACGCCGCACTGCTCTGCCACCGCCTCGGCGACACCTTGGTGACCAGCATCGACGTCGACGAGAGCGTGACGAGCGCAGCCCGCGACCGACTGGCCCACCTCGGCCTGTTTCCCGCCGTGATCACCGGCGACGGAGCAGCCGGCCATCCCGACAACGGACCCTACGACCAGATCATCGCCACCTGCGCGGTCCGCCGCATCCCCAGCGCCTAGCTCACCCAGGTCGCTCCGGGCGGCTCCATCCTGGTCACCCTCGAGACAAGCCTGCATGGGTACGGCCTGGCCCTGTTGACCGTCGACGAGCACCACCACGCCAACGGCCGGATTCTCGACCAGGCGGCCTCTTTCATGCCGATGCGCTCCCACGCCGACCCTACCTACGCCGCGCTCAGATCGAACGCGGCACCGGCAAGAGGTGCCCGCGCCACCCGGATCACGGTCACCGACCTGGACTCCGACGACGCCCGATTCATCCTCGGCCTCGCGCTCCCAGACGTCGCCACCTTCGCTGTCAGCCAGCCCCAGCACGGTCTCCTTCTGGCCCACCACACCGACCACTCCTGGTCAGAGCTTCGCGCCGACGGAACGGTGGTGTATGGCGGACCCCGCGACCTGTGGAGCATCCTCGAAACCGCCCACCAAGAATGGTCCGCCTCTGGGTTCCCCCACGCGACCAGGTCGTCATTGCCGCAACCAGCCAGCGCCAGACCTTGCGACTCAACGGCCGTGACCTGACCTGGCGGCAACCGGCACCGTGACCCGAGTATTTGGGCCGGTCCCGGTGGCCTCGTCATGGGCTTCCGTACGAGGATCAACGGTTACCGGGACTTCAAGGGAGAGGCGATGATCGACCGTACGCTGCTCGAACAGCTCACCTCCCAGGCCGATGCCGACGGGATACAGCAACTCGTCGTCGGGGGCGTCGTGCAGCAGGAAAGCACGGTACTCCTACTACGCCGCCCCGACAGCGACTTCATGGGCCGGAATCTTCGAGTTGCGCAGCGGCAAGGTCGACGTTTGCGATGGGCCTCGACACCGCCCTGATCCGCGAAGTCAAGGAAGAGACCGACCTCGACGTCAGCGCCATCCGCGACTATCTCGGCAGCTTCGACTACAGGTCGGGCAGTGGGAAGAGAAGCCGCCAGTTCAACTTCGCGCTTGACGTCACCACACCTGAGCCGGTGCGGCTTCAGGAACACGATGGCTACGTCTGGGTATCAATCGATGACGAACCACCAGTGACCGACGCCGTGAAATTGGTGTTCCAGAGGTACCGGGAGGTCTTGGCCTGCTTCCGGATCGGGCATGCCGAAGAACCTCGCTGTCCACCGCCGATCCTGGCAGAAGCCGGTAAGCGCCTCGCAATAGCTCATGTCGCGGCGTTTTGGGGGTGCTCCCGGGCCGGCACCCGTGATGTGGCCGCGTGGCCTGGGTAGGTTCGGCCCCATGGAGCGGTGCCACGTTTGTGGGTTCGAAGGTGATGCGACGCCGATAGCAGAGGCAATCGGCGCGGTGGCCGGGTTTCCCGGTGTTGTCGGTGGGCTGCTTGGAGGTACGTACGACGGTGCGCTGCGCCGCAGGCCCAGTCCGCACGTGTGGTCAGCACTGGAGTACACCGCACACACCGGAGAGACGGTTGCCTGGTACCAACAGCGGATCGAGCGAGTGTTGACGGAGGAGCAGCCCCAGCTGCTGCCGTTCGACTGGGACGCCGCCTGCGAGCAAGGCCGATACCGTGACCTCCCCCTTACGACGGTCCTCAAGGCGGTCCTGCGCAGCTGCGCAGGACTGGTGAGCCGGGTTCAGGTCATGGAACCGGCAGCGTGGGATCGTTGCGGCATCGGGTCGGACGGTTCTGCACGGTCAGTCGCGGTGCTGGTCAGACGGGCCGCGCATGAGGCCGTGCATCACGCCCAGGACATCCGGGACGGCCTCAGCCGGGTGCAGGAGCAGGAGCGGCGCTGATCTCGCCGGCGCCTGGCAGCCGATGCGCTGTCAAGGCAGCCGGCTCAGTGCTTCACCCAGCGTGAGGTGGCCCGCCGAGCGCAGAACCAGGTCGGCTGCGTCGAACCGCGAGTGGTCGGCGAACGGGTTAGGTATGGCGATGGTTCTTAGGCCGGCGGCCTTGGCCGCGGCAACACCATGTGGAGTGTCCTCCACCGCCACCGCCTGGTCGCCGGTCACGCCCAGCCGACGCAACGCCAGCTCGTACACGTCGGGCGCCGGCTTGTGGGCGTCGACCTCGTCCCCGCAGGCGTAAACCTCGAACACATCAGAGACCGCTGCCCGGCGCAGGTGGCCGATCACCCAGTCGGTTGGTGAGGAACTGGCCACCGCCAACCGCAGTCGGCTGGCCCTGGCCTCCTCGATCCAGTCCCGCAGGCCCTCGGCCAGGTCTAGCTCGCGATGCAGCCTCTCGCGGTAGGCGGTCCGCCGGGCGTGGCTTCGTACCCGGTCGAAGCCGGAGCCAACCGCGTCGGCGAGCTCTCCATAGCGCTGCTCGGTGATGTCCCCGCCATGGTCCACGAAGAACGAGGCCACATCCAGAGAGAGACCCCACTGTGCCCACTCATAGCGCCAGCTCTGCAAACTCGTCGTCTCGGTGTCCATCAACAGCCCGTCGAAGTCGAACACCACAGCCGCAGGCCAGACCGCGCTCATCACCCGCGAGAGGCTATCGACCTCGAGGCGAGCCAGTCGACGGCGGGGCACGACCCATCAGCGGCGGATGCGTGCGTCTCCTCAGTGTCTTCGGAGACTACCCACAGCGTCACACCAACAATCTCATCACTGGCCGGGTGGGATAGGTGCGCCCAATCTCAGTGAATCCCGCAGCAGTGAACATGGCCACAGTCCCAGTAAAAACGGCAGATCCTCCTACCCGAGCAGCCTTCAAGCCAGCCACATCGACCGGATGACCCTCGACAGCGGTCGCCCCGTGCTCACGGGCGAGCTCCACAGCCGCCTTGAGCAGCGCCGACCCCACGCCGGAACGCCTGTAGTGACTGTCGACGGCGAAGCAAGTCACCCACCAAGCTCCGGGGTCGTCCGTGAGCACCTTTGCCAAGGCCCTATTACCAGCTACTCGGGGAAAATCAGAACGGGGCCCGACCCTGCTCCATCCGACAGGCTGACCGTCGACATAAGCCAGAAGCCCCGGCGGTACTGCGGCATGGACGATCTCCTGCCGCAGCGCGTTGCGGTTATCAAGCCTGGGTTTCGGTGTCGCGGATCCCTCGGCTGCCGAGCGGAGGAAGAGCCGACACCAGCACCACGAAGGATCGTCACCACGCCGACCGAACACGCTGACGAGGTCGCTCCACCGATCCGCGGTCACCGGCCGTACCTCTACGGACATGGGCCCACCCTACGGATGGGTTCAGGTCGCCGATAGCCGATCTCGATAACCGAAGCCCAAGACTCACCAGCACCGTCTAAAGACGCTGCCGCCGTTTCTGGTCCAGAGGTTGCGGGAGCACGTGGATCAGATGACTAGCGATGATCCGGAGGCATGCGAAGGCGACCGTGACTACGAAGCACTACGCACGGCGAGTTGCCGGGCGCGACGTGGAGATTTGCGTCCGGGCGATACGAACGCCCCCCACCAACGGCACGCGCGAGGGTTCCAGAAGCGGCGATGGCCGTCTGGCTTGCGATAACGGGAAGGTGCCCCAGCCAAGGTGCCCCCGAGAGGATTCGAACCTCCGACACACGGTTTAGGAAACCGTTGCTCTATCCCCTGAGCTACGGGGGCACGGCCGACGGCGCTGCCGCAGCCAGCGCACAGCCTACGTGGTGTCGGCGGCCGGCGCTCAGGGGTACGTCGCCCCGTTGACGTTGACTCGGATCGAGTAGACCGACGTCGTCGCCGTCAGGTAGAGGACGTTCTTCTTCGGCCCGCCGAAGGTCAGGTTGGACACGACCTGCGGGATGCGCAGCTTTGCCGAGCAGGGTGCCGTCCGGGTCGAAGCAGTGCACGCCGTCGTGGGCCGCGGCCCAGACCCGACCGGCGGCGTCGAGCCGTACCCCGTCAAACGAGCCGGCGTCGCACGGAGCAAACACGTCGCCGCCGGTCAGCGCACCGTTTGCCGACACGTCGAACTGGCGGATCGTGCTCGGTGCGGGTCACCCGGCGATGCCCCTGTTCGCAGCTGACCATCCGGCCCTGCCGGTCGACCGTACGACCGTTCGCATAACCCGCCGGCTGCCGGAACACGCCGACCGCGCCGCTCGCCTAGTCCCACCGCATCACCCGGTCGTTGGGGATGTCGCTGAAGACCAGGTAGCGCCCGGCCGGGAGGTACGCTGGACCCTCCAGCCAGCGCCCGTCGTCGAACAGCACCTCCATGGACTCGTCGCCGTCGACCCCGCGAACCGCTCCCACTGCGCCTTGACCTTGGCGTACACCCGACGTTCCCCTCACTCCTGCGGTGACCGATGCGCGGAACGCTAGCGTTCCCCGATTGCATACAGGCAGGTAGTGTCGACGACGTAGCCCGCCGTCACCCATGGTTGGGCACTGGTCTTGGCAAGCAGGCGCTCGATGACGCGCGGCTGCGGCGCCGGACGGGGACCGTGTCGCCGACGACAATCGAGAGGACCGGCTGATGACCAGCGCGTACGTGCTCGTGCAGACCAACCCAGGGGCAGTCGAGGCCATCGTTGCCGAGATGAGCCAGCTCGAGCAGGTCGAGTTCGTCGATGCCGTCACTGGTCCGTACGACGCGATCGTCGCCGTCAGCGGCAGTCTCGAGGACGTCGAGCCGGTCCGGCTGGCACTCTCCCAGATCGACAACGTGACCCGCACCCTCACCTGCCCGGCCGGAGCGCCGCCGGCCTGATCCGCCGATGGACGTCTGGTACGTCAGCTACGGCTCGAACATGTCCTCGGGGCGGTTCGCCTACTACCTCGCCGGCGGTCGGCCGCCCGGCGCGTCCCACACGTACCCAGGAGCCCGGGATCCTAGCCCAGCAAGGGAAACCGCGGCTGTTCACCTCCCCGGCACGGTCTACTTCGCCGGCGAGTCACCGACCTGGGGTGGCGGCGCCGCGTACTACGACCCCGACGTCCCGGGCGATACGCCGGCGTGCGCCTACCTCGTCACCGCGCAGCAGTTCGCCGACATCGCATCGCAGGAGATGCACCAGCGTCCCGACGTCGACCATGACCTGGCCGCCGTGATCGCGACCGGTCGGCACGCGCTCGGTCCTGGTCGGTACGAGACGTTGCTGCGGGTTGGCCTTCGGGGCGGCGCGCCGATGCTCACCTTCACTGCACCACATGGGAAAACGGAGGCCATGCTGAACCGGCCAGCCCCGGCGTACACCGCGATGATCGCCGCCGGCCTCCGCGAGGCGCACGGCTGGGACGACACCCAGGTCGGCGCCTACCTGGCCCGGCTCACCAGCGACCATCCGGCTGCCGCCGCGACGTGAGCGCGGAAGCCGGGACATAAGTGCAACCTCGGCGCGAGGATGTGGGACATAAGTGCAACCTCGGCGCGAATAGCGTTGGGTCACGCCCGGGTGTACGCGTCGATCTCGTCGAGGACTCGTAGTTTCGTCGGCTCGTCGGCGTACGACAGCTGCACCGACGCCCGCGCGAGGTCGACCAGCCCGTCGCGGTCGACACCGAACACGTCGTGCGCGATGCCGTACTCCTGTCCGAGCGTGGTGTTGAACATCCCGGGGTCGTCGGAGTTCAGCGTGACCGGCACACCGGCCGCCATCAGCGCGGGCATCGGGTGCTGGTCGAGGGTCGCGACCGCGCGGGTGCAGACGTTCGACGACGGCGAGATCTCCAGCGGGATCTGCTTGTCGACCAGGTACGCGACCAGCTCCGGGTCCTGCACCGACGTGATGCCGTGGCCGATCCGCTCGGCGCCGAGCGCCCGGATCGCATCCCACACGGTCTCCGGCCCGGTCGTCTCCCCGGCATGCGGCACGCTGTGCAGACCGAGCGACCGAGCCCGCTTGAAGACCTCGGCGAACTGCGGGCGGGGTACGCCGACCTCCGGCCCGCCGAGCCCGAACCCGACGCTACCCTCCGGCGCCCAGCGCTCCACCCAGTCGATGGTGCGTTCGCCGGACTCCAGGCCGAGCTCGCCGGGGATGTCGAAGATCCACGAGATCTCGACGCCGTGGTCCTCCCGGGCGCGGACCCGGCCCCGCCGGCAAGCCTCGGCCACGGCGTCGGGCTCGATGCCGACGACCAGGTGCGAGTCGGGGGTCGCGGTGATCTCGGCGTACCGCACCTGCTGGCCGGCCAGGTCGCGGGCGATGCCGGCGACCAGCGCCTCGATGTCGCCGCCGGTCCGGACCAGTGAGTTGACCGCGATGTAGACCTCGACGAAGTGGGCGAAGTCGGTGAACTCGTAGAACGCCCGCAGCGCCTGCTCGTCGGTCGGGACGCCGCGGTCCGGGTGTCGGCGGGCCAGCTCGAGCACGGTCGGCACCGACGCCGAGCCGACCAGGTGTACGTGCAGCTCGGCCTTCGGCAGCCCCGCGATGAAGGCGGTGAGGGAGGTCATCTGCCCAGCATGGCGCAGGACGTCCCGAAAGCCGTTGCAGGGCCGGAATATCGACGGTCCGTAGCCCCCGATCAACCCAGCGTCACAGCACCATGCGGCCTGCTTCGAATTGTTGGCGCTGCGTTCAGATCGGCGTACAGTCCCCCTCGTTGTCGTTACCGTCTCGTTATCGACCACAACACGATCTCGGGGCCGTACGCCTGATCGGCGGAGGGGACAGCATGTTGAGGATCGCGCGGTGAAGATTTTCCTGACCGGAGCCACCGGCGTCATGGGCACATCGGCCGCTCAGGCCTTGCTGGACGAGGGCCACGACGTCGCCGGGCTCGCTCGTTCCGCCGAGAAGGCCGAGCATCTCGAGAGCTTGGGCGTCACGTCCGTGGAGTCCAGCCTTTTCGACCATGACCAGCTCGTCGCCGCGTTCACCGGCTACGAGGTCGTCTGCAACCTCGCCACCCATGTGCCCGTCGGGCTGGGCGGCCTGCGCCCGGGCGCCTGGCGGGTCAACGACCGCATCCGCGCCGAGGGTTCGCGCGTCGTCACCGAGGCAGCCGCCGCGGCAGGGGTACGCCGGCTGGTCCAGGAGTCGAGCTCCTTCGTGTACGCCGACTTCGGCGACGAATGGATCGACGAGCAGAGCCCCCTTACCGTCACCCGGGCCACCGAGCCGGCCTCGGTCGCCGAGACCAACGCGCTCGACTTCGGCGGCAGCAGGCGCGACGCGGTGGTGCTCCGGTTCGGCAACATCCTCGGCGACGACCCGCTGACCCGCTGGCGGTTCGCCCGGGCCCGGGCAGGTCAGCCGGTGGGCATCGGCGACCCGCGTGGGTGGGCCCATGTCATCCACCCCGTCGACGTCGGCTCCGCGGTGGTCGCCGCGCTCCATGCGCCTGCGGGCGTCTACAACGTGGGCGCCGCCCCGGTGCAGCGCTGCGACCTCAACGCCGGGTTCTTCCACGCGGCGGGCAAGACCCGTCCTTCGTACGTTCCGAAGATGATGGTGCGGCTCGCCGGCGACCGGCTGGAGCCGCTGACCCGCTCGCACCGGATCTCGTCCCGGCTGTTCCGTGAGGTGACGCCGTGGCGGCCACGACACCCGGAGTTCGCCGAGACCTGGCTGTCCGACCTGGTGCATGCGTGAGCGAGCCGACCAAGCACCAGCCCGACGACGACGCGGCGGCCGAGCAACCGCGCCGCAAGGACGACCCGTTCGGCGAGGTGCTGCCGGACCGTACCCGCGACGAGACCGGCGACGGCTGGGGCGAGCGCGGCGGCGACGACGACGATCGGCTGCGCCGCGAGGTGCCCCCGCACCACGGCTGATCCCGACCGTACGAAAGGGCCCGTGGACTCGACAGTCGAGTCCACGGGCCCTTCGCTGCCTGTGGTGGTGCGGGCCTCAGACGGTGCTGTCGGGTGCGCCGCCAGCGGTCGCGCCGCCGCGCTGAGCAGCAAGCAGGTCGCGGATCTCGGTGAGCAGGGCGACGTCCTCGGCCGGCGGCTCGGTGGTCTCCTCCTGGCCGCGCGCCATCCGCTCGGTCAGCTTGGTGTACGGAACGACGATGACGAAGTAGACGACGGCTGCCAGGATGACGAACGAGATCACGGCCGTGATCCACGCACCGACTCCGAGGTCGCCGGGCCGCCAACCGGTGAAGTCAGGCTGTCCGAAGATCTTGCCGATGAGCTCCATGAGCAGTGTCACCGTCGCCGTGACAACGGCAGCGAACGCGAGCGCCATAACGAAGGCGACAGCCAGCTCGACCAGGTTGCCGCGCATGATGAAGTCTTTGAAGCCCTTAAGCACAGTTCCTCCTCGTGGGTACGCCGCGTGCAGGCTCAGCGGCGCTGTGCACTCTTGTCGGGCCAGACTTTACTCACGAATCGCGATGCTGAGGGGACCCGCGACGGCCGCGCGGGCGAGTTTTTTCGCCGATTCGCCCGATACTGCGAGCACGACCAGGGCACCCGAACCACTGGTCGGGGAGTCCGCGTCAGGCGTCGGGACGACGATCACCGGGGCCCGGGTGGCCACCACGGACGCCGCCTGGGCGCTCTGCGGGTCGGCCGCCATCACGTCGATCCGGTCGCCCGGCTGCAGCAGGGCGACCGCGTCGGCGTCGGCGATGCGTACGGGGGTGGCGACCCGCCCACCGCCGTACCCCGCGATCAGCGGCCGGTCGACGACGCGGACGTCGGTCAGTGTCTCGCCGGCCCGCACCGGCCCCGCGAGCACCCGCCCGACCAGCTGGCTGGGACTCGTGACGGCGCCGCGTGGCACGGCGGCGTCGGGCAGGTCGGTGCGTCGCAGGTGCTCGGCCCGCAGCGGAGTGCCGGCGGGTACGTCGATCGCGGCGACCACGACGCTCTGGGTGCCGGGCGGGGGTGGGGAGACGACGTGCAGCCCCGCGGCGACGGCGACCGCGGTGAGCCCGGCAGCGAACCACCGGCGGCGCGCGGCCAGCAGCCTGCGGGTGCGGGTGAGGACGGCGGGCACGGAGGTCATGGCAGCGAGGCTAGTGAGATCGGTCGCTCAGCGTCGGGCGTTGTCCACAGGCCCGTCGTGCACCGGCCCGTCGTCCACAGGCTTAGGCTGCGGGGTCGCTCGCCTTCGTGTCGCTCTTGGCACCGGTCGAGGTGCCCTTGTCGGAGGAGCTCTTGTCGGACGACGAGCCCTTGTCGGTCGAGGAGCGCTTGTCCGCCGAGGCGCCGGCCGTCTCCTTGGCGGAACCCTTGTCGGCGCCGTTGGCGGCCGCGGTCTTGGCCGCCTTCGACTCCGCGCGGCTGTCGGTCTTGTAGAAGCCCGATCCCTTGAACACCACACCTACCGCGTTGAACACCTTGCGCAGCCGGCCGTCGCAGACCGGGCACTCGGTGAGCGCGTCGTCGGTGAAGCTCTGGTGCACCTCGAGCCGGTGGGCGCACTCGGTGCAGGCGTACTGGTAGGTGGGCACGTTCGGGTCTCCTCGGCTGACCGCTGGCCTTAGCACTCCATCGGTTCGACTGCCAATTGTGCCGCGTGAGCCACGACAACGCCAATCAACGGGCGCGATCGTGCTGGGTCCGGACCGCCACCGGGTCGGCCGTCAGTCGAAGGACCCGGCACAATGACCGGGTGCACCGCTGGGTCAGAGTCGTCTCGCTGATCGGTGTCGTCGTGGGGGTGGCGCTGGTGCTGTCGCTGCTCGCCGGCATCTGGACCGTCCGCAGGTCGTACCCGCAGACCGACGGCGAGCTCACGGTCGCCGGTCTCAGCGGGGACGTCGAGGTGGTCCGCGACAGCTACGGCGTACCGCAGATCTATGCCGACACCGCCGAGGACCTGTTCCGCGCTCAGGGGTTCGTGCAGGCGCAGGACCGGCTCTTCGAGATGGACTTCCGCCGACACGTCACCGCGGGCCGGCTGTCCGAGCTGTTCGGCGAGGACACGGTCGACACCGACCGGTTCATCCGTACCCTCGGCTGGCGCGAGGTCGCTGAGCGGGAGGTCGCGCTGCTCGACGCCGACTCACGCCGCTACCTCGAGGCCTTCTCGGCCGGCGTCAACTCGTACCTCGAGGACCGCAGCCCCACCAGGCTGTCGCTGGAGTACGCCGTCCTGGCGCTCGACGGTCTCGACTACGCGCCCGAGCCGTGGTCACCGGCCGACTCCCTGGCCTGGATGAAGGCCATGGCGTGGGACCTGCGGGGCAACATGCAGGACGAGATCGACCGGGTGCTCGCCACCGAGGTTCTGAGCACCGACCAGATCGCCGAGCTCTACCCGGGCTATCCGTACAAGCGGCACCGGCCGATCGTGGCCAAGGGCGCGGTCGTCGACGGGGTGTTCGAGCAGGAAGCCACCGCCAACACGAGCCGCCGGCCGCGGCGCGCCGCCCTGTCGGACCGGGTGGTCGCGGCGCTGCGCGGTGTCGACCGGGCCGCGGCCGACCTGCCGACGCTGCTGGGCACCGGGCACGGCATCGGGTCGAACTCCTGGGTGGTGTCGTCGCAGCGCACCAACACCGGCGCGCCGATGCTCGTCAACGACCCGCACCTCAGCCCCACCATGCCCGGCATCTGGTACCAGATGGGGCTGCACTGCCGCACCGTCACGGAGTCCTGCCCGTTCGACGTCTCCGGGTTCACGTTCTCCGGCGTACCCGGGGTCGTGATCGGCCACAACGACAGCATCGCGTGGGGGATGACGAACCTCGGACCGGATGTCGTCGACCTCTACATCGAGGACGTCGACGACCAGGCGGGCACCTATCGGTATGGCAACGGCGCCGAGGAGCTGGTGACCCGTGAGGAGACGATCGAGGTACGTGACGGCGAGGACGTGACGATCGAGGTGCGGAGCACGCGGCACGGCCCGCTGATCTCCGATGCCGACGAGGAGCTGTCCGAGGTGGGGGACCGCGGCGGCCGGGTGGCGGGGGGCAACGCCGTCGCGCTCCGCTGGACGGCGCTCGACCCGGGTGGCACGGCCAACGCGATCTTCGACCTCGACACGGCCCGGTCCTGGGAGGACTTCCGGTCCGCGGCGCAGCAGTTCCTGGTGCCGTCGCAGAACCTCGTCTACGCCGACGTGGAGGGTCACATCGGCTACCAGGCTCCGGGGGAGATCCCGATCCGGCGTACGGGCAACGGCGACTGGCCGGTCCCGGGTTGGGACCCGGCGTACGAGTGGGCTGAGGAGTACATCCCGTTCGACGCGCTGCCGCACGTACTCGATCCCGAGGAGGGGTTCATCGCGACGGCGAACCAGGCCGTCGTCGGGTCCGGTTACCCGTACTACCTGGGCAGCTCCTGGTCGTACGGGCATCGCAGCCAACGGATCGCCGACCTGCTCGCCAATGACCGCTCGCTGACGGTCGATGACATGGCGAAGATCCAACTGGACTCCCGCAACGGCAACGCGGAGCGGCTCGTGCCGTACCTGCTCGACGTCAACCTCGAC
>WHTB01000231.1 GCA_009379735.1 Propionibacteriales bacterium
CACCACCCCCCGGATCATCACTTCGACTGGGGGCATAAGTCATGCCAGGCCTGGCGACCAGGTCTCCTTGATCAGGAGCCACGAAAAAGGTAACGGGGGGGTTGGCGTTGGTCGCGTCATTGGCGCGTTGCCCTGAACGCCGCGATGGACGATCTCGGGCTCGCCGGCATCGATGAACCCCGAGAACGTCCATTGCGGCGCCGCGGGCCAAGTCGCTGGCGAGCGGGGTGCACATACGCGCAACCTCGATGCGAAGGGGTGGGTTTGCCGATGGCGCGAAGTGAACGAGATTACGGCCGCGCTGACAGCCACTTCGTTTCACTTGGTCGCGAGCCACGCGTCCCGATCCCTCCCGGCGCGCCTCTTCACATCGAGGTTGCGCGTATGTGCGCCGGTCTGGTGGGCATACGCGCAACCTCGGCGCGAGGACGTGAAGGACAGGTCCCCTCGGGTTGCCCGCGGGCGGGCGAGCCGTCCACGCGACGGGTAGGTCGCGCGGATAGGCTGGCCACGCCCGAGTTCCGTCCTCACACCGAACCGAACCTGGAGAACCTCTTGGCCTCGATCGACGCCGTCGGCGCCCGCGAGATCCTCGACTCGCGCGGCAACCCCACTGTCGAGGTGGAGGTGGCCCTCGACGACGGCACGGTCGCCCGCGCCGCTGTGCCGAGCGGCGCGTCGACCGGTCAGTTCGAGGCGGTCGAGCTGCGTGACGGCGGCGACCGCTACGGCGGCAAGGGTGTCGAGAAGGCCGTCGTCGCCGTACTCGACGAGATCGGCCCGCACCTCGTCGGACTCGATGCCAGCGAGCAGCGGCTCGTCGACCAGGCCATGCTCGGCCTCGACGGCACGCCCAACAAGGCAAAGCTCGGCGCCAACGCCATTCTCGGCGTCTCGCTCGCGGTGGCCCGCGCCGCCGCCGAGTCGGCCAGGCTCCCGCTCTTCCGGTACGTCGGCGGGCCGAACGCGCACCTGCTCCCGGTGCCGATGATGAACATCCTCAACGGCGGCGCGCACGCCGACTCCGACGTCGACATCCAGGAGTTCATGGTCGCGCCGATCGGGGCGGCGACGTTCCGCGAGGCGTTGCAGCAGGGCACCGAGGTCTACCACGCGCTCAAGTCCGTGCTGAAGGACCGCGGGCTCGCCACCGGCCTGGGCGACGAGGGCGGTTTCGCGCCCAACCTGCCGTCCAACCGGGACGCCCTCGACCTGATCGGCGCCGCTGTCGACAAGACCGGCCTAACCCTCGGCGACGACATCGTGCTTGCGCTCGACGTCGCCGCCAGCGAGTTCTTCGCCGACGGCGGCTACCGTTTCGAAGGCAGCACCAGGACCGCCGACGAGATGGCCGCCTACTACGCCGAGCTGGTCGACGCGTACCCCCTGGTCTCGATCGAGGACCCGCTCGACGAGGAGGACTGGGACGGCTGGAAGGCGATCACCAGCTCCCTCGGTGACCGGGTCCAGCTGGTCGGCGACGACCTTTTCGTCACCAACGTCGAGCGGCTGCAACGAGGCATCGACGAGTCGTCCGCCAACGCGTTGCTGGTCAAGGTCAACCAGATCGGCAGCCTCACCGAGACGCTCGACTCGGTCAGCCTGGCCCAGCGCAACGGCTTCCACTGCATGATGAGCCACCGCTCGGGCGAGACCGAGGACACCACGATCGCCGACCTCGCCGTCGCCACCAACTGCGGCCAGATCAAGACCGGGGCACCGGCCCGCTCCGAGCGCGTCGCCAAGTACAACCAGCTGCTGCGGATCGAGGAGGAGCTCGACGACGCCGCTCGCTATGCGGGTCGCGGCGCCTTCCCGCGGTACGCCCGGGAGACCTGAGCGGCCGTGTCCTCACCAGCGCGCGGCTCCGGCCGCGGCCGACCTCGGACCCCGGCCGGTCCGGGACGCCCGCGGGCGGCTCGGCGTCCGGCGTCGACCCGGGCTCAGCCGGCGCCGCCGGGACCCGAGCCGCCCCGGCGGAGGCTGACTGGCCGCTCGGCGGTGCTGTTCGCCGTACTCGCGGTCCTGCTCGTGTCGTACGCGTCCAGCCTGCGCACGTGGGTCGACCAACGCGAGCACATCAACGACCTCGAGGCTCAGATCGCGACCGACAGCGCCGCCGTCGACGCGCTGACCGAGGAGAAGCAACGCTGGGAGGACCCGGCGTACGTCGAGGCCCAGGCCCGTGAGCGGTTCGGGTGGGTGCTTCCCGGTGAGGTCGGCTACCGAGTGATCGACGAGGACGGCAAGCCGCTGGGGGTCACGGCCGAGCTGAGCGACCCCGACACCCAGTCCACCGACGAGTCGCCCGCATGGTGGGTCACCGCGTGGGGCAGCGTCGAGGCGGCCGGCAAGGACCCGGCCGAGGTGCCCCGGGCCCGTCCCGCGGACAAGATCGGGCCGAGCGGGTCGAAGGACGACAGCAGTGACCGCTGAGCCGGTCGACGGGCACGATCTCGACGCGGTCAGCCGCCAGCTCGGTCGCCCGGCCCGCTCCGTTGCCGCGGTCGCCCACCGCTGCCCGTGCGGCCAGCCCGACGTCGTCGCCACCCGGCCCCGGCTCGACGACGGCACGCCGTTCCCGACGCTCTACTACCTGACCTGCCCACGGGCCGCCGCGCTGATCGGCACCCTCGAGGCGTCCGGTCTGATGCGCGAGATGACGCAGCGGCTTGCCGACGAGCCCGACCTGGCGTCGGCCTACCGGCGCGCGCACGAGTCCTACATAGCCGCGCGCGCGGCCCTGCTGGACGTGCCCGAGATCGCGGGCACCTCGGCCGGCGGGATGCCCGACCGGGTCAAGTGCCTGCACGTGCTGGTCGGCCACGCACTGGCCGTCGGCCCCGGGGTCAACCCCCTCGGCGACGAGGTGCTGGCGATGCTGGCCGACTGGTGGGCGGCCGGACCGTGCGCCCAGCCCGGCGAGCCGTCCGAGTGAACCGCCGCGTGGCCGCCCTCGACTGCGGCACCAACTCGCTCCGACTGCTGGTCGCCGAGGTGCGGCCGGACGGCGGCCTGCGCGACCTCGAACGCGAGCTGCGGATCGTCCGGCTCGGTCAGGACGTCGATGCGACCCGGCGCTTCGCCGCGGAGGCGCTCGCCCGTACGTTCGCGGTCTGCGGCGAGTACGCCGACCTGATCGCGCGGCATGACGTCGACGCCGTGCGGTTCTGTGCGACCTCGGCGGCCCGCGACGTCGACAACCGAGACGAGCTCGTCGCCGGGGTGCGGTCGCGGCTGGGCGTCGAGCCCGAGGTGATCAGCGGGTACGAGGAGGCCGAGCTGACGTATGCCGGCGCGACCGACGGCCTCGACGTGCTCGGCCTCACCCCGCCGTACCTCGTGGCCGACATCGGCGGCGGCTCCACCGAGCTGGTGCTCGGCGACGGTCACGGCCGGGTGCGAGCCGCCGAGTCGCTCGACGTCGGCTCGGTGCGGATGACCGAGCGCCACCTGGCCGGTGACCCCCCGACGCATGCCCAGGTCGAAGGCGCCGCCAGCGATGTCGACGTCGCGCTGGACGACCTTAGGGTCCCGCTCGACGAGGCGCGCACGCTGGTCGGCGTCGCCGGGACGATCACGACAGTCGCCGCGATGGTGCTCGACCTGCCCGCGTACCAGCCGGAGCGGGTGCACCACGCACGGCTCGACGTCCGCGCCGTACACCGTGTCACCGCCCGGCTGCTGGAGATGACCCGCTCCGAACGCACCGCGCTGCCGTTCATGCATCCTGGCCGTGCCGACGTGATCGGTGCCGGCGCGCTGGTGCTCGACCGGATCCTCGCCCGGCTGGACGTCTCCGAGGTCGTGGTGAGCGAGCACGACATCCTCGACGGCATCGCGGCGAGCCTGCGGTGAGCAGCCCGCTGCCCCATCCGGTGACGGGCGAGCCGTTCGACAGCCCGGTGCCGCCGGGCACCGGCTGGCCGGACGACCCGGCCCGGCCCACCACCCCGGTCGCGCAGGATGCGGACGGCGTACTCCGGCACGCGGCCGACGTCGGCCTCGACGACCTGTCGGCCAGGATCTCGGTCTGCCGGGCCTGCCCGCGGCTGGTGGACTGGCGCGAGGGCGTGGCGGTCGAGAAGCGCCGGTCCTTTGCTGGCGAGCCGTACTGGGGCCGGCCGATCGCCGGCTGGGGCGACGCGGACGCACCGGTGCTGATCGTCGGTCTCGCCCCGGCCGCGCATGGCGGCAACCGCACCGGCCGGATCTTCACCGGCGACCGCTCCGGCGACTGGCTGTTCGCCGCGCTGCATCGGGTCGGGCTCGCGGTCCAGGCCGCCAGCGAGCACGCGGGCGACGGCCAGCGGCTGGTCCGTACCCGGATGGTCGCGACCGTGCGTTGCGCCCCGCCGGACAACAAGCCGACGACGACCGAGCGGGACACCTGTGCGCCCTGGCTCGACCGCGAGCTCACGCTGGTCGCGCCGCACCTGCGGTCGGTGGTCTGCCTCGGGTCGTACGGCTGGGCCGCGGCGCTGCGTGGGTTCCGAGCCGTCGGGTACGCCGTGCCCCGCCCGCAGCCGCGCTTCGGCCACGCCGCGGAGGCGGTGCTCGAACATCCGGACCGGGGAGACGTGCTGCTGCTCGGCTGCTACCACCCCAGCCAGCAGAACACGTTCACCGGCAAGCTCACCGAGCCGATGCTCGACGCCGTCCTGCAACGTGCACGAGATCACTCCCTGGAGGGATTGTGAAAATTTTCACGAGCGGCGTACCTTGGTGAGGTAAGCACACTCGTGGAGGTGGCTCGACCGATGACCAGCCCGCACATCCTGATCGCCGGCGGCGGTTACGTGGGCATGTACACCGCGCTCCGACTGCAGCGGAAGCTGCGCCGTGGGGAGGCCCGGATCACTGTCGTCGACCCGCGGTCGGTGATGACGTACCAGCCCTTCCTGCCCGAGGCCGCGGCCGGCAGCCTCGAGCCCCGGCACGTGGTGGTGCCGCTGCGACGTGCCCTGCGTGGGTGCGACGTCGTGACCGGTCGGCTGGTCGGGCTCGACCACGCCCGCAAGGTGGCAACCATCCAGCCGCGGCAGGGGAGCAGCTACGAGCTCGCGTACGACGTGTTCGTGTCCGCGCTCGGGTCGGTCGCGCGGACGCTGCCGATCCCCGGCCTCGCCGAGAACGCCATCGGTTTCAAGAACATCGAAGAGGCCATCGCGCTGCGCAACCAGGTGCTCGACCGGCTCGACCTGGCCGGCTCGACCACCGACGAGGCAGTCCGCCGGCGCGCGCTGTCGTTCGTGTTCGTCGGCGGTGGGTACGCCGGTGTCGAGGCGCTGGCCGAGCTCGAGGACATGGCGCGCTACGCGACCCGCTACTACGAGGACATCAGCCCCGAGGACATGCGCTGGGTGCTCGTCGAGGCAGCAGACCGGATCCTGCCCGAGGTCGGCACGGACATGGGCCGCTACACCGTGGACCGGCTGCGCGAGCGCGGCATCGAGGTGCGGATGGAGACCCGGCTCGAGTCCTGCATCGGCGGCCACGTCGTGCTGTCGGACGGCGAGGCGCTCGACGCCGACACCATCGTGTGGACCGCCGGGGTGAAGGCGAACCCGGTGCTGGCAGACACCGACCTGCCACTCGACGACCGTGGCCGGGTGCTCGCCGCGGCCAACCTACGGGTCGAGGGGCTCACCGACGCCTGGGCGGCGGGCGACGCCTCCGCCGTACCCGACCTGACCCAGCCGGCGCAGATCCTGAGCCCGTCGGCCCAGCACGCCGTGCGCCAGGCCAAGGTGCTGGCGGACAACATCGTGCGCTCGCTGCGGGGCCGAGAACTGGTCGACTACCGACACAAGCACGTCGGCTCGGTCGCCAGTCTCGGGCTGCACAAGGGCGTCGCGCAGGTGTACGGCGTCAAGCTCAAGGGCTGGCCGGCCTGGTTCATGCACCGGACGTACCACATGTCACGGATGCCGACGCTGAACAAGAAGGTCCGCGTCGTACTCGACTGGACGCTGGCGCTGTTCTTCCGCCGTGAGGTGGTGTCGCTGGGCTCGCTGCAGCAGCCGCGCGAGGAGTTCGAGCGGGCCAGCCGCCGCACCGGCTGACGCGGCAACCGCCACGGCGGGAGTGGTCCCTGGGGCGGCCGGGATGAACGTCGAATTTTGCCCAGTTGAGGAATCTTCGACGCGCTCGATGTGTGGGTGGGCCTGCCGCCAGCGGGTCCGGTTCGCCGCCCCGCGGGTGCCGTCTGGTCCGGTCCGGCCACTCGGTTACGGCGGTGGACGACCCGGACCGGCGCCGACAGGCTCTCCCCGCCCGGCCAACCGACCTGCCTGGCGCACCGACTCACCATGCCGTCGTGGCGGACCCCTCCGGGTCACGTCGATCCGCTGGCTAACTGCCGGGGGTGCAACGTCCGAAGAACAGAGCCTTGGAGGGCTCCAGGCTTCGGACGTTGTGCCGCGCGCTGGGGTACGGACCAGCACCACACCCACCTCATCGACTGGCGCGTTCCGTAGGCCTGCTGTCCGGTTTGTCCCTACCGAACGCGCCAGTCGATGCCCTCAGACCCCTGAGGCCCACCCACACATCCAGCAGGAGAGCCCCAATTGGGCAATCTTTGACGCGCCGTGCCCCCCACCCACCACGGTCACCCGTCGGCGGGAGGATTCTGGACATACGCGCAACCTCGGTGCGAAAGGGGGTGGGGTTCGCTCGGCCGGTCGTTGCGCAGCTGCCTGGGTCCGCGTGCATAGGATCGGGCCGCGGCCCCTGTAGACCAACTGGCAGAGTCGGCGCTCTTAAACAGCGCACAGTGTGGGTTCGAGTCCCACCGGGGGCACCATCGCCCGGGAGCGACAGCTAGTCGACCTTGACAGACGTGTCGTGTTTCCACGCCCGGCCGTCGCAGTCGTCCTCCGCGATCTCCTCAACCTGCCAGTCCAACCGGTCGCTACCCGCTTTCATGACTCCGCCGCCCGGGCTCCGACCTGCGGGCAACGCCCGCGCCTCGACCAGCCGCACCGGAGCAGGCATGCTGCCGTTGACGAGCTCAACCGACCGCACCGTCGCTGGCGACTCGCCGGTGTCCTCCAGAGGAACTTCCGCCCAGTCGAAGATGCGACCGGGAGTCAGTGACGACGAGATACCCGTCTGGGTCTCGAGCCCGCGCAGACCGGTGGGCAAGGCCGGGACACGGGTTTCTCGGCATCCTCTCAGGGTCCAGGGCGTGGAATTGCGCGTCCGATCGGTAGGATCGACACCAGCAGCCCCACCCCGGGGCGACGGAGGAGATCATGCACAGCAACAACCCTGTCTTCGCCAGGTCCGAAGGTTTCAGCGGCCGGAAGACGACGCCCACCTACCCTGGCGGCGGGGCCTACTCGGACCCCTCGACCTGGCAGACCGGCGGCCCGGGTGACGGCGGCGTCGGCACCGGCGTCCAGGAGCGGATGACGATCGACTCGGTCGTCCTGCGCACCGCC
>WHTB01000283.1 GCA_009379735.1 Propionibacteriales bacterium
GCCGGGCAGTGGCTGGGTCCGACTCAACTTCGCCACCAGCGAAGAGATCCTGGACGAGGCCGTGACCCGGATGGCCGCCGCCCTCACCTGACCCGAGCTCGTTTCGTTACGGCGCAGCGCCAACTGTTTTCTGGAACGGGGGCGCCCCGTTCCAGACCTAGTGGTACGGGGCGCCCCCGTTCCAGACGGGGATTGGACCGATGCCGCCCAGTGGGCCGGGTCGAAGGCGGGTCGGCGTTTCCAGGCCCGTCGTACTGTCGGACCCATGAGCCAACCCACCACCGTCGGTGGTCTCCGGGCGAGCGGGTACGAGTCGCGGTCGGTCAAGGCCGAGATCCGCGCGAACCTGCTGAGCCGCCTGCGGGCCGGCGAGACGGCGTTCCCCGGCATCGTCGGGTTCGACGAGACCGTGCTCCCCGAGCTGGAGAGCGCGCTGCTCGCCGGTCACGACCTGGTGCTGCTCGGCGAGCGCGGCCAGGGCAAGACGCGGGTGATGCGCACCCTGGTCGAGCTGCTCGACGAGTGGAGCCCGATGGTCGCCGGCTGTGAGATCAACGACGACCCGCTGCACCCGGTCTGCTCGCGCTGCCGGCGGCTGCAGACCGAGCTGGGTGACGACCTTCCGCTCGCCTGGCGGCACCGCTCCGACCGCTACTCGGAGAAGCTGGCGACTCCCGACACCAGCGTCGGCGACCTGGTCGGCGACGTCGACCCGGTCAAGGTCGCGGAGGGGCGCACCCTCGGCGACCCCGAGACCATCCACTACGGCCTGGTACCGCGGACCAACCGAGGGATCTTCGGCCTCAACGAGCTGCCCGACCTGGCCGAGCGGATCCAGGTCGCGTTGTTCAACGTGCTGGAGGAACGCGACATCCAGGTACGCGGGTACTCCCTGCGGCTGCCTCTCGACCTACTGCTCGTGGTGACGGCCAATCCCGAGGACTACACCAACCGGGGCCGGATCATCACCCCGCTGAAGGACCGCTTCGGTGCCGAGATCCGCACCCACTACCAGCTCGACGTCGACGACGAGGTCGCCCTCGTCACTCAGGAGTCGGCGCTGGTCGCGGCAGTTCCCGAGCACCTGGTCGAGGTGGTTGCGCGGTTCACCCGGGCGCTGCGCGAGTCGTCGTCGATCGACCAGCGGTCGGGTGTCTCGGCCCGTTTCTCCATCGCGGCCACGGAGGGCGTCGCGGCGTCGGCACTGCGACGTTCGGCCCGCACCGGCGATCCGGAGGCGGTCGCGCGGGCCTGCGACGTACCGACCGTCGTACCCACCCTGTTCGGCAAGCTCGAGTTCGAGATGGGGGAGGAGGGACGCGAGGGCGAGGTGCTCGACCACCTGCTCCGGATGGCGGTCGCCGAGACGTTCCGATCCCGGCTGGCGGGGCTCGACCTGTCCGGGTTCACCGAGGTGTTCGCCGAGGGGGAGACGGTCGAGACCGGTGAGCTGGTCCCCGCCGCCGAGCTGCTCAGCCAGCTCGGCGCCGTACCCGGGCTGTCCAAGGTGCTCGACCGGCTCGGTCACGGCGACGACGCGTCGACGGGGGAGGTCGCCGCGGCGGTCGAGTTCGTCCTCGAGGGCCTGCACTTGACCCGCCGGATCGACAAGGACACGGTGGACGGGCGCACCGTCTACGGCGGATAGCCATGCGATCACACGGCCGCTTCCGGTACGGCCCGTGGCGGGGTGGACCCGACCCGCTGAGCCCGCCGTACGACGTCCGCGCGGCGCTCGACGAGGTCGGCACGGACGTGCTCGCCGGCGGGAGTCTGCGCGACGCGTTGCGCGACCTGATGCGTCGCGGCCTCGGTGGGCGGGACGGGCTCGACGACCTGGCCGAGCGGGTACGACGGATGCGGGCCCGAGCGCGCCGTCGGGGTGACCTGGCCGGCACCCTGGACCAGGTACGGGCGGCGCTCGACCAGGCGCTGGCCGCGGAGCGGGACACGCTGGCGGGCCAGCAGGGCGACGCGGCCCGGCTGGCCGAGATGGAGCTGGCGACGCTGCCCGACGACGTCGCCGGGGCGGTCCGGGCGTTGGCCGACTACGACTGGCAGTCCGACGAGGCGCGAGCGACGTACGAGTCGATCCAGGCGATGCTGCGCAACGAGGTGCTCGATGCCCAGTTCGCCGGGCTGAAGCAGGCGTTGTCGAGCAGCGACCCCGAGGCCATGCGGGCAGTGCGAGACATGCTGGCCGACCTCAACGCGCTGCTGGCTGCGCATGCCCGCGGGGAGGACACGACCGACCGGTTCGACGAGTTCATGGACAAGCACGGCGACCTGTTCCCGGAGGATCCGCAGAACGTCGACGAGCTGATCGACGCGCTCGCCCGCCGGCAGGCCGCGGCCCAACGGATGATGGCGTCGCTGTCGCCGGAGCAGCGCGAGCAGCTGGCGCAGCTGATGAGCGACGCGCTGGCCGACCCCGACCTGGCCTCCGAGATGGCCCAGCTGGCGGACAACCTGCGGGCATTGCGGCCGGGGCTCGACCAACGCAGCCCCGTCGACATGCGCCCCGGCGGGGACTCGCTCGGGTACAGCGATGCGGTGGAGGCGGTGGCCGAGCTGGCCGACCTCGAGGCGCTCGAACGCCAGCTGGGGCAGGCACACCCGGGCGCGACGCTCGACGACGTCGACGTGGAGATGCTCGAGGAACGGCTGGGGTCGGCAGCGGCCCGGGACCTGGAGGCGTTGCGCCAGCTCGAGCGGGAGCTGGAGCGCCAGGGCTATCTGGCCCGTGGCGACGACGGTCTGCGGCTGACCCCGCGCGCGGTGCGCCGGTTGGGCGAGACGGCGCTGCGCCGGGTCTTCGACCGGCTCGACGCGACCGGCCGTGGCGACCACGACGACCGGCGCACCGGGCAGGCCGACGAGCCGACCGGGCTGACCCGGTCGTGGGTGTTCGGGGACGAGCTGCCGATCGACTCCGCGCGGACCGTCTCCAACGCGTTGCAACGGGGCGGCATCGGCTCACCCGGCGTGCAGCTGCTGGTCGAGGACTTCGAGGTCGTGGAGACCGAGCGCCGTACGACCGCGGCCGTGGCGCTCTGCGTCGACCTGTCGTTCTCGATGGTGCAGGAGGGTCGCTGGGGGCCGATGAAGCAGACCGCGCTGGCGCTCTCACACCTGGTGGAGACACGGTTCCGGCAGGACGCGTTGCAGGTGATCGGGTTCAACCTCGCGGCGCGTCGGCTGTCACCGCTGCAGCTGGCCGACGTCGAGCCCGAGTGGGTGCAGGGCACGAACCTGCAGCATGCGCTGATGCTCGCGTCACGGCACGTCCGCCGGCATCCGGACGCGGAGCCGGTGGTGCTGGTGGTGACCGACGGCGAGCCGACGGCGCATCTCGGTGCGGGCGGCGTCCCGGAGTTCAGCTGGCCGACGACCATGGAAACCTTGCGTGCGACGGTGGCCCAGGTCGACGAGCTGAGCCGCTACGGCGCCACCATCAACTTTTTCATGCTGGGCGAGGATCCTGGGCTGGCGCGGTTCATCGACGCGGTTGCTCGCCGGGCAGCCGGCCGGGTGTTCACGCCGGACATCGGGCGCCTCGGCGAGTACGTCGTGGCCGACTACCTGCGGGCCCGCGGCGGCCGCTGACGTCCGTCCGAGAACGAGGCGTAACCGCGCGTTCCACGTACACCCCGCGCCTTGCAAGGCTCGGGCCGTACGAGGAACAGGCGGTTACGCCTCGTTCACGAGGCCGGCCCGCCTCGATGTCGGCGGGCCGGCGCCGATGGTCAGCGGGGCAGCCGGAACTCGATGCTCGTGTCCGCGAGCGTGCCCGCGGTGAGCTCGCCCAGGGTCGGGACCAGGCTCGCGCCAGCGGTGAACGTCGGCGGCTCGCCCTGCACCGGCAGGCGCACGGCGGTGTCACGCAGCCCCACGTCGTACGGCGTCGGCTCTGAGTCGACCGTGACGATCCGGTTGCGGGACGACGCGACGACGACGAGGCCGAGCTGGTGACCGGCGGGAACGACGAGGTCGTTGGCCGTCATGTCGACGGTGACGTCGTGCTGGCCGGCACCGTCGAGCCTGGCCCAGCCACGCGAGATCACCTGCAGGGGTGTCGAGCTGCGGCGCTGTGCGACGTCGAAGTAGCAGGCTTCGTCGGCGGCCGTCGCCTCGCCCCAGCACGACTCGGTGGGCAGTGTCTGCGCGCCGTCGCCCTGCGTCGACACCCGGGTCGCCTCGCCGTAGACGACCAGCGCGACGCCGACCTGGCCGGTCGCGGCGGTGTGCGAGACGTCGAGCGTCACCTGCGGCTCACCAGAGACCCGGATGTCGCGTTGCAGCGTGTCGGTCGTGAAGAGCAGGCGGTTGGGGTTAGGCCCGGCCACCACCGACTGTGCCTCGGTCTGGAGGGGGTCGTTGACGAACCCGGCTTCCCCGCGGTCTCGCAGGCCGAGCGTGAGCGAGCCGTCGGTGCGCGGGTGGAGGGTGACCGGACGCGTGCCGAGAGGCCAGTCGCCGTCCTCGACCCATTGCCCGGGTGCCGTCTCGACGCGTACGGCGGGCTCACGGTCGATGCCGTTGTCGATGCCCATCAGCTCGTGGTCGAACCACCGGTGCAGGGTCGGCACCCACTCCTCACGGCCGAAGTCGAACGGGTCGACGTGCCCGACGCGCGACAGCCACATCTTGCGGTCGACGCCGGCGTCCGCGAGGTCGTTCCACCAGCGGGAGAAGTTCGGCGTCTTGACGTTGGTGTCCTGGACGCCGTGCACGATGAACACGCTGGCCTCGACGTCCTCGGCCTGCCATACGCCGTCGCGGTAGTCGCGGGCGGCCCAGAACTCGTCGTACGCCCCGGTCTCGTCGCCGTCCTCGGCCGCCATCTCGGCCAGCTTCGCCGAGCAGTCGATCCGCTCGGTGCGCTCCTCGGCGACCACACCCGACAGCCAGCTGGGGTAGTCGAACGAGAACGGCAGGCCTTGGTAGCGGTCGTAGTCGTACCAGGAGCTGATCGCGGAGATCGGCACGATGGTCTCGAGGCCCTCGACGCCGGTGGCCGCGACGCCGTTGGCGATGGTGCCGTCGTAGGACTTGCCGATCATGCCGGTCTTGCCGTTGGTCCAGTCGGCCTCGACCGGGTTGCCATCGGCGTCGACCGCGTCGGCGTTGCCGTTCAGCCAGTCGACGACGGCCTTGACCGTGAGGATGTCGTTCTTCGCGCCCTGGTCGACACATCCGGTCGAGCGGGCCGTGCCGCCCATGTCGACCGCGACGTAGCCGTACCCGCGTGGCACGAAGTAGTTGTCGTAAAACAGCGGGAACTTGATCGGGTTGCCGTGGGAGTCGTACTCCTTGAGCTCCGACTCGTTGCCGCGGCCGCAGCACAGGTAGTACGGGCTGGCGTCCATGACGACCGGGATCTCGGCCGTGCCGTCGAGCTCGCTCGGCCGGATGATGTCGGCCGCGATCCGGTCGGGCTCGCCGTCCTCGTCGAAGTCGGGGGCCGTGACCCAGACCGTCTCGCGGATGGCGTCGGGATAGGAGTACGTGGGTGCGGTGACGCCGTTTTCCAACGTGTACGGCGTTTCCGGGGCGGTGTCGGCCGGTGCGCCGGAGGCTGGACTGCTGATAACGGCGGCGATCGGGAGGGCGACGATGAACGCCCCCATGGTTGCGAGCATGCGTGTGCGACGTGACCTCATGGGCGTCCCTCTCACGACTGGGTGCGTGGACAGGACTATGCCACCAGTAGTCGGGGCGTGACTA
>WHTB01000073.1 GCA_009379735.1 Propionibacteriales bacterium
ACCACCCGACGGCGACACGGATCGACCGACGACCGACGACCCCGACCCACCGCAACGGTGCTGAGCCGCCGGCCGCGTTGGCATGCCCTACTCGTCATGGGCGGGCCGCTGCATGCAGGGCTCGTGACCGCCCCGTCGGTCATGAAGTCGGCCCAGCCGTGCTCAGTGACGAGCAGGACAACGGCCGTCCGTCGAGGTTCGGGTTCATCAGCAGCGACCGTTGCCTCAACCGAGGCAATCCCCGACGGCGAACTTCATGCAGGACGAACTCCAGGTCATCGGGGGCCGGCGGCAAACCGGTCGGACTGATCGAGTGCGGCCGCCCGGATCCTTGGCCGCTCCGGCGGCAGGCCTCAGGCAACCCGAGCACCCAACGGCACCGCTTCAACGACCGGCTCCCGGCGCGACTCGACGAAGAGGCTCCAGCCCAGCGCGGCGAACATCAGCATCCAGAACCCGATAGCGAGCCGTGCCGTTACAAAGCCGCCGAACACTCCCGGCGTCAGCACCAAGAACTCGGTGACCCCGACGACCAGCGGCGTCCACCGCCGCCATCCCGGAGTTCCGCAGCAGCGGCTACCACGGGACGACGATGGCCGGCATCGCGAAGCGCGCCGGTGTCGCGGTGCAGACGGTCTACTTCGTCTTCCATACCAAGCCGCTGCTGCTCACTGCCACCATCGACAACGCGGTGATGGGCGAGGACGAACCGCAGCCTCCAGAGCTCACGCCGTGGTGGCAGGAAGCGACGACCACCCCGGATGGAGCCAGGGCGATCGAGCTGTTCGTGAGCAACGTGACCGTGATCAACGCGCGCGCAGCGTCCCTGGACCGGGTAGCCCTCGCGGCGTCGACGACCGACCCCGAGGTCGTCGACGTGATCGCCCACCACGAGTCGCTCCGGACTGCCGGCTATCGAAGCTTCCTCGACTCGCTCGCGCGTAGGCGCCTGCTGCGCAAGGGGCTTAACAGGGCGCAGGCGACCGACGTACTCCTCACCCTCGTCGGCTCCGACGTCTTCCTGAACTTCACCGAGGACCGCGGGTGGTCGGTGAAGCGGTACGTCGCGTGGACGACCTCGACGCTGTGCTCCCAACTCCTCCCACCCCGATAGACCGTCACGAGCCGACCTTGCGCATCCGTACGCGAAGGTGACGGATTACCCGGATTCGATGTTTTGAGCATATGCTTAAAACATGACTTGGTACGAGAATGACGCCGCAGGTCCGCCCGACCCGGCTCCTCCGCCCACGTTGCGGCGCAGTCGCCTGCTCGCACTCACCGCGATCGTCGTGGTCGGGCTACTGGGTGTCTGGCTCTCGGCCCGGCTGGGCCGTCTCGACACAGCGCTGCTCTTCGTCGGCGTTCCGTGCGGGCTCGCGTTCCTGGTGTCACTCCTGCCCAGGCGGAGCGACTGGGGCACCTTGTTCAAGGTCGTCACGATCCTGTTGCTGCTGGCCTCGGCGCTGTTGCATGAGGGCGCCTTGTGCGTGCTGATCGCGTCGCCGCTGATCTACGGCGCGGCCGCGATGATGCTCGGGCTCTTCAAGCTGAGCGCCGGCCAGCGCCACGCCGTACTCCCTGTCGTGGCCCTTGTCGCCCTCGAGGGAGCGCTGCCAGGTGCCCGGGTCAACGCCGAGCAGTCGGCGAGCAGCGACCGCATCGTGGCCGCGCAGTGCGCCGACTTCGCCGCCGCCCTCGATCGTGGCCCGGCGATCGACCCGGCCAAGGACCGCGGCCGGCTGCTCCAGGTCGCGAAGTACCCCACTCCCCTCGACGTCACCGGCACCGGCTTGGCCGTGGGTGACGAATGGTCGTTGAGGATGGCCGACGGCGTCATCACCACGCGGGTCGCGGCGTCGGCCGCCGACCACGTCGACTTCATCGTCGACAGCGACACCGCACGCACCACCCGCTGGGTCGGCCTCGAGTCGGGCTCGATCACCTGGGCGCAGACCGATGCGGGCTGCCGCGCGACCCTCACCATCGACTACACCCGCAAGCTGGATCCGAGCTGGTGGTTCGGCCCGGTCACCGACGTCTTCATGGACGCCGGCGCGAGCGCCTTCCTGAACGGGCTGGACTGATGGAGCACGCCGACCTGAGCGCCGACGTCGCGCGCAATCTCACGCTCGGCCTCCCGGTCGTGCTGGCGGCCGCGGTCTGGCGGCTGCGCTCAACCGGCCCGGGGATCGACCCCCGCCGGATGTCGGCCGCCTTCCTCGGCTTCCTGCTGGCTTGGACCGGCGTGCTCGCGGTCCAGCAGGTCGCGGGCGCATGGTGGACCTTCGGTAGCGCTCCGACGACGTTCCTCGGCATGCCGCTCGAAACCAGCATCGGCTGGGCTCTGGTCTGGGGGGCGCTGCCCGCCCTGATCGGCGGGCGTTGGCCGATCTGGTTGCTCGGCTTCGCCTGGGTCGACCGGCTCACCATGCCCGCACTCCCAGACCTGGTGACTCTGCACGAGCGCTGGTGGGTCGGAGAGCTCGTCCTGCTTGGCGTCGTCGCGCTCCCGGCCCTACTGCTGTCCGAGCACACCCGCCGGCGCACCCACCTCCACCTCCGCACCACGCTCCAGCTCGCCGCCTTCGGCGGCCTGGTCATCTGGCTGTTGCCCACCCTCGCGTTCTCCCGGGGAGACGGCTCCTGGGCGACCCTGCTCGGGCACGGACTCGTCGTGCGATCCCTGCTGCTGATGGCTGCAGTCGCGGTCGCCGTCCCGGCGATCGCGGCGGTTGCCGAGCTCACGCGGGTCGGCCGCGGCACACCATTCCCCTGGGACCCACCGGAGCGGCTCGTGACGACGGGACCGTACGCCTACCTCGCCAACCCCATGCAGCTCGGCGGCTCGCTGCTCCTCGCCCTGGTCGGCGTCGGCGCGGGCTCGTGGACGACGGTGGCGGGCGCCGGCATCGCGGTCGTCTTCTCGGTCGCGGTCGCCGAGCGACACGAGCGCGAGGTGTTGGCGGTGCGTTGGCCGGAGTGGGCCGCGTACCGCAGCCAGGTGCGGGCCTGGCTCCCCCGCTGGCGGCCGTACGTCGCGGAGCCGGCCACGCTGTGGGTCTCGGCGACCTGCGACCTGTGCTCGACGGCCGGCGACTCGTTGAAGCGACTCGGACCGCGTGGACTGGTGTTCCGTCCGGCCGAGGATGCCGGCGTAGCCCTCATCCGGATGCGCTGGACCGGGAGCGGGTACGTCGACCGCGGTGTCGCGGCGTACGCCCGGGCCCTCGAGCACGCCAACCTCGCCACCGCGTGGGTCGGCTGGTTGGTGCGGCTGCCTATCCTCAGCACGTTCGTGCAGGTCGTCGCCGATGCGAGCGGCGCCGGGCCGCGCACCGCCCGCTGGACCGACCGGGAGAGGACCCAGGTGAGCGCCCGATGAGCTCCACCGAGACCAGGGCAGCGCTGATGGCCGCGACCATTCGGCTCGTCGGCACGGCGGGCGTGCGCGCGGTGACCGCCCGGTCGGTGGCGTCTGAGGCGGGGGTCAACCAGGCGCTGGTCTTCTACCACTTCGACGGCGTCGATGGCCTGCTTCGCGAGGCGTTCACGCAGGCCACGCGAGAGATGGTGTCGCAGTACGGTGCCGACCTCGAGGCCGCCGAGTCCTTCGCTGACCTGCACGCGGTCGGCATTCGCCTCGCCGCCGACACCGCCGCCAATGGGTCCGCCGCCGTCCTCGCCAACGTGATCGCGTCCGCGCAGACCGACCCCGAGCAGGCGCGGCTGCTGTCGGAGACGCTCGGGTTGTGGCGGAGCGCCGTGGAGCACTCAGTGCGCCGAGTGCTCGACCGCTACGACATCGACGACACGGTCGACGCGAAGGCGCTGACCGCCACATTGTCGGCCGCGGTCGTGGGGATCCTGCTGATGGACAGCATCGACGGCGCGCCCACCACGGACGCGCTCGGCTCCATCGCCTGGCTGGCGCGACTGGCCGACCGGCTCGGCAAGGTCGTGCCGGCCACGGTCAAGCGCCGGATGCTGCGTCAGTCGCGCTGACCGCGAGAGCGCGCGACCGCGTCAGCGCAGCCGGAATCCGGCGACCGTCCACTCGAGGTCGCCGTCGGCGTTGCGGAGGTGTCCGACCGCGACCAAGGTCCGGTTGTTGTGGGTGACGGCGAGCTCGATGCCCTGGGACCGTCCGGCGAAGTAGCTGCCCGCCCCGTACCCCACCATCGACTGCCGGGTGCCATCGGAGCCGAACGCGAGAGCCGGGATCCCGACCGCACGGCCGGTGACATAGAGGTGGTCTCGGCGGGCGACCAGATCCAGCGCCTGGTTCCAGTCACCGCCCTCGGCTTCATAGAGGTCCACCCAGCGCTGCTCCCCGGTGTCCGCGTCATAGGCCAGCGTGACCAGATGGGACAGCAGGAACGACTCGAACGCGTGGCCGCCGACGTACACGGTCTCGCCGTCCGGGCTCACCGTCAGCGCGCTCGCGGCGTCCGTACTCCCGAACTCACTGTTGTACCTCGCCGACCAGACCCGCTGGCCGGTGCCGGCGTCATAGCCGACCGTCCCCGCGCCGGTGTCGCCGGACGCGTCGTCGCTCGTGCCGGTCACGTACACACGCCGGCTGTCAGGACTGACCGCGATGTCCTCGGGAAAGGCCAGACCACCGGGTACGCCGAACTGCGCGTCCCACAGCTGCTCGCCGGTGTGGACGTCGTACGCGACCGTGCCGTATTGCCCGAGCGTGCCGGCGGGACGGACCTGACCGGTCACGAACAGCCGCTCCCCGTCGGGGCTGACGGCCAGGTCCCGCACCGACGCCGACGAGTCCCCGAACCCGTACTGCGCCTCCCAGAGCTGTTCGCCGGACCGGGCGTCGTAGGCGACCGTTGCGTAGACGTTGCGGCCGTCGACCTGTCGCTGGCTGGTCACGAACACCCGGTCGCCGGCGGCGACGACCTCGGTCGGGTTGGCCCACGAGCCATAGACGGCGGTCCACTGCTGCTCCCCGCTCGTGGTGTCGTACGCGATGGTCACCACACGGCCGAGGTCACCGGGCGTCTGCCCGAGCACGAACAGCAGCGTGCCGTCATCGCTGACCGCGAGATCCCGGGCGTTGTCGCTGCCGTGGAGGTCCCCGTCGTACGACGCCTGCCACAAGATCCGGCCGTCGTTGGCGCGGTACGCGACCGTGGTGATGTCCGACCCCGCGGCCTCACTGTCGAGCCGGCCGCTGACGAAGACGGCGTTGCCGCGGGTCGCGGTCACCGCACCGTTGGCCCAAGCGGTGTCGCCGGTTGCGGCGGACAGCGTGGCGACCCAGGCCGGCTCGGGGTCGATCGGCGACCTGGGCGCCGCACCGGCGTCGGCGAGCGGCAGCAGTAGGAGCAGGGCGGACGAGGCCAGGCAGGTGGCTACTCGGACCAGGTGTCGCGACATCTCGGTCACCGTTTCTCGTTGCGGCCGTACGGGCCGGGGCTGGTCGGGCGGTTAACGGACTCTGACTCGATGCACGCCACCACCGAAGGTCCCGGCGTACAGGTGGCGACCGTCCAGGCCGATGGCAAGGCTGGTCACGTCGGAGTTGTCGAGGCCGACGCTGAACGACCGCCAGCTCGCGCCGCTGTCGACGCTCCGCAGGACTCCACGGCCGTTCTTCAGCACGCCGAGCTCGTCGTAGAACGGCCCGGCGGCGGCATAGACAGTGCGGCCGTCGCGCGGCGAGATGGCGAGGTCGGTGACCCACTGGTCCAACGGCCCATGGTCACCCCGCTGCAGCGACTGTCCGCCGTCGGTGCTGGTGAACAGTCCCCGCCCGCCGATGACGAGGCGCTGCGAGTCGTCGGGGTCGACCGCGATCGCGGTAACCGGGTGGCTCGCGAGGCGGCGGAAGTGCAGGCCCGCGTCCTCGGACAGGTAGAGCCCCTCGTGGTCGCCGGCCCACATCCGGTCCGGGTCGGCGGGGTCACCCGCCAGGGTCTGGAAGACACGGCCCTGGTCGACCTTCCGCCAGGACTCGCCGCCGTCCATACTCACCACGAGGCCAGCCCCCGTGAGGCTCACGTACCCGGCGTAGATGCGGTCCGGGTCGGCCGGATGGACCATCAACGCCGAGGGGAACTCCGACGGGCTGACCTGACGGTCCCAGGTGGCGCCGCCGTCCTCGCTGCGGAAGATGCCGAACGTCAGGTTCGCGTCCTTGCGCAGCTTGTAGACGACCGACGGGTCGCTCGGCGCCCGGGCGACGAACTGGGCGGAGACGCCTTGGCGGCCCTCGCCACCCGACGACTGCCACTCGAGATCTTCGGGACTGAGCGCCTCCTCCCGTCCATGCGCGAACGTTCGGTACGAGTCACGGAAGGTGCCGGCGACCAGCGCCTCTCCGTCGGCGCCCTGGGCGGTCACCAGGTCGTACACGTCGGCGCCGGGGACCCCGACGCGCTGGTACGAACCGGGCGAGTCGGTGGCATAGATGCCGGCGCCCGACGCCGCCACGTAGAACGTGTCCGCGAGCGACGGATGCGGGCTGGGCCAGGACGAGATGTCGGTCTCGACCGACGGTGGCATCGGGTCTCCCCACTCCTCCCAGGTGGCCCCCCGGTCATGTCCCACCCAGGTGTTCCGCGTGTTGGTCGCGTAGATGTCGTCACCGACCAGCTCCACGTCCTGGAAGCTGGATCCGGTGGTGCGGAAGATCTCGCGGAACGTCGCCCCACCGTCGTCGGACGCGAACATCCACGGGCTCGGGTAGGCCGTGACGAGGAGCGTCTCCTCGTCGCCCGTGACCGCTTCGGCCCAGCCGAGGACTCCGGGCCTGAGCAGCACGTGCGGCCCGCTCGGCGCGTCGGACGCCGCGTCGCGGACCACCTGAAGCCCGCTGTTGGACGCGAGATACAGATCGCCGGCGATCCAGTGCATGCCGCGTACGGAGGTGCCCGGGCTGTACAACGTCGTCCACGTCTCGCCGTCGTCGGTCGTGACGCGCAGCTGCCCTCCCGCCACGACGGCCAGCGCGGTGCCCGCGGAGTCGAGGGCGATCTCCCTGATGTCCTGGTCGGGCCCGGGCAGGATCTGCCAGCTCGCGCCGCGGTCGGTCGTACGCAGGACGCGTCCCTCGTAGCTCGGGTCCGGGCCGCCGTTGACCGCGACGTACATCACGCCGGAGTCGTGCGGGTGGGTCTCGACTCCCGCGGGTACGCCGCCGGCCATCGGCATGGTGCGGGACTCCCGCCACGTCGCCATCCGGTCATCGGTGACGAACAGGCTGGGGTGCCCGATCTGGACGACGGCCATCCGCTTGCTGTCCGTGGCGTCGAACGCGAGGTGGCCGTACGCCGAGTTCGGCCCGATCGGCTGCCAGTGCGACGCGCCGACGACCTGGTCCGGCGGGGCCGCCGACTCGACGGACACGGTGCCGGTCAGGGTCGGCGAGCCGTAGCGGTCGTCGGCGACCAGGCGCGCGCGGGCCTCGCACAGCCCGGCGTCGCCGACCTCGACGACGGCTCGCCACAGCCGGGTGCCGAGCGCCTCCAGGTCGGGGCGTTGCGGAGTCAGCCCGGGGCACGTGACCTCCAGGGTCGGGGCGCCGACCCCGTCCGCCGGGCTCCGTACATACACCGTCGTCCGGGTCCCCTCCGGAGCCGGGTCCGGGGTGGCGTGCATGGACAGGTGGCGGACCGCGAGCAGGTACGGCACCGAGAGGTCGTTCGTCCCGTCGGCCCCGAGGTCGACGTCGACCCAGCCGCTGACGTCACCGTCCGCCTCCGGAGCCGGCAGGCGTACGCGCAGCGCGGCGTCGGCCGACCCGTTCGGCGGCACGGTGACCTGCGCCGGCTCGACCGTGATAGACGCGTCGAGACCCGCGTGCGGGCGGACGGTCAACGCCGCGGTCCTGGCGGCCGGCCCGAGGTTGTCGAGCGTCATGTTCGCCGTCCGGTCGACGTCGGCCGCCGCCAGGTCCGCGAGGCCGAGCGACAGCGGGCCGGACGTGGGTACGACGCCGGCGCCGGTAGCCGCGAGGACGTCCAGCCGTCCGGCGCCCTGCCCCAGCGGGGTCGCATCCGCGAGCCGTACGGCGGTGCCGGTCAGCGCCCCGGCGACCTGCCCGACGGTCCACTCCGGGTGTCCCTGCCGCACCAGCGCCGCCGCACCTGCGACGTGCGGAGCGGCCATGCTCGTACCGCTGGCCCGCCCGTGTGTCCCACCGGGCAGCGTGGAGAGGATCTCGACGCCCGGTGCCACCAGGTCCGGCTTGAGCCCGAAGCGCCCGCTCGGACCGCGCGAGCTGAAGTCGGCGAGCTGGTCGGTGGCGTCGGTGCCGGTGAGCTCCACCCGCACTGTCCCGTCGGCGAGCTCAGCCTGCAGGGTCGATGCGCTCGCACCCGGAATCTGCATCGAGACAAGGGATTCGAGCCGGCCGTCGTCCGCCTCGGCGCCGAACGCGTCCGCCATCGTGGCCGCGTCGCCGGGCGGCGCCAGCCCGGGTGCGGCCGGCCGGGCGCCCTCGTTCCACGGCCAGAAGTCGGGGATGAAGAAGAACGCCGCGCGGGCGCCCCGCTGCTCGGCCGCAGTGGCCTTGTCGAGTGCGTTGCCGTCGTCGTAGATCAGCACCGCCTTACCGGCCACGTCGACGTCGTCGTAGCTATCGGGCGCACCGGTCCCGATGTCGACCACGTCGAGCCGAGCCGGTTCGGTCGGTGGGTGCGCCGAGAAGTCACGACGTACGCCGCGCAGGTCCTGCTCGAACGGCTCGACCATGGTGGCCCGGGGTACGTCGAGGCCGCTGACACTGGCGCCCACGGCCAGCACCGCTTCGGCCGCCGCCGGCGACCCGACGCTCTGCGCGCCCGGCCCGGAGTTGCCCGCGGAACCGACCACCACGGCTCCGGACTCGACCGCCTGGCTCGCCGCCACCGACAGCGGGTCGGTGCCGTCGCCCGGGCCGCTGAGGCTCATGTTGATGACGTCGGCTCGATGCGGGTTGTCCGGCGCGACGGCCGCGTCCAGCGCGGGCAGGATGTCGGACAGCTCTCCGCGGCCGAACCGGTCCAGGACCTTATAGGCAGCGAGCTGCGCCCCGGGTGCTACACCACGGACGTCGCCGTCGGCGGCCACGATCCCGGCGACATGGGTGCCGTGCCCGTTGTCGTCCATTGGATCGTCGTCGTCGTTGACGAAGTCATGGCCCGTCACGACTTTGTGGCCGGAGCCGAGACCGGCGCCGAGGTCGGGGTGGCGGTAGTCGACCCCGCTGTCCAGGATCGCGACCACGGTGCCGGTGCCGGTCAGCGGCTTGCCGCCCGGGTCGGTCCGCTGCCAGGACTCGGGGGCCCCGACGAGCGGCACGGAGTCGTCCAGCGTCAGCGTGTACGTCGCGTCCTCGTGCACCCGGTGTACGCCGGGGAGCTGCTCGATCGCCTCGACCCGAGAGCTCGGCACCTCGGCGACGATGCCGTTGTAGGAGGCCGTGAGCTCGTCCAGCACCGCGAGGTCGATGCCAGCCTGGTCGGCCGACTCGACGACGGCGTCGTGCCGGCGTTCCAGCTCGGCGCCGCGTTGGCGCGCCTGGTCCCATCCGGTGCGACCGTCGGCTCGTACCGCTGCCAGGGCCGGCTGACCGGCCAGCTCGATGATCACCGTGACCCGGTCTGCCGTCTGGACCGTCGCCTGCACCTGCGCCTGACCGAGGGTGGTCAGCGCGGTTGTCAGGAGCGCGGATGTCGCCAGCGCGCCGATCCCGAGCGTCGTCTTCGACATCAGCGTCTCCTTGGCTGCCGACTCAGACCACTCCCCCGTCCGACGGGGTACGGCCGCGATGACTGAGCAACACCGTAGGCCGGATCACCCGCCACGGGGTGGCATAGTCATGCCATTGGCGCAGGCTAGCCACCGAGAGTTCAGGAGTGACGGAATGGTCGGAGACAGGCGGGTGCTCGGCACGCTGGGCATCGCGGCCTTCAGCGAGGACCTCTACGCGCTGCTGCTCGAGCGACCGGGCCTCTCGATCTCAGAGTCGGCCCGACGCCTCGACTCGACCACGGCCCGGGCGCGGGACGCGTTGCACGAGCTGGAGAGCAAGGGCCTCGCCACCCGGTCGGCCAGCCGGCAGCCGCGGTTCTTCCCGACCTCCCCCGAGCTGGCGCTCGGCATCTTGCTGCATCAGCAGGAGGACGAGCTCAGCCGGGCTCGGGCCGCGATCACCGGCTACCAGGAGACGTTCGTCAAGGCCAGCGCGGTCAGCCCGCTCCATCTGGTGGAGGTGGTGCTGGGACACGATGCCGTCCTCCAGCGCATCTCCCAGCTGCAGTCCGTCGCGACCCAGGAGATCCTGGTCTTCGACAAGCCGCCGTACGAGGCGACCGAGCAGCAGGTGACGGCCACCGAGATCGACCACCTGAAGCGCGGCGTACGGGCCAGGGTCATCTACGAGCGGTCGGCCCTCGAAGCGCCCGGCCAGCTCGCGACCCTGCGCCGGCTCGCCGACCTCGGTGAGGAGGCCCGGCTGCTGGACCGGCTCCCGACGAAGCTGATGATCGCGGACCGACGCCACGCCATCGTGCCGTTGGCCGACGACGCGCCCGGCGTCGACGGCATCGTGCTGCTGAACGCGACGCCGATGCTGAACGCGCTCACCGCGCTGTTCGAGTCCCTGTGGCGGACGGCCACGCCGATCGGCCTGCGGTCTGAGCCAGGTCCGGCTGACCGCGACGCGCTCCCGGCCGCCGACAAGGACCTCCTCACCCTGCTCTCGGCCGGGCTGAAGGACGACGCGATCGCCCACCAGCTCGGCGTCTCCCGGCGGACCGTCCAGCGCCGGATCCGGCAGCTGATGGTCCGGCTCGGCGTCCAGAGCCGGACCCAGATCGTGCTCCAGGCCGTACGCCAGGGCCTGCTGTCGTAACCTCCCGTTGAGTGTGACGTTTTCGACGCGACACGCCGGCGTGTCTGTCGAAAACGTCACACTCAACGGGAGGGACCCTTGGTGCGGACGACGGCGGGAGGCCCGGTGGCGACTGGTGACGCGGACATGACAGACCTGGTCAGGCGGATGCGCGAGGCGGCGACCGCGTTCACCGACGCCCTGACGGCAGGTCAGCGAGACGAGGCGACAGCCCGGTTCGACATACCTGACCACGACCGGTGGACCTACCTCCCCGGGCCACGGCCGGGGCTCGCGATCGCGGCGCTCGACGACGAGCAGCGCGGGCTGGCGTTCGACCTGCTCGCGACCGCCTACAGCACCCGCGGCCACACCGACGCACTGGCCGTGGTCCGGGTCGAGTCGATCCGCCGCGAGCTGCAGCAGTCCGGCACCCAGACCGTGGACCCGTACACCGACCTGCGCTACTGGGTCCGCGTCCTCGGCGACCCGCGCGGTGCCGAGCCGTGGGCGTGGCGGGTCAACGGCCACCACCTCGCCGCGCACGCCACCGTGGTCGGAGACCAGGTGACCGGCACGCCACAGTTCTTCGGCGCGGAGCCCGCCCGCGTACCCACCGGGCCACACACCGGTTTCCGCCCACTTGCCCGCGAGGAGGACCTGGCCCGCCGGCTGGTCGATGCGCTCGGCAACGACCAGCGCCGGGTGGCTGTGTCAGGGCCGGTCGCGCCCCGCGACATCAGGACCCGGTTCGACCCCGTCGCGAGCACCGCAGTCGTCCCTCCCGGCCTCCGGCACGACCAGATGGACAGGGAGCAGCGGGACTTGCTGGAGGCCGTGGTCCGGCAGTACCTCGACCGGGCCGCCGGTCCGGTTGCCGACCGTGCGTGGACCGACATCCTCGACGCCGGGCGCGGTGAGGTCGCCTTCACCTGGGCGGGTGACACGGCGCCGGGCGCAGGCCACTACTACGCCGTCACGGGTCCGAGCTTCCTGCTCGAGTACGACAACACGCAAGACGACGCCAACCACATCCACTCGGTCTGGCGCGACCTCCGTCACGACTGGGGCGGTGACCTGCTCGCCCAGCACTACGCCGCGCTCGAGCACTGACCGCGACCTCGACTGTCGACGGCGATTGGCAGAGTGACGGGCATGAAGCCTGACGTACGCATCGAGCCGTGGACTGACGCCGACCTCGACCTGCTCCGTCGCCTCAACGCGCCCGAGATGACGCGGCACCTCGGCGGTCCGGAGACCGAGGAGAAGGTGCAGCGACGACACGAGCGGTACGTCGCGGGCGACGGGACCGCCCAGATGTTCAGGGTCGTGCTGCTCCCGGACGGCGAGGCGGTCGGCTTGGTCGGCTACTGGGAGCACGACTGGCAGGGCGAGACGGTGTACGAGACCGGGTGGCACGTGCTCCCGTCGTACCAGGGACGAGGCATCGCCTCCACGGCCGTCACCGAGGTCGCTCGGCTGGCGGCCGCGCAGCGCAAGCACGCACACCTGCACGCGTTCCCGTCCGTCGACAACGCGGCGTCCAACGCCCTCTGCCGCAAGGTCGGCTTCTCCTTCGTCGAGGAGTGCGACTTCGAGTACCCCCGCGGCCACCTGATGCGCTGCAACGACTGGCGCCTCGATCTCGCCGTACCGGAGTAGCCCCCAACGACCCGGGCTTCGCCACGGTCCGACGGTCAGGAGGATTCGTCGACCACGCGGCCGATGTGCTGCGTGGCGTTCACCAGGTGATTGCGCATCGCCTCGTCGGCTTGGGCGGGGTCGCCAGATCGGATCGCATCGAGGATCTGCTGATGTTCGTCGTGTGCCTGCTCCGCGCGGTCGGCGGTCGAGCCCGACCGGAACCTGGCGAGGTGCAGCTGGGTGTGCACCTCGGCGCCGCGCTCGATGATCCGGCGGTTCTTGGTCGACTGCAGGATCAGGATGTGGAAGTCGGACGTCCATGGTGGCGCCGCCCCGTCGGTCCGCTTGTGCGCGACGGTCGCGGCCTCGAGCGCCTGCTGCATCTGGTCGAGCTCCTCCGGGGTCGCCCGTTCGGCCGCCAGCCGTGCCGCCATCACGTCGATGGCCTGGCGGAGCTCGAGCAGGTCGCGGATCTCGTCCGGCGCGAAGCTGGCGACGAAGGCGCCCCGGCCGGGCTGCAGCACGACCAGACCCTCGTCGGCGAGCTTGCGGAGACCCTCGCGCAGCGGGCTCCGGCTGATGCCGAGGCCAGACGACAGCTCCACCTCGTTGAGCCGGCTGCCGGGCTCGTACCGTCCGGCCAGGATCGCCTCGCGGACGATCCGCGCCGCCTGCTCGGAGTACGGCGTCCGCTGCTCGACCGAACCGCCCACGGTTGGTGACGTCACGCCCGCTTCCGCCTCCTCTCTGTCGGTGCACAGCCTGGTCGTCTCACGATCACTCGCTCGAGTAGCGCCGCTCGAGCGCGAAGTACTCGGGCAGCCCCAAGAGCTCACTGCGCTCCTCCAGGCTAACCATCCGGTCCGGGTAGAACGCCGTGACCTCGCCGGTGGCCAGCAGCGAGGTCGCCACCTCCTGCATGGCCGCGATCGCGGTCTTCTGCAGGGAGCCGGAGAACGACACGAACGAGAAGCCCATCTCACTCAGCTCGGCGACCGGGACGAGCGGGGTCTTGCCGCCCTCCACGAGGTTCACCATCAAGGGCACGCCCAGCGGACGCAGCTCGCGGCCGATCTGCGCCAGCTCGTCGGTCGAGTGCGGGGCCTCCACGAACAACATCTCCGCGCCGGCTTCGACGTACAGCCGCGCCCGCCGGATGGCCTCGTCGGGACCATCGACGGCACGGGCGTCGGTACGGGCGATCAACAGCAGATCCTCGTCGACGCGGGCGTCTACGGCGGCCCGGATCTTCTGCACCATCTCCCCGGCGGCCACGATCTGCTTGCCGGCGAAGTGTCCGCACCGCTTGGGCGATACCTGGTCCTCGATGAAGAGGCCGGCGACCCCGGCGCTTTCGAACTCGCGTACGGTCCGTTGCACGTTGATCGGGTTGCCGTACCCGGTGTCGCAGTCGGCGACGACCGGGATCTCGACGCTGCGGGCGATGTTGCGCGTCTGGGTCAGCACCTCGCTCATGGTGAGCAGACCGACATCGGGAGTGCCCAGAACCGACGCGGCGACTCCGGCCCCGGTGACGATCGCGGCCTGTGCGCCGGATGCGGCGGCCACCCGGGCCGAGAGACAGTCGTACACCCCGGGGGCGACGACGGCGTCCGGGCCGGCGAGCAGCTCGCGAAGGTACTGACGGTTCCTCATCGGACGGCTCCCCGTGGGTGTGTGTCGGTGGTCGGCTGGTCGGCGCGCGTGCTGCCGGGCGCGGTGAGGTCGGGCAAGGTGAGGTCGGGGTGTTGCCGGAGGTACGCGACGATGCCACCGGCGTCGAGCACCGCCTGCATGACCGGCGGGAGCGGCGTGATCGGCAGTCGCTCGCCCTGTGACGTGTTGGTCGCGATGCCCCTCCCCTGGTCGATCTCGAGCTGGTCGCCCTGCACGATCCCCGAGGTGTCGCACTCGAAGACGGGGAGGCCCGAGTTGATCGCGTTCCGGAAGTAGATGCGCGCGAACGACTGGGCGAGCACCGCCCCGACGCCGAGCGCCTGCAGGACGTGGACGGCGGTCTCCCGCGACGACCCGCAGCCGAAGTTGCGCCCGGCGACGACGATGTCCCCCGGCTCGACCCGGCTGACGAAGTCCGGGTCGATGTCCGCGAAGGTGTGCGTCGCCATCTCGCGGACGTCGAGCGAGGCCGCCTTGTGCTGCGCGGCGATGATGTAGTCGGTGTTGACGTTGTCGCCGAACCGCTGCGCCCGCCCACTCATGCGGCGCCGACCGATCGAGACGGCGTGAGGAACGGCCGTGGGTCGGTGATCGACCCGGCGATCGCCGAGGCCATCACGGTCGCCGGGGAGGCCAAATAGATCTCCGCCAAGCTGTTGCCGGTCCGGCCGATGAAGTTGCGGTTCGCGCTGGTGATCATGGTCTCCCCGTCGGCGGGTACGCCGAACCCGCTGGCACCGGTGCAGCCACTGCAGCCCGGCGTGCCGATCACCGCCCCGGCGTCGAGGAACAGGTCGACCAGCCCTTCCCGGCGGGCCGCGAGATACGCGCGTTGCGACGCTGCGGTGATGTACACCTTGACCCCGGGAGCGAAGTGGTGGCCCTCGAGCACCCTGGCGGCGGCCCGCAGGTCGTCCAGCTGGCCGTTCGCACTGGTGCCGATGGTCGCCTGTTGAATGGCGACACCACCCAGGTCTGCCGCCGGTCTCACCCGGTCCGGGGTCGGGGGCTCCGCGACGACCGGGACCAGCGCGCCCGCATCCACCTGGTGCACGGCCTCGTACTCGGCGCCGGGATCGCTGTCGACGGCACCGGAGTCGTCGAGTGAACGTTGACGCAGCCAGCGCCGGGTGACGTCGTCGGCCTCCATGATGCCGAACTTGGCACCCATCTCGACGGCCATGTTGGTCACCGTCATGCGAGCATCCATGCCGAGCCCGCCGATCGCCGGGCCGTGGAACTCGACGGCCCGGTACGTCGCCCCGTCTACCCCGACCAGAGCGATCAGGTGCAGCACTAGGTCCTTTGAGAACACCCCCACCGGGAGGGCGCCCTCGAGCTGGAACCGGATCGTCGGCGGAACCTTGAACCACAGCTTCCCGAGCATCATCGCGACGGCGAGATCGGTCGAGCCGACACCCGTCGCCAACAGGTTGAGCGCGCCCGCGGTGCAGGTATGTGAGTCCGACCCGACGATGATCCGTCCCGGCAGGGCGTACCCCTCCTCGGGCAGCACTTGGTGGCTGATGCCCCGGCCCGCGGGGAACAGGGTGATGCCCTGCTCCTCGGCAAACTCCCGCATCCGTCGGTGCATCTCGGCCACCGCGGGCGTGTGCACGTTGGGCGCATGGTCGAGGAACATCGCCACCTTCGACGGGTCGAAGACCTGCACCCCTCCCATCGACCGAAACGTCTCCAACGGCTGCGGGCGGTTCCCGTCGTGCGAGAAGACGAAGTCCACCGGAGCGACGACGACGTCGCCGGGTCGTACGTCGTGTCCGACCCGGCGGCTGAAGATCTGCTCGGTGATCGTCTGCGCCATAGCGGGACGGTAGCCCAGGTCTTGACAAACTGTCGACAGCCGACAGACTGCAGTCGTCAGCCGACCTTTCTGGGAGGACCACGGGTGAATGCGGACCGCGGCACCACCGCAGAGCTCGCCGACTGGGTCGTCGGCGCGCGCGCCGGTGACGTCCCCGCCGACGTCCTGGACACGGCGCGGCTGCTGCTGCTCGACGGGCTCGGCTGCGGCCTCTTCGGCTCGACCCAACCGTGGTCACAGCTGGTCACCGACTTCGTCGTGGCGGGCGGCGGCCGGCCGGAGGCGACGGTGTGGGGCACGCCCCACCGCGTCCCGGCGGCCAGCGCGCCGCTCGCGAACGGCACCGCGGTCCACGCGTTCGAGTACGACGACCTGCAC